>CAZAGT010000090.1:0-15709 GCA_964484515.1 uncultured Desulfobacteraceae bacterium | reverse complement strand
TGGTCGACCTCATCCTTGAGCTGACCAATGGCAAGGTGGGGCTGATCATCACCGGCCATGCCTATGTGAGTTCAGACGGTCAGGCTACCCCACGGCAGCTCGGCATTGACCGCGATGCGCATGTCGAAGGTCTCAGCCGGTTGACCGAAGCGATTCACCGGGAGGGAGGGCGGATTGTTGTTCAGTTGGCCCACGGGGGACTGAGATCCGATCCCAAATTGAGCGGTCGCCCGCCTGCAGGTCCCTCCGGTAATCTAGACATCCTAGATAGCGGTGGTCAGATGATGACCGCTGAGGACATCCGCCGTGTCGTTGATGCGTTTGGCGCTGCTGCCTTGAGGGCCAAAACAGCCGGGTTCGACGGGGTTCAGATCCACACCGCCCATGGCTACTTGCTCAATCAATTCCTGTCACCGGCTTTTAACCAACGCGACGATGAATATGGCGGCAGCGTTGAGAATCGCGCCCGCATCCTCCTTGAGGCGTACCAGACCATCCGCCAGGCCGTCGGACGATATTATCCCATCTTCGTGAAACTCAATTCCGAGGACTTTCTTAAGGGCGGCCTAACGGGTGAAGATTCGCTGCAAATCGGGGCCATCCTGGATCGCGCCGGTGTCGACGCCGTCGAGTTGAGCGGCGGCGCCCTCCTTTCGGGGAAATACAGTCCCTTTCGCAAAGAGATCATTTTTGAGCGTGATCAAGGCTACTTTCGAAGGGCCGCCCGCTCATTTAAGAAAAAGATCAAGGCGCCGGTGATCCTAGTCGGTGGGATCCGCTCTTATTTCTTGGCCGAACGTCTGGTGAATGAGCGCTATGCGGATTACGTCGCCTTGTGCCGGCCCCTGGTCCGTGAACCGGGATTGATTGCCCGCTGGCAATCCGGCGATCTGCGTAAGGCGACCTGCATCTCCTGCAACGGATGCCTGGGCGCCGCAAGGTCTGAACGGGGAATTTTCTGTGTTCAAGACGAACCCACCAAAAAAGGAGGCAGAAATGAAAGCTGATTTAGTCATCAGGAACGGCAAAGTCATCACCGTGGACAAGGACTTCAGCATCCGGCAGGCCGTGGCGGTGAAAGACGGCAAGATCGTGGCCGTCGGCTCCAATGATGATGTCAAGGATTACATCGCATCCGACGCGCGTGTGTTGGATCTTCGCGGCAAACCGCTGCTGCCTGGGATCAACGAGTCCCACATGCACGCACCCTTTTTCGGAGCCAGCCGGCCGCCCCTGTCGCTGGACTTGACCTACCCCACGGTGAAATCGATTCCCGACATGGTTGAAGCGCTGCGCCAAAAAGTGCCGGAGGTCCCGGTGGGAGAGTGGATTCGCGGTTTCGGCTGGGATCAGAGTTCCCTTGAGGAGTGCCGCAACGATCCGTCCAAGCTGCCCCGCAAATCGGACCTGGATGCCGTCTCCCCGAATCACCCGGTGGCCTTTACTGATTTTTCCGTCCACACCCTGTTGGTCAACAGCAAGGCGCTCGAGATTGCCGGCATTACGAAAGAAACCCCGGATCCACCCTCGGGAGAGATCGAACGGGATGAGAACGGGGAGCCGACCGGGATCTTCAAGGAACCCGGTGCCCAGGCGCTGGTAGCCGCTCATGTGCCCCTTCTGACGCGGGAGGAGAAAAAGACGGCCTTGCTAACAACGCTCAGTCATCTGAATACCAACGGCGTCACGAGCTTCACGGACGCCGCCATCGGACCGGGCGGGGAGACCTTCCTGTACGGCGTGATGAGCGCCCAGTTTGTCGATCTCTACCAGGAATTGTTGGCGGAAGACACGCTGACCGCCCGGGTGGCCGTCCTCCTATTGCTCGGTGACTATGGCGCCCTGACTTATGAGGATTTGGAAAATGGGATCAAGACCTTCAAGGTCCCGACCAACGTCGACAAAGCGTGGCTTCAGTTCCCTGGGGTCAAGATCTTTGCCGACGGCATCCCACTCACCTACACGTCCTGGATGAACGAGGACTATACCAGCGGTAACGCCGGTCACGGCAGATCGGTCATCCCCGGCCAGACCGATGCAGAGCAGCGCACCAACCTGATCGAGATGATCAAACTGGTCCACCGGAACGATTTTCAGATCGGACTGCACGCCACGGGCGACCGAGCGATCGACGCCGCCGTCGACGGCTTTGTTGAGGCTATCAAGGAGAACCCAGGTGGCGACCCGCGCCACTATATCATTCACGGGGATTTTATTAGCTCCCAGAAGGCCACTGTTATGGCCCAACACAACTGCGGGATCGCGATGCAGCCCTTTATCAGCGTGATGATCTCCGACTTTGAGCCAGCCGTTGTGGGAGAGGAACGAGCCGCCTACGAGTGGCCCACCTGCACGGTCCTCAACGCAGGGCTCAACCTCACAAGCAGCTCAGACGCTCCGGTGACGTACCCTAACTGGCGGATGGGAGTTCAGGCGGCCGTGTTGCGAGAGGGTCTGGTGTCCGGCAAGGTGAGCGGTGCGGAAGAGTGCCTCACGGTGCCGGAAGCGATTCGGACCTACACCATCAACGGTGCCTGGCAGGATCACATGGAAGCTGTCAAAGGGTCGATCGAGATAGGCAAAGTTGCTGACTTCTGTGTCATCGGTGACGATATTCTCTCCGTCGATCCACACAGGATCGGCGAGATCCCTGTGCTCATGACGATTGTCGACGGTAAGATCGTGTTCGCAGAAAGCGCGGGAGCATTTGAATGATATCTGAGCCCGGAAAGTCTGGTAATAGGTTGACCCCAGAAGGAGGTGAGCCTGACTTGCTCCAGACGCGGCAGGATCTATTCGTTGCCTGCTCGCCAAGCTTGCTAGAGATACACATAGCATTTGCTTTGCCGAAAATGGCAAGGCAACTGGTGATACCGCTAAGGTAAGAACTCCGACATGAGGAGTCTTTCGCGGATTGGAGTTATTCGGTCTAACCCACATGGGTGGAAGGCCCTCGTTTATACTTCAGCTCGGTGAAGGCCTTGCGCCCTTCTGTTGATTTTGAAGTCCTCCTTGCGGAGGCCCAGCCGTTTCATCTTGTTATACAACCCCCTGGGATGAATGCCGGCAATACGCGCCGCTTCTCCGACACGTCCGTTTGCCCTTGTGAGTGCCATCTCGAGATACCGCTTCTCGACGTGACCTTGGACACCTCGCAGGACTTCCGCCAGGGTCTGGTCGGCCCACTCGGCGGACGCAAAGTGGACCTCCGAGGGGAGCGGGCTGACTGAACTAAGGCTTTTGCGAAAGTTCTCGGGCAGGTCCATCAAGGTGATCTCTTCCGACCTGCAGATCAACATCGCGCGTTCGATGACATTCATCAGCTCGCGCACATTCCCCGGCCAATCATAATTGCAAAGAGACTCGAGGGCCTCTTCCGATAGGCGGTTGACTTCACGTCCAACCTTATGGCGATAGTGGGCAACAAAGCGGCGCGCCATACTGGGAATATCCTCCTTGTGGCGACGCAGCGGAGGGATGGTCAGCATTAAAACGCTTATCCGATAGTAAAGATCCTTCCGAAAACTTCCGCGGGCAGTTTCTTTCTCCAAGTCTCGATTGGTGGCCGCGATAACGCGAACATCCACCCCGAACGTCTTTTCACCCCCCAGGGGCCGGACTTCGTAATCCTGAAGTACGCGCAGCAGTTTGGCCTGCAGATGCCACGGCATCTCTCCGATTTCGTCCAAAAAAATCGTACCGCCATGCGCCAGCTCAAAGGCACCCCGCCTGTACCGCGCTGCTCCCGTGAAGGCACCCTGTTCGTGCCCAAAAAGCTCGCTCTCAAGCAGCTGTTCGGGGACGGCTGCTGCGTTGATCGGAATGAAAGGGCCTTTTGACCGCGGGCTTTCCGAATGAATCGCCTTTGCCAGATGTTCTTTGCCCACCCCGGTTTCCCCGGAGAGCAGAATGGGAGAATCGCTGGAGACAATTTGCTGCACCTCATCCACAAATATACGCATGATCTCGCTGTCCGAGTCAAAGTCGCTGATCTTAGGAACGGCCGGGCCTTTGCGCCCCAACCATTCCTTCTGGATAAAGAGTCGACGGGACTCCAGGGTAGATTCAATCGCCTCAAAAAGACTCCTTCGCGAAATTCCCTCATAGAGGACGACATCAGCCCCTGCCGCCGCCAGCTTGGCATGTTCTTCGGAAGAGTCGCTTTCGTGAAGAACCACGGTGGTCGGGCTCTCGGGCAAATTATTCAGAAATGCGATCCCGGTGTCGGCGGGGCGCAAGATGAGCGACTCACTGATGACGATCACGTCCCCGCAGCTGCGCCCGATCTTTTGCCAGGCGTTCCGCAAATGCCCAAAGCATTCTACCTGGACGTCGGACTCCGAGAAATCGCTCTGGAGAGCGCTCCGCAGTCTCTTATCTTTGATGGCCATTACCAGCCGTAGCAGCATGTCACACCTCAAATATCAGAATCCGAATGCCGATTTTATAAGCCGACGGTCAAGAGAGCCGATCGGCTCCGCCGCTTTTCGATCAGTCAAAGATCCTATATTTTCGAGCTAATCGCCATATACAGGAGAGATCGGGAGATCATTCTCCTAGCCGCAGTTCAAAAACAGGGACTCAGACAGATCATATTCTCCTCTTTTCGGTATTTCAATACATATTTTCGATGAATTAGGTATCTGTATGCCATTATGATCGTCTGTAGGAGATATTTTAGGTGCTCTGCCACATTTTTTTATCGTATTATTAATAAGTTGCAAATTAACCTCCGCTGGCATTAAATGTGCATCGGCGAGCCGCAAGACAAGGGCCGACCACGGAACTAGTGAAGCACCCCGCGCTCCCGCGCGGGGCATCTAAAAATCATTAAAGCGGAACTCCGCCGAAGCCACCCGGCTTCGCCCATTTGGCTACGCCGTGGTCACTTGTCGCTATTCCTCCCCGGGCTTCCGCACGGGGCATCCTGGCAAAGGCGAGTGAAATGCAAAAGGACATCACGGGCCATGAAAAAATCGGACATCGGCGACTGGGATGAGCCGGCACCAAAGGTAAAGATGCCGACCAAACGACGCGACCCTCAAGATGGCGATGAAGAAGACATCCATCGCAAGCGCAAAGATTTCAGGAAGCGTTCAAACCGCGAACGGAATCCAAGAGAAGAGCTCTGGGAAGAATTTATTCAAGGGGAATCCTAAGGAACAAAGCACTGGAAAACCAGGACCGGCGAACAGAGAGGGTCAGGGTTCCCGGATGACCCCTTCACGTGGCGCTGGGGGTAAGATCGACGGAAAGGAGAATCTGAGATTGATAAACGCAACCGTGGAAGGCCAACTGTTCGACCCGCTCAGAGACTGGACAGGTGTCAACGGCGACATGATCATGCAGACAGCCATCGCCCAGAAGGTATGGGGCATAGCCTCTGCAATCGATATCTACAACTGTGATCCTGAGATGATTCGCAATCCGGATGAAATTCGACGTTTTGTCGCGGAGTTGTGCGACCTCATTCAAATGAAACGCTTTCAGCAAACCCGGGTGGTTCATTTCGGAGAAGATGAGCGGGTCGCGGGATACTCGATGGTCCAGTTGATTGAAACCTCGTTGATCTCCGCTCACTTTGCCAATCAGACAAACAGCACCTACCTGGACGTATTCAGTTGTAAGCCCTACAACCCCGAGCACGTTAAGGACTTCGCTCAGCGCTTCTTCGGCGGCACCCATAGTATTTTGAATGTAACATTGAGACGATGAAAGGGGCTGTCTCGTGCTCCGCGTCAGGATTTGCGAGGATCTCGAGGAGGGACAACGGCTCTGGGAGCAAAACTGGCCCACTGAGCAAATTTTTGACTTGTGGGCCGTTCGAGCATGCTTTCAGAAGGCGTTCAACCATTCGCCCTACTTTGTGGTTGCCAACCGCGATGGTCGTGTCGAGGGCCTTCTGGCTTTGAGTTGGATCGAAGAGGAACGGTGCTTCGGCCATTTTCCGGGCGAGACCTGGCAAGGAAAGACCTGGCTGGAACAAAATCGGATCCTGGCCCGGGATCCGAGCGTGTTCAGAGCGTTGTTTGACGATATTCCGGAAGCGGTCCAAATCCGGTACCTCACCCTTGAATCCGCCTTATTACAAGGTGCGAGCCCGGAGGTGGACGAGACCGGATATCTCTTTTCCCCGTGGCAGTACGACTACTCGTTTGAGGCCTACCGGCAGCAATTCTCAGGCAAATCGCGCAAAAAACTGAGGCGCGAATTGGCGCGTCTGGAGGCGTTGGGCCTTTCCTATCGGCATAATTGCCTGGCGGACATAGACCGAATGTTCCAATTGAACCTGGAAGCTTTTGGAGAGGACTCCTACTTCAGCGACGCCCGGTTTCAGGAATCCTTTGAAAACCTCTTAGCCTGGCTGCATGCGAATGATATGCTGCGCGTAACATCCGTGATTCTCGGCGGCAAGGTAGCAGCCATAGACGTCGGCGCCATCCGAAATTCTTCCTACACCGTTCTTGCAGGAGGCACGCATGCGGATTTTGCAGGGGTTGCCAAGCTGATCAATTTTCACCACCTTCAATGGGCATGTCATCAGCGCTTGAGGTCGGTCGATTTCCTGTGCGGCGATTTCCAATGGAAGGAGCGGTTTCGCCTGACCCCTCGACCTCTTTACAAAATAGAGGCACGGGCACTCCTCGCCCGCACCGATAGAGCCCGGATCCGTGCAGCCTAGCCCAAGGGTGCTAGTGGTCGGCACAACCGCCGATTACATCGATTGGATCCGGAACAGTTGTCCCGGAAGCGCTCTGTTCCTCACCGACCCTTCGATTCGGCACGCCGCCGAAGAGCCGACGCCGGCTCGCTCCGAAGAAATTGTCGTTGACCTTTCTGATCCTCAGCGTGTCCGCGACGCTTTGCAGCCATACCTTCGCAAAGAACGAATCTCTCTGGTGGGAATCACGAGTTATGATTGCGAATCAATGGCGCTGGCTGCTCTTCTTGCCCGGGACTTTGCTCTGCCTTATCCCACGATAGAGGCGGTTCGAAACTGCCGCGACAAATTCCGTTCCAAGCTCCTTTGGCATCGCCACGGCGTCCCATGCCCCCGCGCCCGGCGGGTCGCCTCGCAAGCCGAAGCCGTCGCCTTTCTGCGCCACATTGGTGGTCCCTGTGTTCTCAAACCGGTCGGCGGCAGCGGCAGTGAGCTTGTCTTCAGCTCCCACGACGACCGGCAGTGCCAGATAAACTTCCAGAAAATCAGAGCGGGATTGGAACAACGCCGATCCGGCCGATTGTATGCCGGCTTGACCTCTGATGGGCGCTCGATCGTAGCCGAAGAGCTTGTTGTCGGGCAAGAATTCAGCTGCGATTTCTTGGTCGAAGACGAACGGGTGGAGGTACTGCGGCTTTCCCGCAAGTTCCTATTCAAGGACGGTCCTTTCGGGACGGCTCAGGCTTATGCCTTATTGCCGTCCCTCCCGGCGACTTTTGAGACGACGGAGTTCCACCGGACTCTTTACCAGAGCGCCCACGCACTCGGGGTCTCGAGGGCGATCTGCATGCTAGACTTCCTTGTCCGCAACGGACAACCTCTGTTCCTGGAGATGGCTCCGCGCCCCGGCGGAGATTGCCTGCCCTTTTTGCTCCGGAGAGGCTGGAATCTGGATATTCTTAAGTTGAATCTCGACTTTGCCCGACAGCGTCCGCTCCGAACGGTTCGATCATCTGACGGCAAGACCTACGTCGGTTTGCGCGTGCATGCCGGTAAGAGCGGAGTGCTACGACGTATTGACGCCAGGCCTTTATATCAGGACCCGCGGGTCCTGGAGGTACACCTCCCCCGCAAACCAGGATATACGATACGGACGCCGCCCGTAGACTACGATTCCTGGATATTGGGACACATTATCTTTCTGCCCGCCGAAGGCCGTGCTATAGAGACCCAATGTCAGGAACTGCTCACGGCCCTCGCGATCGAGGTTGAATAACATGACATGATTTCCGAAGACCCAACCACCCCCTCTGATTTCCATACGATCCTCATGCAAACGACCCCCTTGCTCCCATCGGAGGAACTCCGGGGCTTTGTCCAGCAATATCTCGATCGCAGGGACCGTTACGACGTGGTGTTCGAAAAGCATACGCCTCCCCTCTATATTCTGGAGTCGTCCGTGCTGCAGGAAAAGGCTGGGCAGTTCCGGCGGGCATTTTCGCGCGCGCTGCCGCAGCCCGCGTTCTACTTCGCGCTCAAAAGCAACAACCATCCGGCTGTTGCCAAGACACTCCTCGAATCGGACTATGGCTTGGACGTTTCAAGCGGCCTTGAACTTGAAATGGCCTTGGACCTGGGTGCCCGTGACATCATTTTCAGTGGGCCCGGGAAGACGGATGGAGAGCTGGAATTGGCCCTGATGCACGGCCATTGCGTCGTCGTCCTTATCGACAGTTTCGGGGAGTTGCAACGACTCGCGAAGATAGCTGCGGAACATCACCGTACTATCCGGGCGGGGGTTCGACTGAGAACCGACTCCGGGGGTCTTTGGCGCAAATTCGGTATCGCACCGACCGCGTTGCGCGAATTTTGGCGTGCAGCCCACCGGTGCCCCCATATCCGGCTCGAGGGGCTCCAATTCCATACCAGCTGGAACTTATCTCCCGAGTCCCAGATCAAGGTTATCGAGCATCTCGGCCTCGTTATCGCCGATCTCCCCAATCCGGTCAGGAAACAGATTGGGTTCATTGATATCGGTGGGGGTTATTGGCCTGAACACGGCGAATGGCTTCGGGCCGAAGGGACACCGGCCGGCATGATCCGAAAGGCCCTGGGGCAAAACGCTGGTCCACCGCACATCCACTTTCGGCTGCCGGCAACACCCATCGAAATATTCGCCGACGAACTTGGCGCTGCGATCAAAAAGCATCTCGCGCAGATTTTTCCTTGCCGGATCTGTTTGGAACCCGGTCGGTGGATTTGTAACGATGCAATGCACTTGTTCATAACGGTGGTGGACAAGAAGGCGGATGATTTGGTCATCACCGATGCAGGTACCAATGCGATCGGCTGGGAGCGTTTCGAGACCGATTATTCACCCATCCTGAACTTAACCAGGCCGGCCCTTCAGGAGAGAGTCTGCCATATCCAGGGATCTCTGTGCACGCCCCATGATGTTTGGGGGGATACCTACTGGGGGGACGGCATTCTACCTGGAGATATCCTCATGATCCCAGCCCAAGGCGCTTACACCTACAGTCTTCGTCAGGATTTCATCAAACCTCTGCCCTTTGTGGTTACGATTTAGGTGCCACGATCCCTATAGCCTCGAGAATCTTTTGGTCGGCCCGGGAGAACGGGAACTTGTGCAATGAGCGGGGAGATACCCAGCGGATCTTATCTGAGATCGGCTCGCCGCGATTCGCGGGATGCCGCGAACAGCGAAAGGCCTGCAGAGTCATTCGAAAGTGGCTATAGGCGTGATCCACCATGGCGACCCGCCGTCCAACCCGCACTCCAATTCCGGTCTCCTCTTTGACCGTCCGCCTCAAGGCCTCCACGGTAGTTTCCTTTGATCTCTTCTCTCCTCCGGGAAACTTCCAGAGACCTCCCAGGAGACCACTGGGCGGTCGCTCCACGATCAATAGCCGCCCCTTGCGGTCACGAACGATTGCGGCGAACATCTCTTTCTCGGGCAAGGCCTTGCGTTTCGTCCTCGCGGGTAGCTCATTCTGTACCCCCGCAGAAAAGGCTAGACAAAGGCTGCGTAGTGGACAGGTGCCGCAGGAAGGGTTTCGCGGTCTACATACTGCCGAACCTAGGTCCATGAGGCCTTGATTGAAGCTGCCTGGAGCCTTCCTAGGAACGAGCGATGCGGCCAGCTTGAAGATACGATGTTGAGTTTGAACACGATCAAGGGTTTCTTGAATCAAGAAGAGACGGCACAGGACCCGGCGTACGTTGCCGTCCACCGCCGGTACCCGTTCACCAAAGGCGAAGCTCAGGATGGCCCCGGCCGTGTAGGCCCCGACTCCCGGCAGCCGGATGAGCTCTTCCCATGTACTCGGGATTTCGCCTTCCTTTTCATCCACGATCTCCTGCGCAGCTGCGTGCAGATGGCGGGCCCTGCCGTAATATCCCATGTTCTCCCAGACCTTGAGCACGTCTTGAAGTAAAGCGTCGGCCAGCGCCTTGACGGTGGGAAACCGAGCCAGGAAGCGATGGTAATATGGAATTACGGTTTCCACCTGGGTTTGCTGCAGCATCACCTCGGCAATCCAGATAAAATAGGGATTCTGGGTGTTACGCCAGGGGAGATCCCGCTTGTGGACTTTGTACCACCTCAAGGTGCGGCTGGTGATTTGACTCGAAGTGCGTTGCGGGTCTTGACTCGAATGGAGTATGGTCATGAATGGCTCAAAGGGTTTCAAATAGCCGTTCAAAGGTTCAGTGTTCAGAGGTTGTCGCCTCTCATCGCAAATCTGAATCCCAGCGTGAATTCGTAATATCTGAGTGGAGTAGGTACGAGAAAAGAACGATCTGAGGGCATTCATTTAGCCATGGTCGTTGACCCGAGAGCTAACTCGCAACGTCTATGGACTCATGGACTGACAAAAAGCTAACTCTGAACCTGTGAACGATTACGGCTTTAACGACGTCGCCAGGCCGCGGCCTGAGAATTACACTTGCTGTATCGTGGGAGGTATAGTCAGATGACGGAAACAGGCGTCATTCACGGCCGGTTTCAGGTATTGCACAACGATCACCTCCGATATCTCCTGGCAGGCAAGGCCCGATGTCGTTACTTGGTGGTCGGGATCACAAATCCGGATCCAACACTCACCAAGCCCGACTCGGCGGATCCGCAACGGAGCGATCCTGTATCAAATCCGCTCAGCTATTATGAACGCTACCTTATCGTAGAAGCCGCCCTGATCGAGGCAGGACTCTCCTCCGCTGAATTTGCAGTGGTCCCCTTCCCCATTAATCTACCCGACCTCTATCGCCACTATGTTCCTTTGGATGCCACGTTTTACCTGACGATCTACGACGATTGGGGTCGAAAAAAACTCAAGCAGTTCAAGTCCCTGGGACTGAGGACGGAAGTCCTCTGGGAGCGGCCAGTTCGCGAAAAGGGCCTTAGCGCGGCCGATATCCGAACCAAAATGATAGCGGGGAATTCATGGGACAAACTGGTGCCCCCAAGCACCCGCAGCCTCATGATAGAATGGGGAATCCCGGAACGATTAAAAGACCTCTCTCATATACCTACGTAGACACACTTCGCTCCTCCATAGGTAGCTTAGGAAGTCGCCGTTTACTCTTCCTCTTCTTCCGTCTCTTCACCCGCTCCGATGAGCGGTAGGACTTTATCAATCTTGAAGAAGACAAGAAAACGAGGATTCCCTTCCTCCTTCTTCGAAGGGTACCGTTTGCTCCGGATCGAATAGAGCAGATCGCTGTCCTGTTCTTCTCGGGTCTTCGTGAGAAAAAGCCGAACACCTCTGTAACCCGGACCGTCTTCCTTGAAAAGATAGGCGGCATGGTTGTTGGACTGAAGATTGTGGTGGGTCAACCGATCGGCCATGATAAATGCGACCGTGTCATCGTCCATGAAGTGGGGCTTTCTATAAATCGCGACGTCTACCTTCCCGTCGGCATCCGCTGTTGATATGCATCCGACGCCTTTGGCATCTTCAAAATAGGCCCGTATATCCATTTGATCCTCCTTTTCCGCCTTTGATCCAACTTGGTGTCTAATCTAATGCTCAAGGGGGTTATTTCAAGCCTGAGAGCGAAGCCTGTTTGGTGAGACGGCATCGGAGTGGGTGCTACGTGTTCACGGTCGCCTTCAAAATATTCCCTCGTGATACAATAACGCCAAATTGGGGTTGTCCGTTGTCGACTGCCAACAATAATGATATGCTCCCCCAAAAAGCACACCGTTTATCGTGATGAGTGATAGCAAGGATGGGCGTAGAGGGATAAGCGGAAATGCCGGCTAACCTACCTCCTGATTATTTCGAAGCAGAGAAGCGCTACCGCGAAGCCAAGACCCCGGAGACAAAGATTGAGCATCTCGAAGAGATGCTGACGATTATGCCTAAGCACAAGGGCACAGATAAGCTCCGGGCGGATCTGCGGCGTAGGATATCCAAGCTAAGAACTCAGTCTCATCAGAAAAAAGGGATTTCACGACGCGAAACGGCTTATTCTATCGAGCGGGAGGGTGCAGCCCAAATCGCGGTCGTCGGGCCTCCCAATGTGGGTAAATCCTCCTTGATTGCTGCTTTGACCAATGCGAATCCGGAGGTGGCCGACTTTCCCCATTCCACCTGGAAGCCGACTCCGGGCATGGCCCCGTTCGAAAACATCCAGTTCCAGATTCTGGATACGCCGCCCCTGGGCGGAGAATACGTGGAACCCTTGCTCGGCGACTTGCTGCGACGGATCGATATCTTGATCGTCCTGGTGGACATCCATGCGGATCCCCTCCAACAGGTCGACGACACGATCAGGAGCCTTGCCGAGTGGAGGATCTACCCGGAAGGGATTGCCATCTCGGAGGACCTCAAGAAACCGCCCTTCGTGAAGAAGACGCTCGTCGTAGTCAACAAGGTGGATGGGCCCGGTGAAGAGGAGGACTATCAGGTGTTTCTAGAATTATCCGAGACGGTGCTTCCCCGCATGCCGATCTCAACCCTCGCGAGGCGTAACCTCGAGGCCTTGCTGGAAAAGCTTTACAGGACTGCCAACATCATCCGGGTCTACACCAAGTCGCCCGGAAAAGAGCCTGATCTAAATACACCCTTTGTGCTTCCGAAGGAGAGCAGCCTGGAAATATTGGCGAACAAGATCCACAAGGACTTTGCTGAAAAAATGAAGTACGCCAAAATCTGGGGAAAGGCGGTTTTTGATGGGCAGATGGCACAGCGTGACTACATCCTTCAAGAGGGTGACATCGTAGAACTGCATATCTGAGAGGTGAGCGCTCGAAATTACGGGGAGTGACGGCGTTGAGCCCATGTTACAGATAGTTCTCAAATGGTTGTTCCCGGTTGGGATCATCCTTGCGCTGATCCTGTCTTTCTTTCTGTTCTATCCCTGGATTGAAAATTTCTTCGTCTTCTTCCCGCAAACTTCTCTTGACTCGAAGCCGGAGAATTGGGACCTGAATTATAAAGATGTCTATTTCAGCGCAGAAGATGGGATCAAACTACATGGATGGTTCTTCCCGCTACAGCATGATGGGCCGGTTATCCTCTTTTGCCACGGGAATGCCGGCAACATCTCGCACCGCCTCGATAACGTAGCGCGACTCGTGGAAGAGGACATCCAAGTCTTTATCTTCGATTACCGAGGGTATGGCAGGAGCGAGGGAAGGCCTTCAGAAAAAGGGATCTACCTGGATGGGTTGGCCGCCTACGACTACTTGGTTCGAGGGGAGCAAATATCTCCAAGCAACATCGTTGTCTTCGGCCGTTCCCTTGGTGCCGCGGTTGCCGTTGAAATAGCCCTGCAAAAAGAGATTCGCTCCATCATCTTGGAAAGTGCGTTTACCTCGACCAAGGATATGGCCAAAGCCATGCTGCTCTTCAAGCCTCTATCGCCTTTCATGCCAGCCAATTACGACAATCTCACAAGAGTGTCTCGGCTCCAAACCCCGAAGCTAATCATACACGGCGATCAAGACCAGATCGTCCCCTTTGCCATGGGGCAAAGAC
Source organism: uncultured Desulfobacteraceae bacterium (assembly GCA_964484515.1). GTDB lineage: Bacteria > Desulfobacterota > DSM-4660 > Desulfatiglandales > HGW-15 > CAZAGT01. Next base: position 2,044 of record CAZAGT010000090.1, on the reverse strand, counting down.
TGTTCGACGCTGCCAAAGGCCCTAAGAACTTCTATCGCATCCGCGGTGCCGGCCACAACGATACCTATCCTGTGGGCGGAGAGACGTACTTCAATCGAGTAGCGACCTTTGTCAAGGACGTCGGGTCCTAAGAGGATCTTATCTTACACGAAGCCAGGATCGAGAGATATACAGCGCCCTCTATTGCTTCTTGCCTAGTTCAATCGAGCGCCTGCAGGCGACTGCAACCACCTCCTCCAGAACAGCGGCTAACCCTCGGTCATCCATGACCGCCAAGCCGGCCGACGTCGTCCCGCCTGGCGAGGTCACCATCTCACGCAAGTCGCTGAGGCTCCTGTCTGACTCAGCCGCCAAGTGCGATGCTCCGAGGAACGTCTGGATCACCAATTGGAGGGCCGTCGTCTGATCAAATCCCACCTTTTCACCAGCACTCACGAAGCATTCCATGAGTTTGAAGACGTAGCCCGGTCCGCTCCCTGAAAGGGCGGTCACTGCATCCATCATCTCCTCTGTTACAATGACGGTCGTGCCGACGGCATCAAAGATCTTGCGGGCCTTTTCCAAATCACCGGCTGTGGCCTTTCCGCCCGATGCCAAGGCGCTGATCCCCCTTTGAATGAGCGCCGGCGTATTGGGCATCACCCTGATGGCGGCGACATCACGACCAATGACTTCACGGATCATCTTGAGAGGTGTGCCGGCCGCGATAGAGATCAAGAGATGATCGTCGCGGACTTCTTCCCTGATGTCTTCCAGCACCGCCCTCATGTTCTGAGGTTTCACGGCGAGCACGATAACGGTGCACTCCTGTGCCAATGCCTGATTACTGGAATAAACGCGCAATCCAAACCTGGCCGAGAGCTCGTTTAGTCTTTCGTCATGAATGTCTGAAGCGCGCAACTGTTCCGTGCCGGTTACGCCGCTCTCGATCAACCCCCTGACCAGGGCCGTCCCCATATTACCGGCACCGATGAATCCGATGATATCCTCTGCCATGCTCTCCTCCTGCAGAGGCTGTCGGAAACGCCCATCTGCGGCGTTTTCAATCAGCCTCTTTGTAGCTCGTCTTTCGACAGTCTCGTAAGGCCCTCGGAAAACCCCATCACCTCTGGTTTAAAAAGTCTTCTTTCCGTAGACACGATTCGTGACGTTTAGGAAGAAATACAGGATCTAGGCGTCTTACGCAAGGCGGGAGGCCATGTCGGGGTTTCCGTACGCGGGATTGGGCCCATCTTAAGCCGTCCGGCAAGGCGCCCATCGAGAGGATCGTCCCGAGCTCTCTGGAGGAGAAAACTGAGACGTTAGAGGTTGACGCCCCTTCCTTTTTTTGATAGGGACATCTTGCTCAAATCCGGGAGAAGGGCGCCGGGGCGGGTTTACCGCTTTTTCGGATTCCTAAAACGATCACTAAACATTTGAATGAGGAGGATGGAGGATATGGCCTACGATGCAGTCAAGATGAAGGATTGGCAAATCTCGGAAGCCGCGGAGAAGAAGATGCCGAGCCCGGAGGAATGGCGCGAGCGGATGGGATTGCAGAAGGACGAGCTCATGCCCTACGGGCGGCTCGCCAAGCTCGATTTCATGAAGATCATGAACCGTCTCGAGAAAAAGAGAGACGGCAAGTATATCGAGGTCACCGCGATCACGCCGACCCCCTTGGGCGAAGGGAAGAGCACGACCTCGGTCGGCTTGATGGAAGGGATGGGCAAACTCGGCCTGAACGTGGGCGGTGCACTCCGGCAACCATCCGGCGGCCCCACCATGAATATCAAGGGGACCGCGGCCGGTGGAGGCAATGCGCTGCTGATACCGATGACCGAGTTCTCGATGGGTCTGACCGGCGACATCAATGACATCATGAATGCACACAACCTGGCCATGGTCGCTCTGACCGCCCGGATGCAACACGAGCGCAACTACACGGACGAACAACTCAAACGGCTCACTCGGATGAAGAGACTCGACGTCAATCCTACCCGGGTAGAGATGGGCTGGATCATCGACTTCTGCGCCCAGAGCCTCAGGAACATCATTATTGGCC
>CAZAGT010000089.1:0-15802 GCA_964484515.1 uncultured Desulfobacteraceae bacterium | reverse complement strand
GCTTGACGAAGGTCGGCTCCTGTTTGCTGATATTGAGAAAGCGCGAATACAGCATGTGGACCTCATCGACATCACCAGCCAGGAAACGGTCGATGAAGCCCTGCGTCATTTGATTCGTAAAGGCGATATCGACATTGCCGTAGACATTGATATGATCGTCCGTGATCTCGACGTCGTGCTTGCGGAAATAGTCACGTCCCTTCTTGCCTATCACCGTCAGGCTGCATTCCGCCCCTTCCTTCCGCCTCTCAGTGACCCAACCCTGGGCCTTGGCGATGCTGTTGACGTTGAAGCTGCCGCACAGTCCCCGGTCGGCCGTGAAGTGCAGCAGTTCCACCCGCCCCACCGTCTCCTTGGGGAGGAGCAAGGGGTGGGCGTCAGGCTCAACACGACCGGCAATGTTCTCTAAGACCTCCGCGAACTTGCGAGCGTACGGTTCGAAGTTCTCCATCTTTCCCTGGGTGTTGCGCAAGCGGGCGGCGGCCACCATATTCATGGCACGGGTGATCTGCTGGGTCTTCTTAACAGCTCCGATCTTCTGTCGGATATCTCTCAAAGTTGCCATTGATGACTCTCTGCGCTCATATCATGAAGTCGGCTGGAAAATGCCCTTGAACTCATCAAGGGCCGCCGTCAGCTTCGACTCGAGTTCGTCACTGATATCCCCCTCATCCTTGATCTCCTCCAAAAGATCGGGGTGCTTGCCCTCCATGAACTCCAACATCTGTTTCTCGTATTCACTCACCGCCTCTACCGGCCACTGATCCAGATAGCCCCGTGACCCGGCAAATAGGATCATAACCTCCTTCTCGGACGCCATCGGCTGATACTGGGGTTGTTTGAGGACCTCCACGAGTCTGCGGCCCCGCTTTAATTGCTGTTGGGTGGCCTTGTCGAGATCGCTCCCAAACTGGGCGAAGGCCTCGAGCTCTCGATACTGAGCCATATCCAGACGGAGGCTTCCACCGACCTTCCTCATCGCCTTGGTTTGGGCGGCCCCTCCGACGCGGGACACGGAGAGACCCACATTGATCGCAGGTCGCACCCCGGAGAAAAACAGGCCGGGCTCGAGATAGACTTGCCCGTCGGTAATGGAGATCACGTTCGTCGGTATGTAGGCCGAGACGTCGCCGGCTTGGGTCTCGATAATCGGCAGGGCCGTGAGGGAACCACCGCCCAAATCGTCGTTCAGCTTGGCAGCCCGCTCCAATAGCCGCGAGTGGTTGTAGAATATGTCTCCTGGATAGGCTTCCCGTCCCGGCGGACGTCTGAGCAAGAGGGAGACCTGACGATAGGCCGCCGCCTGCTTCGACAGATCGTCGTAAATGATCAAGGCATGCTTCCCGTTGTCCCGATAGTACTCACCGATAGCACAACCCGAATAAGGCGCGATGAACTGCTGCGTGGCAGGGTCGCTGGCACAGGCCGAAACGACAGTGGTAAATTCCATAGCGCCGTTTTGCCTTAACACATCAACAACTTGGGCCACCGTGGACTTCTTCTGGCCGATAGCGACATAGATGCAATAGACATCCGTGTCTTTTTGATTGATGATGGAATCGACGGCCAGGGCCGTTTTCCCGATCTGCCGGTCGCCGATGATGAGTTCCCGTTGACCGCGACCGATGGGCGTCATAGCATCAATCGCTTTACAGCCCGTGTACATCGATTCCTTCACCGGCTGACGGGCGATAACTCCCGGGGCGACCATCTCAATTCGACGATTTTCCGTGGTGTTGATCGGTCCCTTGCCGTCGATCGGTTGTCCCACCGCGTCGATGACGCGGCCGAGAACGGCCTCGCCGACCGGCATTTCTGCAATTCGCCCGGTCCGCTTGACGGTGTCCCCTTCTTTGATCTTGGTGTCGTCGCCCATTATCGCAACACCGACATTGTCCTCTTCCAGGTTCAGACAAAGGCCATAGATGCCTCCCGGCATTTCAATCATCTCCATGGCCATCGCCTTTTCGATCCCATAGACACGGGCCACCCCGTCTCCCACGGAGAGGATGGTGCCGGTCTCACTCATCTCGACCTTTTTTTCGTAATCTTTGATCTGGGCCTTGATGACGTCACTAATCTCCTCTGCTCTGATCTCCATTAGTTGTACTCGCTCCTCTTCAATGATTCTTTCAGCCCCTGCAGCTGGGCCTTCACGGTTCCATCCAAGACCATGTCTCCAATCTTGACGATGACACCACCTATCAGGCTTTTATCTTCCCGAATTTCCATCTTGATCTCTTTCTTGGTCAAATCCCCCAAAGCCTTCTTGAGTTTGTCCTGCGCGGCTGTCCCTAGAGGGCTCGGCGTCATGACCTCGGCACGCGCAATGTTGGAGATTTCATCCGCCAGGCGCGCGTAATGCATGGCGATTTGGTCGACGGCACCGATCCTATCCTTGTCCAACAGGAGATTCAGGAAATTCTTCATGAGATCTGAAAACCCGGAACGCTCAAGGACCACCGCGAGGATCTTCTTGCGGTCCTCCACCGAAAAGACCTGGTTGCCGATCACGTTGCCGAATTCTTGATGTTCACGGCAGAATTGGGAAAATTCCTGGAGTTCCTTCCCGTACTGTTCGTATTGGCCATCCTCTCGTCCCAGGCCCATCAGGGCCTTGGCATATCTCCGCGTGACCTTTGATCCGATCAATGTAACTTCTCCAGCCTTTCTATGAATTCGTTGACCAAACGCTCCTGATCTTTGTCCGTCATGCGTTCTTCTATCAGTTCAAGGGCCCGTTGGGAGGCCAGGTTGACGACCTCGCGCTTCAGACGATCACCGGCCGCGGCCATCTCCTGTTTAATGGTCACCTCGGCCTGCTCGATAATCTGGTCGGCCCGGTCCTTGGCCTCGGCAATGATGCGCTCCTTTTCGATCTGCCCTTCCTTGGCATATTGCTCGAGGATATCCTTTTTCTTCTCCTCGAATTCCCGGAGCAATTGCTCCAACTCCCGGTATTTTTTCTCCGATTCCTCTTTTTGCCGTTTCAAATCTTCGAGCTTCAATCGGATTTCTTCGGTGCGAGCCGTGAAAAACTTCTTGACCCCCGCCCGCTTCAGGGCCCACGCCAGGATGATCACAAGCAACGTAAAGTTGACGATCCGCCAGAGCAAATCCCAGAGATCTCCGCTGCGGTCAGTGGTCGCATGTCCTCCCCCCGCTGCCCATGCGCCGACCAGGGAGGCAAAGAAGAACAGGTGCACCACCAAAAGCGCGAACCATATTCTTTTCAAACGTCTCAACCGTCCAATCATTCGATGTTCCTTCCCAAGATCTTCTCCGCAAGTTCCTGCGAAAAAGCACCGATATCCGGCCCCAGGGCCTTGCGCACATCCTCCACGTGGCGCCCTATCTCTGCTTTCGCCTCATCGATACGCTCCCCCGCCGCAGCCGTAGCCTTTTGAATCATGCCCTTCTCTTCCGCGAGACCTTCTCCGCGCAGACCTTCCTTCCTGTCAAAACCTTCCTTACGTGCGCTTTTCATATTTTCTTCGAGGGAGTCCGCATCTCGAGCCGATTTTTGCTGAAGATCGGCGATCGTGTCTTCAAACATGCTCACTTGCTCGGCGCGGTCGGCAAGGATACGGCGGATCGGCCGATAGAGAATGCGGTTGAGCAGGAAAAGTAGGAGGAGGAAATTGGCGATCTGGATGAGTAACGAATAATCGACCTTTAGCATAATCTCTGGATCCTTCTCCCGCAGGCCTTAACTCGCTTGAGACCTACAGGAAAATATCAGCGCCACCCCTTGCCGCAGGGCGGCCAGATTGATCGACTGGGAGACTTCTTGAAATCTGTACGTGAATTAGACATTTTCAGATCTTCGACGCCTCTTCGCCTGGTCATGGGGGTCTCTTTTCAAAAACGAAACGTTACCCGCTCGAACGCTGAAGAAGCTTGCAAGCTTGTCCGCCTCTGGAGGGCCGGGCGGCCGGAGCAGATTCGGAGAATGGGCCAGAGCTATCCATCCGGCCTATAACGCGGTGGCCCTCCGGCCGCCTCGGGTAGCGCCTTATGCCGAGACGACGCACTCAATTCCTCGTTTTTTAAGAGCCCCCACGGCCGGGCGTTAAGGCTTTAAAGACCTCATTTCATGGAGTTTCATACGAATAATCTCTTGGTGCTGCATCCGAAACGGACTCACGGGTCGCCCGAAGACGAGCGTTCCCTCCATTCCGGCACGCCTGGGATGGAGGGAGATCGCCAAAATGGCGATTTCTCCCCGGGCTCGCCGGCTCCCCCCAAAACCACGCTGGACCGGTCGGCCATCGCTCTCCGACGCCGGCCTCAAGCGCTGAAGAGGGCTGCCACCTTGCTGTTACCCGTGTCCGCGGTGTTTTGCATCCGGCAGTTCCCCTCGAAGACCACACCTTCGTCGATCATGAGAACGGGTGTTTGAATATTGCCGACAACCCGCCCCGGCGCGTGGATTTCGACCTTTCGGCCTGCCACGATATTCCCGCGGATCTCACCACTGATGATGATATGCGCGACTTGGACATCGGATTCGACAACGGCAGCCTCTCCAACGATGAGGGTCCCTTCGGTCGCGATCTCACCCCTAAAATGACCGTCGATTCTGACGGTTCCGCTAAAGGAGAGTCTCCCCGCGAATTCCGTGTTGTGCCCTAAGAAGGCATTGAATTCTTCACGTTTTTTCATTGTCATGGTCTCAATTTTAAGGGCGAATCCTTATCACATCGATTTTTTCAATGCAAGCAAAATAACAGCCATCGTGGACGGCCTCCCGGGCCATCAACTTCACGGGCGAGACGGCCAGAAACGCTTAATTCCCTTCGACGCTCCGGAAGGCCGGAGAGGGGAAGGGGGCATTCGGGGTTGGATGTAAGGTTCGAGGCTTGATGTCTTTGGAAAGGGTGTACGTCGCCTTTGTCCTCTTTGGCTGCGGCCCTCGGCGAATTGAAGCCGCTTGCCCCGTCAAAGCTCCAGCGGAGAGGGAAGACTGTGGAATCCCAATTCATCGGGACTGCATGGAAACCAGATAGTATCTGTGCATCTGCAATTGCACGATGCGTATTGTCCCGGTTTCCGGATCAGAAATGAGGGTTAGCTCGCAAGATCAAGGACATCAAGGGATTGCGCAAAGGCGTACAAGGAATCCTGCAGATTGACGCTGCTCGGCCCGTCCAAGCCTTAGCGGAGACGGAAGATTGCTGACAAAGACCGTTTCTGCATGGAGACTTAGGTAGCTGTCTCTACAGGAACATAAAACGCCGCATGCTCACGTTCATCAGTAGCCCCATCCCCGCCATGGTTGCGATGACGGATGAGCCGCCGTAACTCATGAGCACGAAGGGGATTCCAACCACCGGTAAGAGCCCAATCACCATGCTCACGTTGATCACGATTTGCCAGAAAACCATGGCCACGATCCCAAAGGCCATGATCGCGCCGAATCGATCCTTCGAATTCCGGGCAATATTGACCCCCCACAGGATGAGGAGGAGAAAGATCAAGAGCAGGAAACTGGCACCGACAAAACCCCATTCTTCGGCGAGCACGGAGAACACGAAATCCGTGTGTTGCTCCGGCAGGAAATCCAACCGGGTCTGAGTGCCCTTCAGGAAACCCTTTCCCCAGAAGAGCCCGGAGCCGATCGCGATCTTTGACTGGCTGATGTGATATCCCGCCCCCAGGGGATCCATATTGGGCCTGAGAAAGGTCAGGATGCGTTTTTGCTGATAATCCTTGAGCGTAAACCAAATGAATGGCGCCGCGGACATCGATGTGACCACCAGAATCAGCAAGGACTTCCAGTTCACTTTGACAAACAGGACAATGCTGAGGGACACGACCACCAGGGTCAGGCCGGTCCCCAGATCCGGCTCCTTGACGATCAACAAGCAGGGAATGGCGGTGAGCAGGAAGGGCCGCCATAGATCGCGGAGGCGGTAATCGTCCACTTGACCGTGTTCACTGAAGAACTTGCCCAGGGCGATGACGATGGCGATCTTGGCCATTTCGGACGGCTGGAAAGAGACGCCGCCCAAGCTCAACCATCTCTGGGAGCCCGAGTGAACCCTGCCGGCAAGCAAAACGAGAACAAGGAGGACGACCGTCAAGAAATAGGCTGGGTAGGCCAGCCTCTCGAGGACCGCGTAATCGAAGACGGTCATCACCAGGAAGATGGCGAAACCGATCAGGTACCAGTATATCTGCTTAACGTAGATATGAGATCCCCCGGTGTTTTCGATCTGATAGGCGGCGCTGTAAAGGTTCACAACGCTGATGGTCGCAATCAGGACCAGGAGGATCAGCAGGATCCAATCAAAGTTTTGCAGCAACCGGCGGTCAATCATTATGTTAGCCCTCTTCAGATATGATCTTCAGCTCGATCTTCCTCACCGCGCTCATTGCGAACGACTTGCTTAGCGGCAGCCTTCTGTTTTTCGAGATAGGCAACGATCATCTCCCTGGCGATCGGGGCCGCGGCACTTCCTCCATGTCCGCCGTGTTCGATAATGACGGCTAGGGCCAACTGCGGATCCTCCGCCGGAGCGACGGCGACAAACCAAGCATGGTCCTTGAATTCATCGGGGATCTCACCATCCGTGACCAGCTCCTTCTCCATTTCGAGATTCACGACCTGAGCGGTTCCCGTCTTACCCGCCACCGTGATTCCCTTGATCCGGGCTCGGCCCCCCGTGCCATGCCTTTCATTGACTACCCCGATCAGGCCCTCCTTGATGAGCGCTATATTCTCGGGTTTAACCTTGATCTCGGCCTTGAGCTTAGGTATCGATTTGTAGACCAATTCGTCATCTTTGCCGATCCATTGAATGATCTGAGGTTCGTAGATGAAGCCGCCGTTGAATACAGCCGCCATCATCCTGGCCATCTGCAGGGGTGTCACCAGCACGAAGCTCTGTCCAATGGCCGTCGATAGGGTCTCGCCGGCCTGCCAGGCAACACCCCATCGTTTCTCTTTCCATTGGGTCGTCGGTATGAGGCCTGCCCGTTCAAACCCGAGGTCGAATCCCGACCGCTTGCCAAAACCGAGTTTCTTTGCATAGTAAGCGATTTTGTCAACGCCCAGTCGCCTGCCCAGGCGATAAAAATAGACGTCACAGGACTGGACGAGCGCCTTGTGGAGGTCTACCTTTCCATGGCCGTGTTTGCGCCAGCAATTGTAGAGACGTCTGCCAACCCTGATCCGGCCGTAGCATACAGTCTCCTCATAGGGATCAAGAATCCCCTCCTCGAGTCCCGCGAGTGCGACAACGATCTTGAACACGGAGCCGGGGGGATACTGTCCGGAGACGGCCCGGTTCTGAAGAGGGTGATCCTTGCTATAAAGGATTCTGTTCCACTCGGCCTTTTCAATACCGCCGACAAATAGGTTGGGGTCAAAGGCCGGACAACTCGCCATGGCAAGGATCTGGCCATTCTTGGGATTTAAGGCCACGATGGCGCCCTTCTTCCCCCTCAATTGCTCCTCGGCCAGGAGCTGGAGATCCTTGTCGATCGTGAGAGAGACGTTATTGCCGGGGATGGGCGCTTGGCGCGATATCACCTGCAGCCGTCTTCCGGCCGCATCGACCTCCACCTGCTCTCCTCCCCGGAACCCGTTCAGGAATTTCTGGTAACGGCCTTCCACGCCGAACTTGCCGATAAAATCGCCGGACTTATTGTTTGGGTAATTACCGCTGTTTAACTCCCTTTCGCTGATCTCGCCCAGATATCCGATGACGTGGGATCCGAACGTGTCGTAGATGTAATGGCGCTGGGGACGGACCTGAATCATGACGCCGGGTAAGTTGAACAGGTTGGTTTCAACCAACACGAGTGCATCGCGCCGCATATTGGGCTTGATCAGGATCGGTTTGAATGAATAGCCCCCGGACAGCCGCCTTACCTTCTCTTTGGCCACCATCGGGTCGAGGTCGATCAGGCCCGCAAGACGGTCAAGGATCCCCTCGCGGCCCTGGATCTCTTCCGGAAGGACGTAGAGATCGTAAGACGGCCGATTGTCCACGAGGAGCTCGCCATGCCGGTCAAAGATCATCCCCCGAAAGGGCAGGATATCCCGTAGATGGATGCGGTTGTTCTCAGATTGCACCCTGTATTTCGGACCGTTGACGATCTGGATGAACCACAGCCGCAAAAACAAGACGGCGAAGACGAGCACGACCAGGACGGTCACCCGATTGAGTCGCCGATTGAATACTTCAAGTGAATTTGAATCAAAACCTGTGCTTATCAAGGCCTATGACCTCGCTGGGATCGTATGAGCGGGGACACGGTATTTTTTTTCAGGCCATCCTCCGGCGTCGGCCGACAAATCTCGCCAGGAGACCTTCGAGATGGTTCAAAAACGAAAAGACGACGGGAGCAATCAGGCCTGAGCAGGATGCCGACAGGGCAACCTTCCAGAAGATGGAAGACGTCATCGTTGTCTCGAGAGAAAAAAGATCCAAGAACACGATGAACAGGATATCTTTCAACAGGGCAGCCAGCGAGATGAGCATAATCTGACCCAAGACGGACGAAAGGTCCAGCAGCCGGGAACCCAGATTGATGCCCAAGAAAATAATCAAATAGATGAAGGTGAAGACCCCGGAGAAGCCTGCTGAGTAGATGTCGGTCAAGAGTCCCAAGCCGAAGGCAAAGGCGCCTGCTCCGGTCTGACCGTAATACACCAGAAAATAGGCCATGATGATCGCCACGAGATCGACATCGAGTGGAGGGAACGCGAAACGATTCAGAAAGGTCCCCTTGAGGAGGACGTACAACACGCACATGGCCCAAGCCAGGACGTAGAGGGCTATTCCTCTTCTTTCTGCTGCGTGAGTAATGTGTTCTCCTTTAGAATGACCAGCAGCTCTTCCAGTTTGGAAAAGTCGACGAGTGGTTCCACGGTGATCGCCTTGAACAATTCTCCCGGATCGCTCTCCACCGCGATCACCTTTCCTACCGGCAGGCTTTTTGGAAACACACCGCCCAGCCCCGAGGTGACCACCAGGTCATCGACGGCTACTTCACTCGTCTTGATGACGTAATCGAGTTTACAGGCCTTCGATGATATCCCCTTCAGGATCCCCTTGTCACGGGAACGCTGGACGACGCAGTCTACGGCGCTGTTCTGGTCAATGATCAGTAGAACCTTGGCATAGTGCGCCGAGACCGACACGAGCCGCCCGACGACACCCCGGGCATTCACCACGGGCATATCGATCTTCAACCCGGATCTCTCTCCTTTATCGATGATGACGGACTTGAACCATCCGGAAGGATCCCGGCCGATCACCTGTGCAGCCAGGACAGGGCCGTGAATGGTCTCTTTGAATTGAAGAAGTTCCTGAAGGCGTTTGTTGGCGGCACGCAGTTCCTGATACCGATAGCTCTCCATCCGCAGCGCATTGAGCTCCCGCTTTAGACGGAGATTCTCATCGCGCACGTGGATCAGACCGAAATACTTGGACCAGAGATCCTCGGTCCTGCCGATCGTCTTTTGGATGAGGTTTTGAAAGGGCGCCGTCACTTCCACGACGCCCTTTTCAAACGGGTTCCAAGGTCGCCTTCTACCGAGGTTGGAAGAAAGCAGGAAGAGCGTCACGATAACGAAAACGACCCATATCCAGGCTATTCTAATCCGTCTTAGGTTTAACAATGATTTCTACTACATCCGGTTGCATTCTTGGTAAAGGTAAAGACGATGTCCGTTCTACCTGATCATGATCTCTCTTAGGATCGAGATATTGTCCAAGGCCTTGCCGGTCCCAAGCACAACGGTAGACAACGGATCTTCGGCGATCGTGATAGGGAGCTTGGTCTCTTGTCTCAGTAAAATATCGAGGTTCTTGAGCAGCGATCCCCCGCCGGCGAGGACGATCCCCGTGTCGACAATGTCCGCCGCCAGTTCGGGCGGCGTTTGCTCGAGCGCAATGCGAACAGTTTCCACAATCGTTTCTACCTGCTCCGAAATCGATTTTCGTACTTCGTCGGAGTCGATCGTCAAGATCTTGGGAATCCCCGTTACCAGATCCCGCCCCTTGACCTCGATCGTTTCAACGACGTCGGCCGGATAGGCATTCCCGATCGTCGTTTTGATAATCTCCGAGGTGCTCAAGCCGATCAAGAGATTATATTTTCGCTTGATATGCTGGAGGATGGCCTCATCCATCTTATCGCCCGCGACCCTTACGGACTTACTGTACACGATCCCCGCCAGCGAAATGACGGCCACTTCCGTCGTACCGCCGCCGATGTCCACAATCATGTTACTCGTTGGTTCGGTGATGGGCAGCCCCGCCCCGATGGCCGCCGCCATCGGCTCCTCGATCAGGTAAACTTCTCTTGCCCCGGCCGATTCAGCAGACTCGCGAACCGCCCGCTTCTCCACCTGCGTGATACCGGAGGGAACGGAGATAATGATTCGGGGCCGCACCAAAGTGGTCCGGTTATGAACCTTGCGGATAAAGTGACGGAGCATGGCCTCCGTGATCTCAAAATCTGCGATGACACCGTCTTTCATGGGCCGCAGGGCGACGATGTTGCCAGGAGTGCGGCCTAACATCATCTTGGCTTCCTTGCCCACGGCCAAGACCTTGTTGGCCCCTTTGGCGTCTCTTCTAACAGCGACGACGGACGGCTCATTCAGCACGATGCCTTTTCCCTTGACATAGACACACGTGTTCGCCGTACCAAGGTCGATCGCAAGGTCGTTGGAGAACACTCCTAATATGGGGTCGAGTAACACAACGGTATCCTTCCTAAAGGATCGGTCCTAACCATCCCTGGCTATCCTACGTCGGCCCGGCCGCTGGCCGTGGAGGCGGCCAGTTTGATCGACCGGGAAACTTCATGAAGTTGGCACTCGAATTGGACATTTTGATATGGTTCGAGATCCGTTCGAGATAAGGTGTCAAAGATCTCCCTTCATGAAGTTTCATACGTGCCCAGCCATCAGCCGCGGAGGAGCCCGGTTTGAACAAGGAGGAACCCCATCAAGAGGCGCTTGACGTTCGCCCCCCTTGACATCCGTCGCCGCGTGCCGCCTGTCGAGCTCCTTTGAGAAAGCAAAAGGAACCATTTCGCACGAGGCACCCATGAAGCTCCGGCGCGATCAATCTGGATAATGAACTTGACAATGATCGCGAATTGCGGTTAAAAGAAGGTTTATTTTCTTATCCAACTCAGTCAAAGGATCGGGGCTACGATGAAGAGAACCTACCAACCGAGTAACATCAAGAGAGCGCGCACGCATGGATTTAGAGCCAGAATGAGCTCTAAAGGGGGTATTCAAGTCTTGAAACGGAGAAGAGCTAAGGGGCGCAAACGGTTGACGGTACAGGTACCCAACCATCCTTGACGATCATCATGGTTTGATGGGTGTTTCTTCGTTCTCAAAATATGAAAGGATATTGAATCGAGACGACTTTGTCAATCTAAATCGTTGCGGTAAGAGGCATCATACCGCGCACTTCACGGTCATATTGAGGGAAAACGGGTTGGGCATCACGAGGTTGGGGATTACAGTCAGCAAGAAGACGGGGAACGCGGTCCAGAGAAACAGGGTCAAGCGACGAATCAGGGAATTTTTCAGACTGCATAAGGACGACTTCCCGAAACAAAACGATGTACTCATCATCGCGAAGAAAGATGCCTGCAAGCTGGATTTCCGGCAAGTCAAAGAGGAGCTAGGTGATTTTTTCACTGATCAAAGGTCAAACGTATAAGCTGAGATATGTTCCGATAGGCCTCATATTCGTTTACCAAAAACTGATTTCCCCTTTTACTTCCCCTTCCTGTCGTTTTTATCCCACGTGCTCAGTCTATGCCCGCCTTGCAATTGCCAAGCACGGCATCTTGAGGGGAGGTATGCTTTCGTTGGTCAGGGTCCTCAAGTGCCATCCGTTTCACCCAGGTGGATATGATCCTCTTGAGTGAGCAGATCCTTGACACCTCCATGACTATTGCTCGGGGTTTTGTGGATGGAAAAAAGAACGGTCATCGCTTTCCTATTGTCCTTCCTGGTCTTGATCATTTGGTCATTCGTTTTCGCGCCGAAATATGAACAGAAACCCCCTGTCGAGAGGGAACCCAAACCCGCGGCACCGCTCGAGGAGGTGACATCCAAACCCGATGCTTCCGTGCCGGCTGAAAGGCCTGCCGCTAAACCCACTCCGACGACGGTCGCCGAAAAACACATCGTGGTCGAAACACCCCTCTACGCGATCACATTTTCGAACGTCGATGCCGCCATCAATAGCGTCAAGCTGAAAAAGTACCGCCTGACGACGGACCCGCAGTCCCCTTTTGTCGAGCTGGTTTCTCTTCAGGACGGGGCGCGAGATTTTTTGAAGGGACGGTTTTCCTACCGGCCGGCTACCGAACTGGGCCCTCTCACCTACGAAGTGGAGGATGAAGCCATACGCCTCACATCCGATTCGGCGCCGCGGGACCTAACCTTTGAAGCTGTGAACGGCGACGGAATCTTGACGCGCCAGACGTTTCGCTTCTATCCCGACAAGTACGCCGTCGATATGTTCGTCAGCATCGTGAATCAGTCTGAGAGCAGAATGGATGGGCGCTTTAACGTCTATTTGAAAAACCTCCCGCCCAAGGGGAAGGGCAGTCGCTATGCCTTCAATGGAGTGGCGCTCCTGCTGGATAACGAATTAGAGCAATTTGCCCCTAAAAAGCTGAAGGAAGGAATGAGCGTGACGGGGAAGATCGGTTGGATGGCCTATGAAGTGGACTACTTCATGGCCGCGGTCGTTCCCGACACCCCGGAAAAGGCAAGTATTGACGGCCGTCTCCTGACGTCGGGCGCGGTGGAATCCGTCTACGAGTCGCCCGCCCTTACCATGGCCCCTCAGGAGCAATACGAGAACCGTTTCACGCTCTATCTGGGCCCACGGGAATTGAGCATATTGAAACAACTCGGCAAAGGACTCGACCGGGCCATCAATTTCGGCTGGACGGATATCATTGCCAAACCGCTATTGCATCTGCTGCGGTTTTTCAACCATTACGTCAAGAACTATGGGGTGTCTATCATCCTGCTCACCATTCTCGTCAAGATCTTGTTCTGGCCACTCACGCACAAGAGCTACAAGTCAATGAAGGAGATGCAGAAACTGCAGCCCCTGATGGCCAAGCTGCGGGAGAAATACAAGAACGACAAGCAGCAAATGAACAAGGAGTTGATGGGCCTGTACAAGACCTACAAGGTGAATCCGATGGGAGGTTGCTTGCCGATGCTCATTCAGATCCCGGTCTTCTTCGCCCTCTTTCGGATCCTGGGTAACTCGATCGAACTGCGGCACGCCCCCTTCATCCTCTGGATCAACGATCTGTCGGCACCCGATCGGCTTTTCAATTTCCCCTTTCAGATCCCGTTTATGTCGCCCCCTTACGGCATACCCGTGCTGACGCTACTGATGGGTGCCTCGATGTTTATTCAACAGAAGATGACGCCAACACCGGGAGACCCTACTCAGGCCAAAGTGATGATGTTTCTGCCCATCATCTTCACCGTCATGTTCATCAATTTTCCTTCCGGGCTGGTGCTCTATTGGCTCGTAAACAACATTCTGTCCATCGGCCAACAGTATCGCATCAAGCGAGGAGCAGCATAGCAATTGGAGGACCATCATGGAAACGTACGAGTTTGAAGGCAGGACGACAGAGGAGGCACTGGAGAGCGCCTCGCGTGAACTGAATATCCCTGTGGAGGAGTTGGATTTCGACATCGTGGAACCAGGGTCCGCCGGAATCTTCGGCCTGGTCGGGGGAAGGAAGGCCAAAATCCGAATTACCCTCAGCCGAACGACGAGCAGCGAGGAAGAAGAAGAAGAGGAGGAGGAGGACGGGCTGACGATTGCGAAGGATGCCTTGGAAAAGATCCTGGCTCTCATCCCGGTGGAAACAACGGTCCGCGCCAAACGGAGTGATGAGCCGGACGACGGTCTCATCAGGCTTAGCATTGAGGGAGACAAATCGGGACTCCTCATCGGTCGGAACGGGAAGACATTGGACGCCCTGCAGTTCATCGTCAACAAGATCGTCAACAAGACGTTGAGAAAAAAGGTTAGGGTCGTCGTGGACTCTGAGAACTATCGTCAGCGGAAAATCGAATCTCTGACGCAATTGGCACTCAAGCTGGGCGATAAGGCCAAGCGGCTCAAGAAACCGGTGACAACCAATCCGTTGAATCCGCACGATAGGCGCATCGTGCACCTGGCCCTCAAAGAGGACGAGAAGCTCGACACGAGGAGCCGCGGTGATGGCCCCCTGAAAAAGATTGTCATCATGCCCAAGAGGTAAGTGCGTCAGGTGGTGACGAATAGCCATCCTAGTGACCTATCGATCGAGGATACGATCGCTGCCATCGCCACTCCCTTTGGCCAGGCCGGTATCGGCATCATCCGGATAAGCGGCCCAGGGGCCCGTCCGATCACCCTAAGACTATTCAAACCGAAGAATCCCACCAGAATCTTCCGCAGCCATCGTCTTTACCTCGGACACCTTATCGATCCGGGTTCCGGGGATGTCATCGACGAAGTCCTGCTCTCCTTCATGAAGGCCCCCCACTCTTATACCAAGGAGGATGTGGTCGAAATAAACTCCCACAGCGGTTCTGCACTGCTCTCCAAGATCCTCCAGATCGTGTTGGATGAAGGGGCCCGCCTTGCGAAACCGGGTGAGTTTACCCTGCGTGCCTTTCTAAACGGAAGGATCGACCTGACACAGGCAGAGGCCGTCGTCGATCTGATCAACGCCAAATCCGAGAGGGGCCTACGACTGGCCTCCGGCCAGATGAAAGGCGCCCTCCGCGACAAATTAGACGGATTACGCCAAAAAGCCCTCGATATACTCGCACAACTGGAGGCGGCGATCGACTTTCCCGAAGAGGAGGCCACGACCATCGATTGCGAGGCCGCCTCAAGCCGGATTAAACGTGAATTGCTCGATCCGATTAAAGAGATCATTACCGCTCACAGGCATCGGAAGCTGTGGCTTGATGGGATCGAAACGGTGATCGTGGGTCGAGTCAATGCAGGCAAATCGAGCCTGCTCAATCGCCTTCTTGATGAAGAAAGGGCGATCGTCACCCCTATTCCCGGCACCACGCGGGATATCGTCGAATCCATCATTCAGATCGAAGGGCTCCCCCTCAGGCTCATGGATACGGCCGGAATCAGGCGCGTCGGAGATGAGGTGGAGCGGATCGGTGTTCAACGGAGCGAAGAGAGGCTGGCCGAGGCCGACCTTGCCCTGGTCGTGGTGGACCGAAGCCGTCCTCTTAACGAGGATGATCTGGCCGTTCTGGCCAAGTCCGAACCGGGGAAATCCATCGTCGTCCTAAACAAAATCGACCTTATCGCGAGGCTCGACGAAGGGGCCCTGAGGCGGGCCGTCAACGGATCGCCTGTGGTGAGGATTTCGGCCCTGACCGGGGAGGGCCTTGGGGACCTCCGCCGCTCCATCCGAAACCAGGCTTTGGGGGGTTCCCTGGAGATGACGACCAGTCAGCTGGTCCCGAATCTGAGACATAAACAGGCCCTGCAGGTGGCATCTCGATGTTTCGGCGACGCGGTTTGCAATCTAACGGAAGGCCTGCCTCTCGAAATTGCTGCCGCGGATTTGACCCATGCGCTGGACGCGCTTGGTGAAATCGTCGGCAAAACGACCAATCAAGCCATTCTCGATCGGATATTCGGGCAATTCTGTTTAGGAAAATAGGTATCATTCTAGGTTTTTGAAACGACTCAACGTCCGGTCATGGGGGTCTCTTTTCAAAAACGAAACGTTACCCGCTCGAACGCTGAAG
>CAZAGT010000088.1:0-15820 GCA_964484515.1 uncultured Desulfobacteraceae bacterium | reverse complement strand
TGCACCCTTGACGCCTGGAATCTGCGGCATCCTCGACTTTTGCAACGTTAGGGTTTCATTTATGGATGAACACTAGCTAAGCGGCGTGGTGCAAAGGGCATGTGGGGCATAGGGTAGACAATCCGGGGCATCATACGGCCGGCGGCATGCAGCGTGTGAACCGATACACGGGAGAACAATATATTGGCAACCGAAGCGGATAGGGAGGCACCACAGCATCAAACGGCAAAAGGTTACTGTTTGACAGCCGCCTTCTGGTTTATGATCGCAACCCTTGTCGGACTGGGTCTTGCGACCGAACTGGTTGCTCCGGACGTGTTCCAAAACATCCGCTGGCTGGTCTTCGGCAGGATCCGTCCCGTTCACACCAATCTGGTCCTTTTCGGATTCGTGACCTCCGCCCTGCTGGCCGCCGGTCATTACATCGTGCCCTATTTGTTGCGAACCAGGCTGTACAGCGAACGATTGGGGATGGTGACCGTCTGGGTATGGAACAGTGCACTCATCGCCGTGGTGATTTCCCTGACCGGCGGCTTCACCCAGGGGAGGGAATATGCCGAGTTGATATGGCCGATCGATCTCCTGGTCGCCTTGTTTTTTGCACTGGTGGCATTCAACATGATGATGACGGTGAAGCAGAGAGAGGAGCCGCTGCTCTACGTGTCAATCTGGTATTTCTTGGCGGCCGTGATTCTCACCGGCATCATCTATGTGATCGGCAACGTGATTTGGGTCCCCTGGTCTGGGGCCATGACCGGAATGCCCGATGCCATTACCCTCTGGTGGTATGGCCATAACATCTTCGGGGTGCTGTTGACGCCGATGGCCGTGGCGGTCGCCTATTACATCATTCCCAGGGTCTGCAACAGTCCCCTGTACAGTCATACCCTCTCTATCATCGGGTTCTGGGGTCTCATGCTGCTGTATACCCATATCGGCACCCATCACCTGCTCCAGACACCGGCCCCGACCTGGCTGAAGGTGATCGCCGTCGTGGACAGCGTGGGCATGATCATTCCCGTGACGATCGTGCTCGTCAACCTCTGGTATACCGCCAGGGGGAAGCTGGGTGAGATTCATTCGGATTTGGCCGGCAAGTTCGTCTTCGCCGGGACAATCATCTACCTGCTCGTCTGCATTCAGGGCCCGGTGCAGTCGCTGCCCCAGGTGCAGCGGGTTACCCATTACAACAATTGGGTGGTGGCCCATGCGCACTTCGCCGTATTCGGCTTTTCCGGGTTGATCGCTTTGGGGGGCCTCTACTATATTCTGCCCCGCATTACCGGCAAACAGCTTTACAGCGCCTTTCTGGTCGATCTTCAGTACTGGTTGGTGTTGATCGGCATCACCGTGTTCACCCTGTCATTGACCATAGCAGGGCTGATCCAGGGAAACGGCTGGTTAAACGGTGAAGCGCTTTATCGGATACTGCCGGAAATCCACATTTACAACGTGGTGCGAGCCTCTTCGGGGATCATGTTATTCAGCGGCGCCGTGGTGGGCTTTTACAATACGGTCCGGAGCATATTCTTTAATCAGCGAGAAAGTGTGGTCCCATGCAAATGACGCTAAAGACCGTGGTGTTCGGGACGCTCCTGATCCTGTCCGTGATTGTTTTTGTGGCGGTTTACTGGCCGTATGCCACCAGGTCGCAGAAACCCTCCGAGATTTTTCGCTCATTGACGGTCGAGGAACGCAACGGCAAACAGGTTTATATCGCAAACGGCTGCGTCTATTGCCATTCCCAGGCGATCCGCAGCATAGACCAGGGATTTGGAGCGCAGCGTATTGCCCGGGCCGGAGACTATCTGGAGGATTCCCCGATCCTGCTGGGTTCCGAGAGGACCGGCCCCGATCTTTCCCAGGAGGGCGGCGAACATCCGGATGACTGGCATGTCGCTCACTTCACCAATCCGAGGTATCCGCGGCCCGATTCGCTGATGCCCGCTTTCGGATATCTGGGCGATGCTGAGACCCGGCTGTTGATCCGCTATGTCCAATCCCTGGGCATGCAAATGGCGGACGAACGGATGATACGCCAGAACACCTGGAAGAAGAGAGCCGTCGAGGCCTATGAGGCCGGACCCGATGCCAATGTCGAGTGGCTCCACTCCGAGGTCCCCGAGGGCTGGCGCAAGGTTCCGAATCCTTATCCCACCACCGACGCGGGATTGGCCAGAGGGCACAAGACCTACCAGGGATTTTGTATCGGTTGTCACGGCCCCATCGGTGATGGCATGGGACCGGCTCAGCCCTATCTCTATCCCCCGCCGTTAAACTTTACGGTTCTTCAGGGGCGTGGGATTTCAGGGGGTATTCTCTACTACCAGATCATGAACGGCATCACGGGCACCGCGATGCCTTACTTCAAGCGTGAGCTCGAATCGCAAAAAATCTGGGATGTCGGCGATTACGTGGCGGTCACCTTTATCGGTGCGTCTGATGCGGACACCGCTCCGAAGGGCATCGACGCTGCGTGGGAGCCGTGTGATGCGGAGTGCGAGTAGGGTTTATCGATTATCCTTTTGCCAAGAATTGGGATGTACTATTTTCTTTTCATTGTTTATGTGGTTTTGGCCACGATATTTGCTGTCGTCCTTTTCATCTGGGCTCTCAGAAGCGGCCAGTTCGAAGATCAGCAACGGGCCAGATTTCTTCCCTTGGTGCACAATCGTGCCCCAAAAACCGCGGATCGGC
Organism: uncultured Desulfobacteraceae bacterium; assembly: GCA_964484515.1. Classification (GTDB taxonomy): domain Bacteria; phylum Desulfobacterota; class DSM-4660; order Desulfatiglandales; family HGW-15; genus CAZAGT01. Next base: position 13,123 of record CAZAGT010000088.1, on the reverse strand, counting down.
CAAAACAGCCTCGATTTCAGCAGCTCTTGTTCGGTCTCCCGGGACTTGTAGCCGCCTTTTTGTTGGCCGGCGGAATCGTTCTCGTGTATGCGATGGCGTGCAAACACTAAGTGAGAAGAGAAAACATGCGTTTTTTCGATCTTCTTAATTTACGACACGTGGCGCTGTTCTTTTTTCCGACGCTGATTTTTATCATCCTATTTGCCGCCGGTCTCCGGGGGATGTACCTCAGAACGGAAAAATCCGACAGGAGCCTCCAGGAGATTCGGCATGTTTTCCCTGGCGGTATCGGCGAAAGAGACGGACCGGCGCCGCTTGTTCTGATCCTGATCATCGTGGGATTTATTATCTGGGCCTTTTCATACGTCTTGGGCATCGCCCTGGTAGGAGGACCGATCTAGATGGCTTCGCGGAGAGAATCAGCTTTAGGCACCTGGATCCTGATTATCGGACTGCTTCTCTATTTCCTCGCATATAGCGGCGTTACCTATTTTGCCATCGGAGATAAAGGCCCGCCCGACTGGAATTTTGGTGTAATCCGGGACGTCCCGGCCGAATCCCCCTATGCTGTTTACGGGACACTGCCTCACCCGCAGCACGTACGGGGACTGAAAGGGGACTGATGAAAAAAATCATCGTGGCCGCGCTCGCCTTGGGAATCCTTGGGACGGTCGCCTACGAAGCCCTCATCTATTATGACAATGCGTTCCGGTATGGGCGCATGCGGGAAACCCCCGCCGTAAGACCCCTCGAGGAGCCTCTTCTCCCCATGGAGCCCGGCCTGGTTCCGGTCAACGGAGAGGATGCCCTGTTGCGGGCGACCCCCGGAGAGAAATTGCGGCTGCCGTTCTCGATGGGATCACTGACCGCGATCGAGGCTGGTGAACCGCTCTACTTCACCTACTGCGCCCAGTGCCATGGAAAATACCACGACGGCAACGGGACCGTGGGACAAAGCTTCCATCCCCTACCCACGGATCTGAGGAGTACGAAAGTCCAAGACCAGCCTGAGGGGATTATCTTCAAAGAGATCAGCTACGGGGTTCCCGACGGGAGACAACCCCCCCTGGCCACGACCATCCGTATTGATGATCGCTGGCGCATCATCGCCTACATCAAGTCCCTTGGCCCTCGCAAATAAAATGACCTCAACCGGAGTGTGCTGCGACCTATGCGGGCTTCCGCTGCGCCAAGAGATGTATGGCTTTGCCCTGTCCGAGAATGAATACCGGTTCTGTTGCCGGGGCTGTGAGCAGGTGTTCCGGATCCTGCTGGAGGCGAAAGAGGGTGGTGACCCGGCTCATTTCCAGGAGAGTGACCTCTTCAGGCAATGTCAAGAGATGGGCATCATCCCTCGGTCCGACGCGGACCTGGCGAAGCGCTCCGATCGCTCGCCCGTATCGGGCCGCCATGAATGGCTTGAGGCGGTTTCAGAACATCCAACCACTGAAGACATCCCAAGTTCCCTGGTACTCAATTTGAAGATCGACAACATGTGGTGCCCGGCGTGTGCCTGGGTCATCGATGAGGCCCTTGGACGAATGCCGGGAATCCTTGCGGCGAGATGCAATTTCTCCACGGACCGACTTTTCTGCCGCTTCGATCCTGTCAAGATATCGCCCACCCAGATCATCGCGAGGGTGAAGGACCTGGGGTACAATGCCTTTATGCCCACAGAAGGAGTTGGGGCCAAACAGATCAGGGGTGAACTGATCCGGCTTGCGGTCTCCGCCTTCCTCACGATGAACGTGATGATGTTGTCCTTCGCCCTATATTCCGGGTTCTTTGTGGATCTCTCGCGAGAGACGATCCTCAAATTGTCTTGGCCCATCTTCGTCATGGCGACCATCGTCCTCCTTTACGGCGGTCGGCCCATATATCGGAGGGCCCTGGCCGGGATTTCCATCGCCGGCTTCAGCATGGAGACCTTGATTACGGCCGGGGCGTTGAGCGCTTTCGGTTTCAGTACCTTTAACCTGCTCTCCGGCAGCATTCACCTGTACTATGATACGGCTTCGATGCTGATTACGCTGGTGCTTATCGGAAAGCACCTCGAACGGAGCGCCAGGGGCGAGGTCCAAGGGGATCTTGAGTATTTCTTCTCGCTTCGTCCCAATAAGGTCAAGATTTGCTCCGAACAGTACCCGCAGGGCCGTTACGTAGCTCTGAAACAGCTTGAACAGGGCGATCTCTTCCAGGTCGACGAGGGCGAGGCGGTGCCTGCTGACGGCACAATCCTGGAGGGTGAGGGTTTGACCGATGAATCGAGCCTGACAGGGGAAGCCCGACCGGTTGCCAAACGGCCCGGTGATCGCCTTCGAAGCGGCACCAGAGTTAGCCAAGGTACGTTCAAGGTCAAGGCGGAAGCTGTAGGTGGGGAATCCACGCTCGGTCAGATGATTCAGATCGTAGAAGAGGCGCTGGCTGCAAAGACATCCTTTGAGAGTGCGGCTGATCGCGTTCTACAGTGGTTTGTCCCAATCATCCTTCTGTTGGCACTGGGGACAGGTCTTGCCACCTTGCTCATAACGTTCGATACCGATCGGGCAATGATCCGGGCGGTTACGGTCATGGTGATCGCCTGTCCGTGCACATTGGGGATCGCTGTTCCCCTCGCGCGGGTCGCGGGCATCTCATTAGCCGTAAAGAAAGGCATCCTGGTGCGTGATTTCGTTTCCTTTGAACGGGTTGACCGCGTGAACACCTTCGTCTTTGACAAGACGGGCACCCTCACCGAAGGCAACTGGAGACTTTTGGACGTGGTGCCTTTGGCATCCAAGAAAGAGGAAGAGGTGCTGTCCCTGGCCGCCTCCTTGGAAGCGTCCTCGAATCACTACATCGCTTTTGAAATCAAAAGAGCTGCACGGGCAAGAGGAATCCAACCGCTGAAATTAGAAAAGATTTGCATCGTTCAGAATGGCGTGTCCGGCTGGTATGGCCGGGATGAGGTCAAGATCGGTTCCGGGGATTTCCTGCACAAAGAGTTCTCATCCTGGGATCGCGATAGCCTAGGGCTGAGCGCTGATACCGACACCTATCAGTCCCTCGTTTTTATGAGTTATGCCGGCAGACCCTTTGCTCTACTCAGATTCGGCGACCGCATCAAGGCAGGGGCCGAGGCTACGATAGCGAGGTTGCGCTCAATGGGTCACCGAACGATCCTCATTTCAGGGGACGGCACCTCGGTCACCGTGGCAGTTGCGAAGAGGCTTGGGACTTCCTCTGCCCTCGGCGGCCGATTGCCTCATGAGAAGGCCCTCTTCATCAAGAAACTCCAGGAGGGAAGGGCTCGGGTAGCCATGGTCGGGGACGGGATCAACGATGCTCCAGCACTCGTGCAGGCCGATCTGTCCATGGCTGTTTACTCCGGTGGCCATTTGGGAAAGGAGGCCGCCGATGTGACCCTGATGCGGGGTGATCCTTCGCAGGTGCTGGATTTCAAGGCGCTGGCAACGAGCGTTACCCGCAAGGTCCGTCAGAATCTAGGGTGCTCGTTTGTCTACAACGTAATCAGTATACCGGTTGCCATGAGCGGGCTGCTGACGCCCCTCATTGCCGTGAGCGCCATGCTCCTGAGTAGTCTAAGCGTGATCGGCAATACCCTTCTGCTCACAAGACATCGATCGAAGTCCCGGTTCGGGCAGTCAACCTTAGAGGGTTGACGGAAAGCGTTTGATCTCCAGGACGGACAGGAGGACCAGAAGCGCTTGATGAGTCATCACCAAAAGAAGACGACCTCCTTTGGGTACCGGCAAGTTCCCGAAGAGGAGAAAATCGACTATGTAATCCGGCATTTCAATACGGTTGCCCAGCGTTACGATTTCATGAACACCCTGTTGAGTTTCGGCATCCATTACCTCTGGAAGCGGGCAGCGATCCGGAAATTGAATTTGCGCAAGGGAGAGCGGGTCATCGATGTCTGCGGGGGAACCGGAGACCTTTCCGTTTTGGCGGCGAAGGCTGTCGGACCTAACGGCCGTGTCATCCTTTATGACCTCAATCGAAAGATGATCGAGCGCGGCCGACGCAAGAATTCGGCATCGATATTCCGCCGCGCGATCGATTACGTGCAAGGGGATGCGGAGCGGATAACGTTCGCGGATCATAGTTTTGACGTGGCCATGGTCGGTTTTGGCATTCGCAACCTGACGCATATGGAGAAAGGTTTCAAAGAGATGTATCGCGTTCTCAAGCCGAGTGGCAGAATCATGTGCTTGGAGTTTTCACAGCCGACGGCCCCTCTTTTTCGGTGGCTATATGATGTCTACTCCTTCAGCATGATGCCGCTGTTGGGTCAGGTCCTCGCCGGCTCTCGTCAGGCCTACACCTATCTGCCGGAATCCATTAGGATGTTCCCTTTGCCGGATCGACTGACCGAAATCTTGGAAGGACTTGGCTTCGTAGATGTCGTCCAACGGAAACTGACCAACGGCATTGCCGTGATCCATCTGGGGGTGAAGCCAGATTTTGAGAGCTCTTGTCACGGCGGTTCAAACCGGTGAAAGTAAACTGGATCGAAAGATGGTTTGTGAATAGCCCGTTGCGCGTCCTGATGCAAAGCCTGGAAGTGCGATGGCTACAGAAGACACAAGACCTTACCCGGGCGGCTACGGTCTTGGAGGTCGGTTGCGGTCGCGGCGCAGGGGCCAAAAGGATCCTGAGTGAATTTCGACCGGGGTTTCTCCATGCCCTCGATCTGGATATCCGGATGATTCAGAAGGCAGGAAAAAGCCTTCCAGCACGATATCGCCGCCGGTTATCGCTCTGTGTTGGAGACGTCCATAAGCTTCCCTTTGGCGATCAGGAGTTCAGTGCCGTTTTCGGTTTCGGTGTCCTTCATCATGCCCACGACTGGCGCAAATCCGCTGCCGAGATCGCGAGGGTATTGAAGAAGGGAGGGGTCTATTTTATCGAGGAGCTCTATCCGCCCCTCTACCTGAACGTCATCACCAGGCGTCTCCTCCTTCATCCCACGGAGAATCGTTTTTATAGCGAAGATCTGAGGGATGCCCTCAGTGAATTGGGCCTCGAACTCAAGGATAGTCTCGAACACCCGAAACTCGGTATCCTTGGAGTCGTCATCAAGCGAGAGCAGACTTAGAAGGGTGGACAGAAGCCCCGCTCTGTCCGGCGCCGTTTCCTTGCCGAGCGCTTCGGTCCTGCCGTATCCCACGGTTGCTTTGTGAATGGCGAGGGCATCCATAATCGGGAGGTAGAAAGGGATGGACATTCCAGGCTTGTTGCATCTTGTGATCGGATTAACGTTGCTGAGCTTTGGTCACAAGCTCTTCTGGCTATTCGTAGGCTGCGTCGGGTTCGCAGCCGGGTATTCTTACGCGCAGGTGCTTCTGAGCTTTGAGTCGAGATTGCTCGTCTTGTTTCTTGCATTGCTGATTGGTTTCGGAGGAGCGTTGGTGGCCTTCTTTCTGCAACGTCTTTCGATCGGTCTATCCGGTTTTCTTGGCGGGGGCTATGTCGCCCTGAACACCCTCCCGTTGCTTGGAATAAGCGACGACCAGCTTGTCCTGCTGGCGGCTATTCTAGGAGGCATTATCGGAGCCGTATTACTGTACCTATTATTCGATTGGGCTCTGATTTTCCTTTCATCCGTTGTTGGCGCCCTGCTCGTGGTTCAGGCTGTTAGCTTCAAACCAGAAATAGAAGTAGTGGTATTCTTGGCCTTATTTACGGCAGGCGCCCTCATACAGGCAAAGCTAAAACGGGGCGATAAGACGATCGCCAAGCCCTCATAACCCCTCCCGGAAATACGTCCATTAGAAGAATGATCCATGTCTGTTTTGTGCAGGAATGGCCTGTGGGTATATGATATCTCAGATGTCCGTTCTCTCAACGCGTGTTACGGCAACATCGGAACAATGGAATAATGGAGTGATGGAATAACGCATAGTCCATAGAAACCTTCGGAATTCCAATATGCCAGCATTCCAATATTCTAGGTTATTTCATGCTTCGTGCTCATGATTTTCCAACGGACACGACTCCTCTGCGAAATTAAGATTCTCGAGCATTCGTGAACATGACCATTTTGTAATCTTGCAGTCATGTTCCCGCAAACTCCTTGTCTTATTGTCTGTCCAATAATCTGATGAAAACGCAATTATTAAGACAGGGAGGTAAAACCATATGAAAAAGATGAAGCAGATGAGGAAGTACATTTTGATATTCCTTGTCGTGGTGGGGATGCTGGGCATCGGTTTCCACGCTGCCACCGCATCGAAGGATGCCACCGCGTCGAGGGATACCACCGTACAGATGATTCCAGCGGATTTTAGCGCTCTTGCTGAGGCCGCGCGACCCGGAGTGGTCAATATCCGCACGGTGCGGACCATCAAAGGCGGTGGACCGGTATTTAAACACTTTTTCGGGGGACCTTTCGGTGGTGAAAACCCCTTTAAGGATTTCTTCGGACCCCAATCAGAAACGCCTCAACGCGAGTTTAAACAGCAAAGTCTAGGTTCCGGGTTTATTTTTGATCATGAGGGCGACGTGGTCACCAACAATCATGTGGTTGAAAACGCGGACCAGATCAAGGTGAGACTGGCCAACGGCAAGGAGTTCGATGCTAAGGTGGTCGGGCGTGACCCGAATACCGATCTGGCCCTGATCAAGATCAAAGGCTCCAACGGCCTTAGCCCTCTCCAATTGGGTGACTCGAACAAATTACGTGTCGGTTCCTGGGTGCTGGCGATCGGAAGCCCCTTTGGACTCGAGCAGACCGTTACTACCGGAATCGTCAGCGCCAAAGGCCGCGTGATCGGTGCCGGACCGTACGATGACTTCATTCAAACGGATGCTTCGATCAATCCAGGAAACAGCGGCGGTCCACTCCTCAATATGAAGGGCGAGGTGGTTGGCATTAACACGGCGATCTTTTCGCGCAGCGGAGACAATGTCGGGGTTGGATTCGCCATCCCCGTGAATCTGGCCAAGGGTGTCATAGCGCAGCTCAAGGAGGACGGTGAAGTAACGCGAGGCTGGCTAGGCATTGGTATCCAGGACCTGTCCCCTGAATTAGCTGAATATTACGGTGCCAAGGACGATAAGGGCGCGCTCGTTTCCCAGGTCTTCGAAGGGGACCCCGCTGAAAAGGCCGGGATCAAAAAGGGCGACATCATTACGAGCGTGGACGGCAAAAGGATTTCCACGAGTCGCGAGCTTTCGCGAGAGATTGCGAATACCAAGGTCGGCAAGAAGGTATCCATCTCGCTTCTCAGGGATGGGCGCGAACAGACGATTGAAGTTGAGTTGGCCAAACGCAAGGATTCCCGTCTTGCCCTCGCAGATCAGGGCTATGGCCATGGCGCCGAAAACGGTGATCTTGGTCTCAAACTATCGGAGTTGACGCCGGATATGGCCCGCCAGTTGGGTCTTGAGAGCGATGAGAAGGGGCTTGTCGTCACGGATGTCGATCCGGCTGGAAAAGGCGCGAAGGCGGGTATTGAGCAGGGTGATCTCATCAAGGAGATCAATCATGAGCGGATAGCGAGCCTAAAGGATTACAGGGTGCGGATGGCTGAGGTCAAAGCCGGGGATGAAGTTAAACTCCTCATCAAGACGCCGCGTGGAGGACTTGAGGTCATCAGTGTGACTGTGTAGCCGGCCAAAGCAAAACCGCGCCCGCTCCCCGAAAAGGAGTGGCGCGGTTTTGTCTTCTTGATTCATACTCCGAACCGACTTATTGCTCGGGCCCTTCCCCCCTTCTCAGGATCACATGAGCCTCTAATCCACGCCAAGGAAAGCCAGCCCTCGCCCTCTTTTCTTGCCCAGACAGGAATGGTGTTCCCCCCCGCTAGAACTTCACACTGAATTCCCGCTTCCCTGAAGCGAGGTTTGCCCACGCACACCTCAAGAGGATCGAAGAGGTTGAAGCCGGATCCGATTGCCTTGACCGACGCCTCTTTCAGGGACCACATCAGAGCGAGTCCCCGGTCTTGGTAGTCGGGGAATAGAGCGCTTGCGCAATCCAGTTCTTCAGGCCTAAAAGCCCGAGCGAAGGGATAGTCACCGAGGAACTCCGCCGAATACGCGAGGTCGATGCCGACACTTCCCTTGGCGCACATGGCCGCCCAGAGCTGTCCACCGCCATGGCTGAAGGAGAGGGAGGGACCCCCCTTGTCGCTCAACAGAAGATGCGGCCTTCCCAGGGCGCTCGTACCCACGGACAAAGCCTTCTCATCTATTGAGGCGCTCCAGTCGGGTTGGTGACGTGCCAGCTCCCGGAGGAGCTTAAGGGCCAGCCCAGGCTTTGCCCCCGACATCAATGCACTTGAGGCGAAAACAACGTATTCTCCGAGGAGAAAACCAGGTAGGGAATGAACCGTCCCTTGCCCCATGGAATCTCGGATCCAAAGGTAAGTTCCCGGTGACTGGTGCCTCCTTGTCACGGCTTTGATTCCCATTATTGGGTGAATCGATTCATACGCAAGGACTGGACCTGCATGATGGGCACCCCCTCCTCGTCCAGGGCGCGGGCGTCCCACGTGACTCCCTGATTGTCATGGGCGCGAAGCCGTGCTTCGAGGATGAAGCGCTCTCCGTTCCGGGCGGAGCGCGTAAAACGCATCTCTCCCATACCGGCGGGGATCAGATCACCGGCCTCTCCCTCTCGTCGGACGGCGGCGTGGAATGCGATCACGTGCATAAGGGCCTCAAGGAGATAGGGCGAATACTGGTAATCGACTCGGTCCAGGCCGGCCATATCCGGCACTTCGCGATAAACCGTCTCTCCTTTGACAACCTCGGGCCCCGTACCCTGGAGACCCTCAAGGACGCGGTAGCGCCCCGTGAGGCCGGTGCGCAATTCGTAAATCTTCTGGATTTCATCAGATTCTACAGGTGGCGTGTCCAATTCCTCCGCGCCTACGGCGAAATCCGGCCATGGCTTCGCTTGCGAGGGGCGCGGTCCGAGAATGACCTCTCCCCGGCAGTTGATGGACCGCGTGTCCAGGAGTCGCCCTGACGGGGATATCCCGGCACTAGAGAGCTGAACTTCGCAGCGGATCTCAAGACCGGCCTCTTCGAGTCTGCGGCAGAGGATTTTTGCCTCCCGGTCCATACCATGAGGACACTCCAGGATATCTTCGAACTTCAGACGCCTTAGACCGAGCCCCTTCAAGTGGGGATAGAGCAGGCGTGCCGCCTCCAGGAAGGTCTCAACAGCCATGATCCCCGAGACGAGAGGATGCTTGAGGAACTCGAAGGGTTTGTGATCCTCAAGCCACAGGTCGGAGGCATGGGAAAAGGTTCGTTTGGCGACCAGTTCACCTCTCTTGAGATCCAGTTCTTCCACGGCTTCGATCATGGGGAGGTCGGCGGGTTCGAAACGGACCGCTCCCGGAGGAGAAGACGCCTCATCCGGTTTCGGCGGCTCGACCAGGGTCCCTTTGACCGGCGGGAAGGTCCGAGCCGGTATGACCCAAGTCTGCCGGGTTGGGCCCAGGAACAGCTCACGGCAAAAGATCTGTGCCAGATCGTCCGCGTGCACGAAGGCGGACTCCAGGCCCTTGAGCCTCATCAGTTCCTTGACTTCCGGGTCTTCGGCCATCCCGGTACCTTCGATGGGCGGCAGCATGAGGGCCTTTGAGATCAGATCCTCGTGAGAGGCCGCAAATGATCGCATCAGGGCGGAAAGCGACCGGTTTGCAGCACAATAATTGGTCTGCCCGACGTTGCCCTGGACCGCGACGAGTGAGGAGAGTGCCAAGAAAAACCGCAGCCCGTGGTCTTTGGAGGCGTGGAAAAGGTTCCAGGCACCCAGGAGTTTCACCTCGACAACCTTCCTGAAATCCTCGGAGGTCATGTACTCGATGAAGTTGTCCCTGATGACGCCGGCCCCGTGAATGATCCCGTCTATCCGGCCGTACCGGTCTACCACCTGGGCCAGGGTCCGGGCCACGCTACGAGGATCCGTGACCTCGCAGCGATGGTAGGAGACTTTAGGTCCCAAAGCGGAAAGCCGGGAGACGTTGCGGGCAATCTCGAGGCCTGCCACGGCCATTGCTTTGTTATCTTCCGCTTTGTCGTTTTTCCGGCCGGGCTCCCTCTCCCGTAAAAGACCCAAAAATGATCTTCCAGCACGGCCGTCGTCATTTCGGAGAGCGCCGTAGGCGGCTGAGGGGTCCAGCTCGGTCCGACCCAGCAGTACAACGCGTGATTTGAAGGGCGCGAGGGCCTGGGCGATTCGATAAGTGACCCCTCTGGCGCCCCCTGAAATCACGATCACGTCATCGGACCCCAACTCCATCGCGTTCCTATTCGACAGTGAAAGTGGTTCTTCGACGGCTTTGAGGGAGAACACCTTTTGGCCACGGCAGATCAATTGAATGACCGGGTTTTCGGCATTCAGGGCCAGATCCAGAACGGTCTTGAAGTCCGTCTCCGCGTCCAGGGTCACGCTCCGGAACAGCATGGACGGATACTCATGGGCTGCGGCTAAGAGCATGCCCAGGAGGCCTTCCTCGGCGATCGATTCCATCGTGTGAGGCCGGACGTCCCGGAGCATCACCACGCAAAAGGCCTTGTCTTTTGATTTCATGAGGCTCTTCATACAGCCGAAAAACCCCGTGAGAAATGCCGGGATATCCTCTGTCCCTGAGAGAAACGAATCCGATCCGCGTTCCAAGATCAAGACTAGCCCTGCCAGCGATCGGGCCGCCCTTAGCTCTGCGGCAGCTGTTTGAGCGCCCTCGTGGGTGCGGAGGTCGAAAGCGCCACCCTGTGCCCGGCAGTCCAGTTGGAGAGGGACCGCCCCCAACCCGCCCTCCAACTGACGGGAGATCTCGGCTGCAAGGTTCGAGCGGGGATCCGTTCTGAGCACCGCGACCTCATGTCCGGGCTTCACCAAGAGGGGTCTGGCTGAGGTCGTTGCGAGCGGGGTCTCTTCCAGGACCAGCCGCCTGATCGGGCCTTTTGGAGGAGTGTCTGTTTCGGCAGGTCGACCTGCCGTATCTACGGCCTCCTCTGCGGGTGGGTGATCGGCGGGCTTTTCGGCCCGGGCACTCTCGTCCTTTCGACCCGCCAAACCTTCGATGCGATCCGCAATTTCTCCGACGGTCCGGACGTCAATGAAGTCTTCAATACTGATGGTGATCCCGAAGGTTCGCTCAACCTCGTCCATGATTACGGGAAGTCGGCTTGAACGAATCGCGAGATCCCGCCGGATATCCATTTGGGGCTCGATCTCATCCCGGTCATACCCGGTTGCATTCATGATGATTTGGATGACCTGTTCCAAGGTGGTAGCGCCCCGTTGCTCGACCTCTTTCGCGGCTTCTTTTTCGTCCTTTTCAGCGATCCGCTGGGGAACGGCTGCGGAGGGTTGGGGTTCCCTATCAGGCCCTGATGAAGAGATTGAAGCAGGCTGTGGCTCCCTCCCCTGAGGGGATTCGGTTAGTGGCAGGGGTACGGCCGCAAGGATCCGCTCGAGACGTTCTTGTGTAAAGTCGGGGTCCAGCTCACGGCGCACAGAGTCCAATACCTGCTGCCTGATGATTTCATGAAGGGGCTTTCGAACAAGGGTACTGATCTCACGCCGCACGATGGCGCCGACATCCTCATCGGAATACGTTGGAGTCTTGAAAGGCGGGGGCGAGATGCCTGATCTTTCGACCGTCTCTCCGAGGGGAACGCCATCCTTCTTCAGATGCCCCAGGGCATAGAGTTGCGCGACCGCAGCCCGGTAAGCACCGGCCTCTCCCTCGGGCAGACAGGTGGGAAAGCACAAGGCTTGATCCAAGGTCTCGCCCACGAGGTTGCAGAGGGTGTCTCGGGGCCCGATCTCAGCGAAGATTCCGATGTCGAAATCATCGTGCAAGGTCTTGAGATTTTGCATCCAGTGCACCGGGGATTCCAGGTGTGCCATAAGGATTTGGCAGCTCTGCTCAGGGTCTTCGGGATAGGGTTTATTGGTGGTGTTGGATATGACCGGGATCCGAGGGGGGTGAAACGGGATTCCCGAGACGAATTCCTTCATCTCTTCATGGATTACCTTCATAATAGGCGAGTGAAAGGCCATGCTCACCTTGAGCTGGGTGGCCCTGTAGCCCTGCCCCTTGATTTCCTCCATGAGCGCCAGTACGGGTTCCGTATCCCCCCCAAGCACGACCTGGCGAGGAGAATTATAGTTGGTAAAATAGATATTTTCGCGGCCGGATACCTTCTCCTCGAGGTAATCTAAAGGTGCATCCGAGGCGACCATGGTCCCCGGGTCTTTCCTGAGACCGCTCGCCTTGTCCATACACTGGGCCCGTTTATTTACGATTCGGAATCCGTCTTCAAAGGAAAACATTCCGGCAACACTCATGGCCACGAGCTCTCCGAGGCTGTGTCCGGCCATAGCCCTGGGGCTTGCCCCCATAGACATGAGTTGTTTCACCATGGCAAACTCCATGGTGTAGAGGGCCGGCTGCTGCCAACGTGTCTTCTGAAGGTCTTCTTCTGCGGAATTGAAAAGCAGATCCAGCAGGTCGAAATCCGCCACAGAGGCAATTCTGTCCATCCATGTCCGGATCTTCGGGAAGGAGCGGTAGAGCTCTCTGCTCATGCCCGCATATTGGGTTCCCTGACCCGCAAATATGAAGGCCAGTGGTTTGGACGTATCGTCTGAGGCGCCGGCAAATATCCCTTGACGGGCCATGATCCGGAGAGACTTCTCCGACAAGGACGCCTCTTGATCGAGGTCCCCAAGGGCCTTGACCCTGGCACGGGCCTCCGCCTCATTGGGGGCTACGACGCCCAGACGCAGCCGTCGGCCGGCAACAGAGCCGACCAAGAATGAGACACCCCCCAGGGAAACATCCCCTTCCTGGTCCAGTAATTGAGGATCTCCGGGCACTTGAGACGCGCGCGCGGAGATCATGACCCGGCCCGAGGCCTCCCGGCATTCTTCCAGGTGGACGACGTAATTGGCCCCGCCGAACCCGAACGCATTGACCTGCAAACGCCGGGGTCGATCTTGAGGTCGTAGCCACTCGGCCGGCTCAAGGGGGACATGGAATCCTCCTCCCTCGAGATCTATTTTGGGATCGGGTGTTCGGTAATTGAGTGTGGGCGGGAAGATACCCGCCTGCATGGCCGCTACGCCTCGGATAAGGCTGTTGATGCC
>CAZAGT010000087.1:0-15872 GCA_964484515.1 uncultured Desulfobacteraceae bacterium | reverse complement strand
GGGACGGGGAGACACCTATATGAAAAAGAGATACGAGGGCGATATTGCGGAGCTGCTGGCGAATGATGCCGTATTCCAGAAATCGTCGCGCGGACGTGATCACCGGAATACCGAATTTTATGACCCGTCCCATTCGTCTAAGGTTGAGCAAGATCTCCACGTCTTCCATGAGCGGGGCGTTCGTAAATCCCCCAAGCGCCTTGAACCTATCCGTGCGCAAGAAAAGTCCCTGGTCGCCACATGTAAAAAGAAAGGTGTTTATGCGGCTCATTTTGGATAGGAGCTTCTGGACGGGGTGAACGCTATCAAAGGCGAGATAAAATGACCCCGCCACGACGGTGTGATCTTTCATGGCGCTTGCCACCATCTCAAGAGCCGCCGGCGGAAGGTAGGTGTCCGCGTGCAGAAACAGAAAGATATCCCCACTGGCCACGCCCGCACCGGCATTCATCTGCCTTCCCCTTCCCTTCGAGCAGGTCACCAGTCGCACGGCCGCAAACAGGCTTACCACGGAGATGGTCGCATCACGACTACCGCCATCCGCCACGATCACCTCGAAGTCCCCATCACTTCAAGCTCTAGTCACTCTCGCTTATCGGCCACAATCCAAAACTGGAGTCGCCCGTTGCGCTCTACCTTGGCGTTCAATCCGTGACTTTGAACTTGGTTAACGATTTGTTTCGAGGTGTAGAAATGACTACCCATGAGCGCAAGCCTCTCAACCAGAGCCACCAGCTTGATAGGCAGTTGTTCAATATCCTGCTCCTCGATGAGTAGTCGTCCACCCGGTTTGAGGACACGCCAAAACTCCCGCGCCGCTTGGTCCTGGCTCCGAAAGTGATGCCATGCATCGACGACAAGCACCCTGTCGAAGCAGGCATCGGGAAACGGCAGCCGCTCTACATAGGTCTGCACGGCCTCAAGCCCTTTACACCGACGAGCCCGTCTTAGCATGGGTCGCGAAAGATCACTCACGACCACGTCGCCCACCAGGGACTTCAGGTGCCGGGATACCCTGCCGGTTCCGCCCCCGGCATCCAGCAATCTTCCCTCCGTCGGCAACCGGAGCAGATCACAAAGCAGTTCGAGATTGGGCTTGCGGATGAACCAATCATAGATGCTCGCAAAGGGACCGAAATGATCTATCATAGAAACGCCCGATGGCGGAAAAACAATCGGAATGAAATCAATGAAGATGTGGCGTTAGGTGATCCAACGAGTCAAATGCTGCGGGCGTTTAGGCTCAAGCTGGGCCCAAGAATTCCTGGAACAACTCAATGTGGCGTCTCTCTTCCTCGATGATCCTGTTTAGATCCGCCCCGGTTTCATCATCCTCAATCATGGCCTGGATCATCTCGTAGAAGACCACGGTGTCTTTCTCAAATTCGATGGCTACCTTGAACAGGTCCTTGATCCGCTCCATTTTAGAGAAATCGACCTCTTTAAGCGAGAAGCTTTGATCCCCAAGGACCCCAAGCAGGATCGACCTGCCCAGCTCCTCAAGCTCGGGGTCGCCGAGCGTATGCTTTGTGGTCCCTTCAAATTTCGAGAACCAATCGACGTGTCGGGCTTCGTCATCCGCGAGCCTTTGGAGTAACGCCTTGATCTCCGGATGTGTGACCTGTTGGAGGGCACCCCGATAGATCTTCTCGCCGTTCTTCTCTATTTGAACCGCCAAATCCAGGACGTCTCTTGAAGTAAACATGTCTGTGACGATCCAGGTGTTTAGGTTGAAGACGGAAGGTGTTTTTCACCGCCCGCGTTGCTAGAGTCGCTGAGAACGCAGAGAGTCTTCTATTCTTTTATTTGCCGCTGAGAGGACGGCAAATGAAAGGGAATCAGCCTTCGGAATGTAGTCGCTAAAATGGGGCTAGACACTTTGTCCTCCCCTGTAACGTGCAGCCTATCGCGCAAAAGGGAGTAAACCGTTACTGGAAGAGTTCTAGATGCAACGGCAGTGTCAATGAAGGAAAGGGATGCGTCTCTGAATATCCTTTGCGCTGGGCATAGTTTAGAACTATCATGGCAAAAAAGGCAAGTCTTAGCCCCTAATTACGCCAAAGCACAATTAGGGAGCCGCCAGCTATCAGAATCCTGTAACCTCTGAACCTTGAACCTTGATCCCTCAACCTTGAATCCGCCGGAGGTTTACAGCCTCAGCAGGAATCAGAAATGAAACCTCATCGATCCGAACCTGTCCTAGTCACCGGTGCTACAGGGTACGTGGGCGGCCGTTTGGTGCCCCAGCTCCTGGAGGCGGGGCACCGGGTACGGGTCGTGGGTCGATCGTTATCCAAGTTGAGATCGCGGCCCTGGGCCGAGAACCCGCTCGTGGAAACGGCCCAGGCCGATGTCCTCGACTATGACGCCTTCGCCAAGGCCGTTCACGGCTGTTGGGCCGCCTTTTACCTCGTTCATTCCATGAATCCCCGCCACGCAGACTTCAGTGCGGCCGACCGGAAGGCCGCCCGGAACATGGCGCGGGCGGCTGAAGCGGCAGACCTGAAGAGAATCATCTATCTGGGCGGGCTTGGTGTCGAAGACGATCGGCTGAGCAAACACCTCCGATCGAGGACCGAGGTCGCCCGTATCCTCCAGGCAAGTTCCATTCCCACCACGTTCTTGCGAGCCGCCATGATCCTGGGCTCGGGGAGCGCCTCTTTTGAAATCCTGCGCTATCTCGTCGAACGGCTTCCGATCATGACGACGCCGCGCTGGGTGCGAAATCCGGTCCAGCCGATTGCGATTCGAAACGTTCTCAATTACCTCCAGGGCTGTCTCGAGCACGAGGAGACCGCGGGGCGAACCTATGACATCGGCGGTCCCGACGTCCTCACGTACCAGCGCTTGATGGAGATATACGCCGAGGAGGCCGGTCTGGCGAAGCGCTGGATCATCCCCGTTCCGGTACTCACACCGCGCCTGACTTCCTACTGGATTCACCTGGTGACACCGGTCCCGGCCTACATCGCCAAACCGCTGGCCGAGGGCCTGAGCAACCCGGTGGTGTGCCGCGAGGACCGCATCCGAGCGATCATCCCTCAGGACCTGCTCGGCTGCCGGGAGACGATCCGCCTTGCTCTGGGGCTCGTAAAGAATGAGTGTGTCGATACCTGCTGGACCGATGCCGGGTCGATACCCATCCCGGAATGGCTTCAATGCGGAGACGCTCCCTACGCCGGCGGTACGGTGATGGAGGCCGGTTACCGGATTGTGCTACAGGCAAGCCCGGAAGAGGTGTGGCAGCCGATTGGCAGGATCGGCGGACGCATGGGCTGGTATTCCGCTGATTTCTTGTGGCTGTTGCGCGGGGCTATCGATCGCGCGGTCGGCGGAAGTGGTCTTCGACGGGGCCGGCGCCATCCAACTGAACTCTATACGGGTGATGCCGTCGATTTTTTCAGGGTGTTGGAGATTGAAGCGCCCCGTCGGCTTCAGCTTTTGGCCGAGATGAAGTTCCCGGGAGAGGCCACACTCGAATTTACAATTCACCCTCTGAGAGACGGCCGTACGGAACTTCAGCAGCTCTCCAGGTACCTGCCGAGCGGGCTTTCGGGGTTGATCTACTGGTACGTCCTGTATCCGTTTCATCAGTGGGTCTTCAGCGGCATGTTGAAGGGTATTGCCGAGGCCGTGGGAAGGCCGATCGTGCGGGGACCCGACCGTTTTGCACCGGGGCGAGCGTACGTCTGCCATTACAATCCAAAGTCACCATGAGGTGGATCGAGGCACACCGTCCAAGCCCCGGGCAGAACCACTGTGGGATTTCGCGGGTTCAGCACCGTTGAGGATTGATTTCCGCAGAAGGGCAAGGGAGCAAAGGAGGGTCACATGTTCAAGAAGATCGTAGTGTCAGGGTTGGTGGTATTCATCCTTTGGGCCGTGCTCGATTTTGTGGTCAATGGCGTGATCTTGCGTTCCGCCTATGAGGCCACTTCCGAACTCTGGCGACCGATGGCTGAGATGAAGACGGCCCTGATGTACGTGACGATGCTTATTCAGGCCTTCGCGTTTGTCTGCATATTCGCCTGGCTTGCCACTGACAAGAGCCTTAGCCAAGGGATTCAATTCGGCCTCCTGTACGGAGTCGCGGTCGGTATCGGCATGGGATACGGGACCTATTCGGTGTTGCCGATCCCCTACCGAATGGCCCTGACATGGTTCTTGAGTGTCCTGGTACAGGCGACCCTTGGCGGAATCCTGGCCGCGCTCATCATGCGGAAATAGCAGCCATGGATCGATTGTGGATGCGGCACGGCGTTTGCGCTGAAAACGAAACGAAAGGCTTGTATGCTATGTATCGTTGCCTTTTGATCTTTGGGTGTGTGGCCTTTGGGGGCTGTGCGATTCGGCCCGTCGAGAGATTGGAGATCGGCGATGTGGTCAACTGCGGCCGCAAGGTCCTTATCGCCACCCAGCAAAGCGCGTTCAAGGAGAGCATCGTGACTCAGGTGACCGATGCGCTCAAGGAGGATGCGTGTTACATCCGGGTTGTCGATGTGGCGGAACTCGAAGCAGAGTCGCCGGAGGAGTACAATGCCGTCATCATCGCCAACACGTGTATTGCATGGAGGTTGAACCGGGCGGTCAGCGATTTCCTAAAAGAGTTCGAGGCCAGGGAGAAAGTGTTTCTCATTACGACCGCCGATGGTGAGGATTGCGGGAAGCCGCCGGCGGGCGTCGATGCCGTCACGGCCGCGTCGAAGACCGGCCGATCGTCGGAGATTGCGCAGGAGATTGTTGAGAAGGTTCGAGCGCTTATGCCCTTGGCAATGAAGCATTAGCTAAGGGATATATCTATTGGGCCTGTCGCTGAAGCGAGCCAATTCCATGAACAAGCAGGCGGCGTGGAACTATCTTCTCTAGGGTATCGGGATTGATGACTTCGATCTCAACGCGTGGGCCGTCGATGTGGAAGAAGACGACGGCGTTCTGAGTTGTGAAGCCTTCAAGGTGATCATACCAGGGTGTCCATTCACGGCTGTGATAGGGCGCGCCGGCAGCACCGTTGTTGATATGCCAGATGGGTCGTGTGAGCTTCAGAGGGCGACGAGGCGTGTAACTTCGTCTGTCGTAGATGCCCACCCCTTCCTTGACCTGTAACATGCTGAAGTTGTGATCGTCACCCGTGAGGACGGCGACGACCTTGGGGTGATCCAGGAGTACCTGCCAGTACGCATCCCGCCTCTCAATGATCCCGTCCGGAACGGGTCTTCCTGCTACATAGGGCCTTGGGTGATTGGAGCCGGCGTACCACATAGCGTCGTCCACATGGCCGGCACTGGGAAAGGCCGGCGCGTGCTGGGTTACGAAAACGAAATCGATGTTCGGATTTTCTTCCAAGCGTTCGAGCGTCCTCACCAACCACGCCAGCTGGTTGTCCATGAAGTAGCCATGCAGATTCCCGCCGATATAGGTCTTCTCAGGCAGATTATAGCTATACCAGTAATTTGAATTGAGCACGACCATTCCCACGTTGTCGTAGACGTAGTAGAAGACATTCTCCCTATAACTCGGGAAGTCAGTCTGGTTTGGGTCAGGGTCATAGGCCGCTCCATCCTCGCTCTGCGGCCCGTTTTCAGGATTTACGAACTCATCCGCGAAGACGGCCTCGGCCGACTCCGACTCATAGGGGAACCGATCACAGACCATGCCCAACGCGGAGCCGTCTTCCCAGAGGTAGACCAAAGACTCGTGATTCCCGAAGGCAGGGACGACCGGGATATAGCTCGCCCAGGGCTCGATGGCCCGTTTCCAATTGCCGTATTCCACCCGCTGCTCGGGGATGCTGTTTGCGTAGCCGTCTATCAAGTCGCCCGTGAATTGCAGAAAGGCCGCATCCCTCTCACAGACCAGGGCCATGATTTTTTTCATCATGTAGGCATTGACATTGCCGATATCCCTCTCCCCGCCGCCCGGACCGGCGCGTGAGTCACACGCATAGGCAAACGTAAACGGTTTCCTGGAGCCCGGCGCAGGTGCCGTCCGAATTTCATGGTCCTGCCGCTGCAGGCCTTCATCCGTAGTCACGGTGTATGGATAGAGGGTGTCAGGGGAAAGGCCCCCAACCGGGATTTCGTGTTTCAATGTGTTGCCCGCATCGGAAAAGATCTGGCCGTTGATGGTTACCTCGCCTCGGGCCGGCCGATTCGTTTCAAAGGAGACGGTCAGGCCGTGCGGTCCGAGTTTGTGTACAAACGGTCCTTCGATGATGCAGGTGTCGACCTTGAAAGGCCCCTTTCCTACGAAGGCGATCTTGCCGTCGTAGAGTACGTTTCCCTCTTCGTCCACCACGCGGTACCCGAGTGTTCCCCGACGGATCGTCTCCCAGTCGATCATATCGTATCGGCCGTCGAGCGTGTCGGCGATGTTGATGCCGGCCCGGCCTTCGGCGATCTTGCTAAAGTCCTTGTAGTAGACAGGCAAGTTATAGCGTCCGTCGCCGTACTTGATGAATCCGTAATAGAGTCTACCCGCGTCGAGGGTGATTCCGTGCTCGCTATCTTTGAAATGGAAATCGATACCCTTTGCCGAACCCCGGGGGTTGCCACGCAGCATATTGAGGGAATACCTGGGAGTTTCGGACCGAAGATCGTAGCGGTTGCCGTTGGGGTCCTTGATGTGGAGTCGTCCGGCCGTGTCGATAAAGATATTGGTGTAGGAGGCGGGAATGTCCTCCTTCGTAAGGGCGGCACCGTAGTCATATGGAATCGCGAGGGTGCTGCAAAGTAAGATGAAAGCCCAAGCTGTTATCTTCATCTTTCCTCCTACTTCGACATATTCGCTTGCGCCTGCTCTCGCTACCATTGGGTACGTACCTAAACAGCGTATCCACCCCTTGACCGGCAGGGCTTGCGGAGGCTATGAATGAGGCTTATGAGACGTTGAGCGCGGGCTGTGCCCGCATATGACGTCCGCAGGATATCCCCACCATTCATCCCAGAAGCCAAGGAGGAAATCAAGATGTTCATGCTGAGTCATGTAAGGCCCGAAGAGGCGACCGGCAAGGTCGCCGAAGCCTATTCCGTTATGCCGTCTCAGGTTCCGGTGCCCGAGCCCCTGGTGTTGATGAGTGCGAGCCCGGAGCTGGCGCTGCAACAGAGCGGCATCATTCGTTACTACCTGAACCATGAAAGATTGGATATGGGGCTTCTGGCCATGATTCGCTACCTGGCGGCGAACGCCTATGACTATCAGTTTTGCATCAATCTCAACGCCGGTATCTTGAAACAAGCGGGCGAGATGTCGGAAGAGGACCTGGAGGCCCTGAGGAACCATCCGGAGCAGGCTCCCCTCGAAGAATCGCAAAAGGCCCTCCTCCTCTTCGTGCTCAAGGTGGTCAAGACCCCCGATGAGGTGAAGAAGGCCGATATCGATGCCCTGCGCGAAATGGGCTGGCGCGATCAGGACATCTTTGACGCCGCGTACCATGGCACCTCCATGGTTGGTGCGAGCATGCTATTCAAGGCCTTCACTGAATAGGCCGAGCTAGGTCCTAATCGGTCTGTTGGCAGGGCTCATGCTGAGATAAAAAAACCCCCCGAGATAAGGAGGGAACTCGAGGGGTCAAAGGAGGATAGAGTATGATGAAACCACATGCTCTATTCAATTTTAAAATAATACACGCAGCCTGATATACAATCAAAAAATGAGGCTCGCCACCTGTCGTCACGGGAGTCAGCTACGCCCATGTGCGAGCAGGATCAATCGGCTCTCAGAAGCCCTTTGGCGGCATCGACGACGGCCTGGCTGGTCAATCCATATTTTAGAAAGAGGTCTTCCAGGGCTGCGGACTCCCCGAATTTGTCCATAATGCCGACGCGCTTCAGGCGGACGGGATGCTTCTCGCTGAGCATCTCCGCCACGGCACCGCCCACGCCACCGATGATGGAGTGATTCTCGGCCGTGACCGCACGGTTGGTCTTGCGAACCGACCGCAGGATGGTTTCAGCATCCAAGGGCTTTATAGCCGAACAGTTGACGACCTCGGCCTCGATCCCCTCTCTTTGCAGTATTTCGGCGGCCTCCATGCACCGCGCGACCATCAGTCCGCTACCGATCAGGCTGACATCGCGGCCCTCCCGCAGGACCGTCGACTTGTCCAGGCGGAACTGGTGGTCTACAGGCACGACCCTACCATCGTATTGCGGGATGTCTCCGCGGATCATACGGAGATAGACCGGCCCCTCGTATTCAACGATCGCAAAAAGGGCATCTTTCAATTCAGATGAATCGGCAGGTTCAAGGACCAGCATGTTGGGTAATGATCTCATCATGGCGACATCGTTGATCGTCTGATGGGTCGCGCCGGTATTGGGTGACGTGAGCCCGGCGTAACAACCGATCAACTTCACATTGGCATTGGCGTAGGCCACTTGGATGAATATCTGGTCGTAGGCCCGTTTGGTGAGGAAGGCTCCGAAAAGGGGCACGACGGGCAGATAGCCCGAGCGGGCGACACCGAAGGCGAAACTGACCCCGTTTTGCTCCGCCACGCCGGTGGTGACGTAGCGATCCGGGAAGGCCCGCTTAAAACCGACGATATTGGTAGCCGTCCCCGTCTCACAATCGATGACCACCAACCGGTGGTTACGGTGCCCCAACTCGACCAGCGTTTCACCCAAAACGGCCCGCATCCCCTTCAATGAAACGCCATACATGGTCTCTTCATTCATGGCCCAATTCCTCCAACGCCCGGCGGTACTGGCTTTCGTCCAGGTGCCCCGCATGCCAGTTGACGGCATCCGCCATCATAAAAGAAATGGGATAGCCCTTAACCGTCTCCGCAAGGATAATCCTGGGTTTTCCAACGGCCCTGGTCGGCGCGCGGGCGGTCTCCAATGCCTCGACAAGCTCAGCGACGTCATGCCCGTTGACCGTTTGAACATCCCACCCGAAACTGCGCCATTTTTCGCTGAAAGGTTCGACGTCCAGGACATCGCGTGTCCTGCCGGAGATAATGAATTGGTTATAATCGACGATGGCGATGAGGTTATCCAGCTTGAGATGAGCGGCAAGCATCGCAGCCTCCCAGGTCTGCCCCTCGGTGCACTCGCCGTCACTCAGGATGACAAACACCCGGTGCGACGGAAAACGCCCCTTGCTACTGTGCTTGGCGCACCAGGCCATGCCGCAACCGTTTGAAAGGCCCATTCCGAGGGAGCCGGTGGGAGCCTCGATCCCTTCCAGCTCCATGTTGGCGTGTTCCTCTAGTTTGCCATCCACCCGGTTAAACTCGTTCCACAACCTTGCCCTGTCAAAGAACCCCCGCCAGGCCATGGCGGCATAGGTGATTGCCGAGGCGTGTCCTTTTGACAGGATGAGGCGGTCGCGATCATCCCATTCCGGATTTTCAGGGTCCAGCTTTAGAATCTTGCCGTATAGGACCGCCATGATGTCGGCCAAGGAGAGCTCTCCGCCCACATGGCTCGACTCGGTTCCTGAAAACCAGGTCAATTCGATGACGTCTCTTCGCAGTTGAAGTGCCAGGTCCGCCAGGTCCTGCTGTGTCATCTCGGGCTTGTAAGGGCAGATGATCGGCAGGGTGCTCCTGTTCCTGTATTCCATTTGAGAAGGCCTCCTCACCCTCTGAATAGCGCAACGAACCTCTGAAACGCCCCTTTTGTAAAGGGCCTAACAGTTGCCTGTGTTTGCGGTGCAGGCAGTCTGAACCATTTTGGCACCCTTTTCAACCAGACTTTAACGTCCCGCCGTTACCAGATAGGCACTCGCGCCGTCTTCAAATTCGTGATCATGCACATGTAGAAGACAGCTATCGTCGGCGCGAAGCCGGAAAGGAATACCCAGGCAGAAAGATCGCAACGTCTTTCGCCCATCTCAACGACTGCCTCCCCTCATGGATGCTCCGCTTCCTGTGGTCCGACCCCCGCCCTTGCCCAGCCGCAGAAGGAGGGGCCGGGCCTCTGCGGGCCCTGGTCGAAGTGACAAGTGCGGTCGAGCAGGAAATCCTCACGCGGATTACCCTGGTCGGCACGGCCGATGACCTGACGCAGACACGCCGGGCGCCGCACGGCATGGGGCATGAGGAAGAAGATCTAGAGTATCCAGCTTTCGCCTCGAGCCTTAAGCCTCAGGCCTCAAGCCTTTCGCATCCGCTTGATTCCTCAGGATTTCTTTACTTTCGCTTCGCTCGGCTCAGTCCCCACCCCTTCGGGGCGGGTCCCCGGTTTCGGAAGTCTTGCACCTGGGCATTTTCCACCAGCCTCTCAGAAGCCAGTTTTTCGACAGTATCATAGTCGACCAAAATAATCCTGTCGGGGACTTGACAAGCGGCAAATGGTGTTTAACTTTCTTCGCGTTTCAATTAATATTAGCAATATCAGCTAGTTAAGTTGTTGTGGCAAACTGGGGACCTGTCCTGGAAACAGAGCTGAAAATAAAAGGAGGTTATGAGGGATGAAGATCAGGCCGTTGCATGACAGGGTGGTGGTGCTCCGGACCGACGAGGAGGAGAAAACCTCCGGCGGGATCATTATACCGGACACGGCCAAGGAGAAGCCGCAGGAAGGGAAGGTGATCGCCGTGGGTGCGGGGAAGATAAACGACTCAGGCGAGCGGGTGCCGTTGACGGTGAAGAAGAACGACCGGGTGTTGTTTACGAAGTACGGCGGCAGCGAGATCCGGATTGACGGGGTGGAGCATTTGATATTGCGAGAAGAGGACATCATCGCGGTGTTTGAGAAATAGGGAGGAGGGGAAAAGAGATGGCGGGAAAGGAAATCAAGTATAGCGCAACGGCCCGGGAGAAGATGCTGTTGGGGGTGGATACGCTGGCCAATGCGGTCAAGGTGACGCTGGGGCCGAAGGGGCGTAACGTATTGCTGGAGAAATCGTGGGGCTCACCGAAGACAACCAAGGACGGTGTGACGGTGGCCAAGGAGATCGAGCTGGAAGACAAGTTTGAGAACATGGGTGCCCAGATGGTCAAGGAGGTGGCGTCGAAGACCTCGGATGTAGCCGGGGACGGGACGACCACAGCGACAATCCTGGCGCAGGCGATGTACCGTGAGGGGTCGAAGCTGGTGACCTCGGGAGCGAACCCGATGGCGATCAAGCGTGGGATCGACAAGGCGGTGACGGCGGTGGTGGAGGAGTTGCAGAAGCTGTCCAAGCCGACGAAGGACAAGAAGGAAATTGCGCAGGTAGGGACGATCTCGGCGAACAACGACGCGACGATCGGGGAGATCATCTCGGAGGCGATGGAGAAGGTTGGAAAGGAAGGGGTGATCACGGTCGAGGAAGCGAAGAGTATGGAGACGACGCTTGAGATCGTGGAAGGGATGCAGTTTGACCGGGGGTATCTGAGCCCGTACTTTGTGACGGACGCGGAGAAGATGGAGGTGGCGCTGGAGGATCCCTACATCCTGTTGCATGAGAAGAAGATCAGTGCGATGAAGGACCTGGTGCCGATCCTGGAGCAGGTGGCGAAGATGGGCCGGCCGTTTCTGATCGTGGCCGAGGACGTGGAAGGCGAGGCGTTGGCGACGCTGGTGGTGAACAGGCTGCGCGGGACGCTGAAGTGTGCGGCGGTGAAGGCGCCGGGGTTTGGCGATCGCCGCAAGGCGATGCTGGAGGATATAGCGATCCTGACTGGAGGTCGGGTGATCACGGAGGATCTGGGGATCAAGCTGGAGAACATGACGTTGGAGGATCTGGGCACGGCGAAGCGGGTGTCGATCGACAAGGAGAACACGACGATCATTGATGGTGGTGGCAGCCGCAAGGACCTGGAGGGCCGGGTGAAGCAGATCCGGGCGCAGATCGATGAGACGACCAGTGATTACGATCGTGAGAAGCTGCAGGAACGGTTGGCGAAGCTGATCGGCGGAGTGGCGGTGATCAATGTGGGGGCGGCCACGGAAATGGAGATGAAGGAGAGGAAGGACCGGGTGGAGGACGCCCTGAATGCGACCCGAGCGGCGGTAGAGGAAGGGATCGTGCCGGGCGGCGGTGTGGCGCTGGTACGTGCACTGAGCGGGTTGACGAAGATGACGCTTTCAGGAGACGAGCAGCTGGGGGTGAACCTGGTGCGGCGGGCGTTGGAAGAGCCGGTGCGGCAGATTGCGAACAATGCGGGCTATGAGGGCTCGGTGGTGGTTCAGCGCGTGATGGGTAGCAAGGGCAACCACGGGTTCAACGCGGAGAGCGGGGAGTATGAGGACCTGATGGCGGCGGGGGTGATCGATCCGACCAAGGTGACGCGCTTTGCACTTCAGAATGCGGCCTCGGTGGCGGGTCTGTTGATGACGACCGAGGCAATGGTGGCGGAGAAGCCGGAGGAGAAGAAACCGCGGCCCCATACACCTCCGCCTCCCGATATGTATTAGAGACGGGAATCCCTCGGAGCATGCAACGCTCCTCGGGATGGTCAGGATGAAAATTTCACTTGCACATTCTAACCGACATCCTATGATAAGCGCCTTTCGAGCGAGCGTTGGCTCGAGTAGGATTCAACTTCACCTCATTTTGACGTTGGATCGACTGAGGCGACGGGATTCGTAAGATCCAAATATTCTTGGAAACGAAATACCTGATTGATACCTGATTCGGATCCATGTTCCAGAACGAGCGCACAACGCGTATAAACCAGAAGAACAGATAATCGAGGAGTCCGAGACGGCCACCGAGCCATTCTCGGGCTCCCTTTTTTTAACCTCCAACCGGACAGGAAGAGAGTCATGATCGAAGCAAGGCAACTGACCAAGACCTTCGGCCAGAAATTGGCGGTTGACGGCATTTCTTTCAAGGTGGAGCACGGCGAGGTACTCGGGTTTTTGGGGCCCAATGCCGCGGGCAAGTCAACCACCATGAGGATGATCACCGGCTTCTTGCCGCCCACGTCAGGCACGGCGTTGGTCGGTGGGAGCGATGTGATCGAGGATTCGCTGGCCGCCCGCATGAAGATCGGATATTTGCCCGAGAACGCTCCCGTCTACCCCGACATGCCGGTCGTCGATTTCCTCGATTTCGTGGCCGAGATCAGGGGCTTCACCGGCCGCGCAAAGGCGCAACGGATTGAAGAGACCCTGGAGCGCTGTTTCCTGGGCGATGTTCGTTATCAGACGATCAACACCCTTTCGAAGGGGTTCAAGCAAAGGGTCTGCTTTGCGCAGAGCATCCTGCATGACCCTGAACACCTCATCATGGACGAGCCCACTGACGGCCTGGATCCGAACCAGAAACACGAGGTGCGGACCATGATCCGAGACATGGCGCGTACGAAGACGATCATCCTTTCGACCCATAACCTCGAGGAGGTCGAGGCCGTCTGTACACGCGCCATTATCATCGACAGGGGCCGGATCGCGGCCGACGATACGCCGGACGGTCTCAAGACGAGGTCTGCCTATCGGGGGGCCGTCTGCTTCAAGGTCAGAAAGCCGGAAGACGGGGATCTTCAGAGCGATATCAGGGCGATCGCGGGTGTCGGAGAGGTCGAGGTCGTCAGCGAGGGCCAGGTCGATGTAACTCTACGGGCCTATCCCATAGAGCCCGGCGTGTCGCCGGTCCAACAGATCATCCAACACTTCCAGGCGAAATCAACCGTCCCGGAGACCCTCCATGTGGAGAACGGCCGTCTGGATGAGGTGTTTCGGATGATCACGACCACAGATCGCACGGAGGATGTACGATGAGCGGGTTTCTCAAGAATACGAAGGCGATCATCAAAAGGGAGCTTGTCGGCTACTTCGAGTCTCCGGTGGCTTATGTCTTTATCGTCATCTTTCTCCTCCTGGTCGGCTTTTTCACCTTTTCGGTGAGCCGTTTTTACGAAACGGGGCAGGCGGATCTGCGGGCCTTTTTCCAATGGCATCCTTGGATCTATCTCTTTCTGGTGCCGGCCATCGGCATGCGCTTGTGGGCCGATGAACGGCGGACCGGAACGATCGAACTCATCCTGACCTTGCCCATTAGGTTGACCGAGGCCATCTTGGGGAAGTTTCTTGCGGCCTGGCTTTTCATCGGGACGGCCCTCGTGCTCACCTTTCCCTTGGTCCTCACGGTAGTCTACTTGGGAGATCCGGATTTGGGAGCCGTCTTTTCGGCCTACCTGGGCAGCTTCCTGATGGCGGGCGCCTACCTGAGCGTCGCCATCATGACGTCATCCCTCACCCGCAACCAGGTCATCAGTTTCATCCTGGCCGTCGTCATCTGCCTGTTCCTGGTCCTGGCCGGTTGGGCCCCGGTCACCGAGATCCTGAGCGGATGGGCGCCCATATGGCTTGTTCAGGTGGTCTCCGGTTTCAGCTTCATGCCCCACTTCGTCTCGATCGAGCGCGGTGTCGTGGATCTCCGAGACCTTTTCTACTACTTCTCGGTGATCTTCTTCATGCTATTCGCCAACGGCGTCGTCCTGCAAAACCGCAGGGCCGCCTAGAGGAGGCTGTCTCATGGTCAGCAAGCGCGGTTATGACTACAGGAAGACGCTGCTATCCGTAACGGGACTCGTTGTCCTGCTTGTGATCCTGATTCTCTTCAACGTCATATTCTCCCATGCCAACATCCGATGGGATACGACCGAGGATAAGATCTATTCCCTTTCCGAGGGGACTCAGAAAGTCCTGGCGGCAATGGAGCACCCGGTCACCATCAAGTTCTTTTACAGCCGCAGCAATCGCAACTTTCCCAATAACGTGAAACTATACGCCAACCGGGTCCGCGAATTCCTGACGGAGTATGAACGCACCAGCCGCGGAATGGTCAAGGTGCAACTCTACGACCCGAAGCCGGACTCCGACGAGGAAGAGTGGGCCCAGAAGTACGGCATTCGACCGATGCAGCTCCCTACGGGAGACGACATCTACTGCGGTCTCGCCTTTTTGGCCGAGGACCAGGAGGAAACCATTCCGGTTCTTGATCCCGCGCGAGAATCCCTGATCGAATATGATGTGACGCGGCTGATCCAGCGGCTTCAGTCGTTCGAAAAAACGGTCATCGGCCTGATCAGCTCGCTGCCGCTCACCGGATTTCCGACAGGCATGGGGATTCCGCGCCAACCCATGTTCGGCGAGCCCTGGCTCTTTGTGGAGGAGTTGCGAAAGACGTACGACGTGCAGGATGTTGACACGACTGCCGGGACGATCGACCCCGAGATCGATCTGCTCTTGATCATCCACCCCAAGGCGCTGAGCCCCAAGATGCAATACGCTATCGATCAGTATGTGCTCAGGGGCGGCAATGCCGCCGTGTTCGTGGATCCCTTCTGTGTCTCAGACCGGAGCCAGGGTCAACAACGCTTTACAATACCCTCCAGCACATCCATGGAAAAACTCCTCGGAGCCTGGGGCGCAACGGTGGATATGAAGAGAGCCGTGGCCGATATGGACCAGCAGACCCGGCTTCGAACCGGCCAAAACCAAATCGAGGAGAATCCGACCTGGATATCGGCTCGGGGGGCCGCGTTCAACAGCAAGGAGGTGATCACGGCTCAGCTCGAAAGCATGCTCTTTCCCGTCGCCGGAGCGATCGAAAAGAAGGGCGACAGCAGCTACGAGTTTGTCCCCCTGGTACAATCGAGCAGAAACGCGGCCCTGATCGACACCTTCAAGGTGAACCTCGGGGTGGATAGTATTCGCCGAGACTTTGTCCCCGCCGGTGAACGGTTCAATATTGCCGTCCAAGTTCGCGGCCTCTTCAAGACCGCCTTTCCGGCCGGTCCGCCCAAAGAGGAGAAGAAGCAAGAAGACTCCGAGGAGACAACAGAGGAAGATACCAAGGCTGAAGAGAAAGAGGTGGTGGAACACCTGGAGGTCGCCAAGGAGAGCGCGACGATCATCATTGTCGCCGATGCGGATCTCTTGGCCGACAACTACTATGTGCACAGGGGCAACTTCCTCGGGTTTGATGTCTCG
>CAZAGT010000086.1:6724-16066 GCA_964484515.1 uncultured Desulfobacteraceae bacterium | reverse complement strand
TCCAAGTGCTTTTAGCAGATCGCAATCTGGATTGCGATCAAGGAGGTGCCTTTTACTACGGGGGTCATAAAGTAGTTTGCATTCGTTAAATGACGTAGCTGTAAATTAGCTATAACCAGTATATCAATATGCGCAAACTATTAGGTGCTCCCCGTAGTAAATGATTATCAACAAATGTACTGCACCCCCAACAGCATCTGATGGGCATCCATGGAGGGAACACAAACATAATGTACCGACCTCGTCGGGGGCATACTGCGGATGCAAATCCTGACAATATAATTCGCCGCTCTCCCAGCGTGGCCTCAGAGCGATCCTCCGCTACCAATGATTTCCAGTTCACATCCTTGCAGCAACCTCTCACTCTATGCGCCAGAGGAGCCACGGTATCCTAAAGTGAGGCATGCGACCTTTGTGGTTCACCCGCAGGCTCGGGCCTCCACTCTCACGGCCCCCCGCTATAGATTTCAATGGGTTTGATCAAGACCAAACCCAAGGTTGGGCCAATCGTTCTTCATGGAAGTGGGTCGTTTTTGTATTGACGTTTAGATGTTGGAAGGTTTAGCTGAGTCGCTGAAGTCGGCGCACTCAGGCCTAATCGACCTGCCGAATGGTCAAGAGATTAGGCTACCTTGATTTTTTCGGAGAAGGAGCCATCCATAACATATTTTGGGGTAAAGAACATGAGAGCAGATTTTTTAAGCCTTTCATTTTCGGGTGAATTACAATCTCTTGAAGATGGCTTTCGTGAGGATTACTTTAGGAAATCGTTGAAGTATGTCCGCTTTTCGCTCGTTCTTGGTTCGTTTTTTTACGGAGTTTTTGGTTTACTCGATACAAAGTTAGTTTCGGAAAACCAGACTATACTTCGGATTATTCGTTATGGGATTGTCTGTCCCAGTGTGCTAGTTGTCTTTCTTTTTTCCTTCTCCTCTCACTTCAATAAGCATAACATGCAGGCCTTACTCGCCGGCCTGATGACCCTTGCCGGACTTGGCATTATCGCAATGATAGTTGTTATTCCCCCTCCGGTAGCATTCTCCTATTATCCTGGTTTGATCCTCGTTTTCATGTTCGGTTATACAGTTATCAGACTGAGATTCGAGTGGGCAACACTAGTAGGCTGGATTATCGTCATATGTTACCAGATTGCGGCGATATGGATTTCTAAAACGCCCTTCCTTATCCTGACGAGAAACAACTTTTTTTTCGTCAGCGCAAACATCATTGGGATGGTCGCTGCTTACATCATTGAATCTTACGCAAGAAAAGACTATCTTGCCCGTCTCTTCATTCGCAGGTCATTTGGTCGGTACCTCTCAAAAGAGGTCGTCGAGGTCATCCTTGACTCCCCTAAAGGATTGTCCCTGGGTGGGCAGAGACGGACGGTCACTATTCTGATGAGCGACCTGCGAGGCTTCACATCAATTTCAGAAGACCTCGAACCTGAGCAAGTGGTTCAACTGCTTAACGGCTACTTCGAGGTGATGATAGACGTGATCGAGAGATACAAAGGGACCGTCAATGAAATCGTTGGGGATTCACTGCTGGTCGTCTTCGGAGCCCCTCAAGAATTGCCAGCCAAGACTCAGAGTGCGATTGCATGCGCCATCACTATGCAAAACGCGATGGCAGAGGTAAATGAAAGGAATCGTTCCCAGGCTTTGCCTGAGCTCGAGATGGGCATAGGGTTGAACGAAGCCGATGTCATACTCGGTAACATCGGATCTATAAAGCGGAGTAAGTATGCGGTAGTCGGCAGCGGAGTGAATATGACCAGCCGCATCGAGTCTTTTACAGTGGGAGGGCAAATCCTCATTTCTGAATCTGTAAAGAATAAGGCTGGTGAAATGTTGCGTATTGATAGGGAGTTGAAGGTACTTGCAAAAGGAGCCGGCGCGCCTCTGGTGGTCTATGAGGTAGGGGGGATTGCAGGTTCATTTAACTTGGCGTTAGAGGCTAGGGAGCGGGCGATGGTTACTTTGAAAGTGCAGATTGCCATACGGTGCAAAATCATTAGCGGCAAACAAACCGGCAGTGAAAGTATCCGGGGCTTTGTCGTTCGACTTTCCAGAAGCGGTGCGGAAGCCCTAATGGATGAATCGATTGACCTTCTTGCCGATCTTGAGATGAACTTGGTGGATGCGGAAGGAGAGCTGCCGACTGCTAGCTTCTATGGCAAGGTCGTCGAGCACAGAGGGGTAGACAGTCAGACCCATTTGGTGCGCTTCACTGCCCTCCCCTCCGAGATTGGTGCCATCCTACAAGTTCACCGAAAATATGCTATGAGCCAAGCTGCGTAGTCGTTTATCGAATCTCTGTGAGGATTCATCGGTTGCGGACCTTCTCTGTGAGAAAAATATTGTGGGCTCTTTTATGTGAAGAACCCATTATATGATGCGCGTATATATTATGTGACGCACCACAAATCTTTGAGACGTGCCCAGTCGGACCGCTAGAAACAATATTGCGAGGATGGTTATACAGGACGACATAAATAATTGCGGAATAGATTGAGCTATGATATGCTCAATGCATGAAACAAATACATATCTCCGACGACAAAACGGTCGTACTCATTCTGCAAGATGAAATCCGCAGGTCATATGAAGCCCGCTATGACCATCGATTGCACGCCATCCTCATGGTTGCCCAGGGGATGAACTGCCGTCAGGTGGCTGAGCTGTTGGGCGACTCGCCTCGAACGGTTGCCTATTGGGTAAACCGATTCGAGGCGGAAGGGCTTTCCGGATTGGCAGATGCGGATCGGCCTGGAAGGCCGCGGAGGCTTAATGACCAACAACTTCAGGAGATCGAGCAAGCTCTGCGCTCAAATCCGGCTGATTTCGGGTTGAATGCCAATTTATGGGATGGCAAGCTCCTTTCGCATCATATTCGCCAGCAATATGGGATTGAGCTTGGGGTTCGCCAGTGCCAGCGTTTGTTCCGTCAGTTAGGTTTTCGGTTAAGAAAGCCGCGGCCCTTGATCGCCAAGGCGGACCCGCAAGAACAAGCAGCCTATAAAAATGCCACCCGTTTTCAGGTGGCATCGCATGTAACTGATTGTTTTTATTGGGATGGTGGGCGGTGTGGGATTTGAACCCACGACTTCCACCGTGTGAGGATGGCACTCTCCCGCTGAGTTAACCGCCCATGAGAAGATCGGTCGAATCCGTTTGTGGAAGATCAGGCTGGAAGATGGGAGTATAACGGATATCGGAGGTTTTGCAACCAAAAAGTCAGTCCAGGCCGACGAGTTTTTGCATGTCCCGAACCTCATCAGGGTCGAGGTAACGGTACGTCCCGATCTTGAGATCTCCTAGCTCGAGAACGCCGAATCCCGTTCGGACAAGCTGAACCACCTGGTAGCCGACCGCCTCCATCATCCGCCTGACGATCCGTGATCTTCCGACACGGAGGGTGAGGCGAATGACGCTCCTGCCGCCCTTTTCTCCGATCTGTCTGGCCTTGGCGGGGCCGCTGAAGCCATCAGGCAATTGGACGCCATTTCGCAATGTCTCCAGGGCTCGATGAGAGATCACCCCATTTAGCGTGACTTTGTAGGTTCTTGGTACCCGGAAGCGGGGATGGGTCAGGCGATAGGTCCATTCGCCATCGTTGGTGAGAAGGAGGAGCCCGAGGCTGTCAAAATCAAGCCTGCCGACCGGATAGACCCTCTCGGGGACGTCTTTCAAGAGATCGGAGACAATCGGCCGGCCAGCGGGATCGCTGAGTGAGGAGATGTAACCAAAGGGCTTGTTGAGCATCAAATAGATGCGGGCGTTGAGCAGGGGGATCTCGCGGCCATCTACCTTGATGCTATCCGAACCCCAAACGGCCTTGACGCCTACCTGGGTGACGACCTGTCCGTTGATCGTCACTCGCCCCGCCTTTATCAGGTCATCCGCCTTGCGTCTGGATGTGACACCGGCCAGCGAAAGGATTCGATTAATCCGTTGGCTCTGGGGATGCATCTTCGGTGGGGGTCCCTTGCGGGGTAGGCTCTTCAGCGGCCCGTGATTCCGAGAGAGACCGGGCCACGAATTCTTCCGTCCCGAGGGATTTGATCTCTTTTAGCTTGGGCAACGATCCGATATCCTTGAGATCGAACACTTCGAGGAACCTCTTGGTTGTTCCATAAATGAGGGGACGACCCGGAAGATCTTTACGGCCCATCACTCTAATGAGGTCCTTCTCCAGGAGGGTCTTGAGGATGCCACCGACATCCACCCCCCTCAACCGTTCGATCTCGTGACGCAGGATCGGCTGTTTGTAGGCGATGATCGCGAGCGTCTCCAGGGCGGCCATGGAAAGCCTGCTGGGAGACGTGTGAAGCATGCTCAGAATGTATGGACCGTACTCGGAACGCGTTCTGAACTGATATCCCTCGGCAATCTCTTTGAGGGCAAAACTGCGCTCCAGAGATTCGTATTCATGTTCGAGGATCTTCAAAGTGCCTTTGATCTCCGAGATCTTGGCCTCCGGTAGGCAGGCGTGAATGTCCCTGGCACGAAGGGGCTTATTCGATGTGAAAAGCAAGGCCTCAATAATCAGTTTCAGCGACTTGGCCATCTTCGCTTTCTCCCTCGTCGTTGAAAAGGCCTTCGATCTTGATATCCTTTTCAGGAGAGGGCTGATAAGCCCTGATCATCCCGATGTGGATCAATTCCAAAAGGGCCAGAAAAGTCACGATGAACTCATCAATGGTCTTGTCGTTATCGAAAAGCTCTTGAAAGTATACCGCCCGAACCGACTTCAGCGTTTCCATGATGAAGGTCGTCCTTTCTTCAAGGGACCACCTCTGTACCTCCACCTTGAAAGAAGCACCCGGCAGGGTTTGATCCACCAAACGCTTGAAGGCGTCCATGAGCTGAAATAGATTCACATCCAGCAACGGTTCTTCACGTTGAAACTGGGTCTTGAAGTCATCGGGGAAGGGTCTGCTGAAGACGTCTCTCTCCAGAAGATCCCTTTCCGACAGTTCGCCGGCAGCCTCCTTCAAGCGCAAGTACTCCAGAAGAGGCCGGGTAATCTCGGCCCGCGGATCTTCCTCTTCTTCGTCCTCCTCGGAAGCGGGGAGCAGCATCCTGGATTTGATGTGGACAAGTGTGGATGCCATCACCAGGAAATCACCGGCCAGTGAGATATTGAGCGCTCTCATCGTGTCGAGATAAGCCAGGTACTGATCCGTAATCGTAGCAATGGGGATGTCGAAGATATCCACCTCGTTTTTGCGTATTAGGTGAAGCAGAAGATCGAGCGGTCCTTCGAAGATCTCCAATTTGACCTCGTAGCCCGAGGTCTTGGCGGTCGGTCCGTGTTCACTCGTCGTCATCGTGGATTCATGTTTTGAGCGCAGAAGCTCAATATCCGTCGTCTGTGGCGTGTTGTCGGTTATCCAGAGCAGCTCGGCGAACCTTTAGTCTATATTCCCTCTGTAGCACTATGCGGACGTCTCTCTTGAACCCTAAAACTGACAGCTTAGAGCTGATAGCTGAAGGCTCTCGTATTGAGCGGTTTCACTCAATAAGGGCTACATCTTGATGGCTGCTCTCACTTCGGCCATGGTCTGTTGGGCGATTTGGCGCGCTCTTCGATCACCCTCGGCCATGATCTCTTTCACTCGGTCAATATTCGATGCCAGCTCATTTCTTTTCTCGCGCAAGGGTTCGAGGGCCTTGATCAAATTGGACCCCATAAGCCTTTTACACTCGACGCAACCGATCTTGGCCGTGCGGCATTCCGAATCAATCCGGGCAACGGTCTCCGGCGGTGTATAGATCTCGTGGAAAGAAAACACGTTGCATACGTCAGGATTGCCCGGGTCACTCCTTTTCGCTCGTTGGGGGTCAGTGATCATTTGACTGACCTTTCGGCTGATCTCTTCGTTCGGGTCCGCAAGGTAGATGGCGTTATTGTAACTCTTGCTCATCTTACGGCGATCGATACCAAGCAATTTGGACGTGGGGGTCAGAAGGACATCCGGGACTGGAAAGACGTCCTGATATAGGTTGTTGAAGCGCCTTGCGATTTCACGGGTCAATTCCACGTGCGGGGCCTGATCTTCTCCGACCGGTACGCCGTTGGCCTTGTACATAAGGATGTCGGCCGCTTGAAGCACCGGGTAACCCAAAAAACCGTAGGTATAGAGATCCTTTTGCGACAGCTCGCGAAGCTGCTCCTTATAGGTCGGGTTCCGCTCAAGCCAGGGCAGGGGGGTGATCATCGAAAACACGAGATGCAGCTCAGCATGCTCCGGGAGGTGGGATTGGACGAAGAAGGTGGCGACCTCGGGGTCCAGGCCAACCGCAATCCAATCGATGACCATATCGTAGATAGATTCCTTGATGATGGCGGTGTCCGCGTATTCGCTGGTCAGGGCATGCCAGTCGGCAACGAAATAGAAACACTCGTATTCCGCCTGGAGACGTTTCCAGTTGTTGAGGGCGCCGTGGAGATGTCCCAGGTGCATTTTTCCGGTGGGTCTCATGCCGCTCAAGATTCTCTTCTTGCTCATCTATCTTCACTCCAGATCTCACCGTCGCGTGTTCCGGGTGAAAAGAAATCGGAATCGCGTCACAGCGCGTCATCCTTGGTTCCGGGCTGCATTGCGAAGGTATCCCTGACGAAGTTGATCTCATCATCCTTCGTGGTGATCAGGTTGTTCAGCCTAGCCTCCAAAAGCCGATCAAAGACCTCTCTGTACAGCGGCCCGGGCGGGAGGCCCAGGGCTTTCAGATCGCTCCCTTTGAGTATGACCTTGGTCCCTTTCAGCTTTGTGAAATAGAGGGATATGCGCCTTTTGATGTGCTCGTTTTCGGTCCTGGCCATCATGTAAAGCAAGATGTCTGTATCACATTGGGAAAGCAATGTATAGAGGCGATAGGGGCTCTCTCCCTCATGTCGATAAAGCTCTTCAAGTACCTCGTTGACCTTCAGCCTTTGCGCGATCATCTTGCGGCTCTCCTGATCCGTCATTTGAAATCTCTCAGCAAGCTCGTTTAAGGCCTTTGTGTCAAGCGAGGATGTCAAACCATGAAAGTACACCTTCCATTGCTCACACGGTTCCTCCAAATAGAGAAGATTGAACCAGGTGGTGACGCCTTCAATCTCTTGCAGAAGCTCACGCAGCGCTTTTGTCATCTTGATCTTCGGAGACAGGATTTGTAGCAGGCCAAACTCGTTCATCCTCTCGATGGCCCGGAGAGGTTCCTCCTCCATGAGGAGGAGTCGCATCTCCAGAAAGAGGCGTCGCCCTGACAGTCCCCTGAATGAGTTAATCTTTACGGCGTTCTTCATCAGGGCCAGCGTTAACTTCCCGATCTTGAAACCGAAACGCTGTTCGAAACGGATGGCCCTGATGACCCGCGTCGGATCCTCAACGAAACTCAGATTGTGTAAGACCCGAATAACCTTCTCCCTGAGATCCTTCTGTCCCCCGAAATAATCGACCAGCGTGCCGTAATCACGCTGATTGAGTTTTATGGCCAAGGTATTGATCGTGAAGTCCCGCCGCAGCAAATCAAGTTTCAAGGAGCTGGTCTCCACGATCGGCGGCGCTGCCGGGGATTCGTAGTACTCCATGCGGGCCGTGGCTACATCCACCTTGAACCCGTCGGGGAAGATCAAGACGGCCGTACCGAACTTCCGGTGGCTCCTTACTCTCACCTCATGGTTTTCGGCGAACTCATGGGCGAAGCGCACACCGTCACCCTCGACCACGATATCGACATCGAGGTTATTTCGTTTAAGAAAGACGTCCCGCACCAATCCGCCGACCAAATAAGCGCTGTAACCCGCCTTATCCGCGACGCTCCCGAACTCCTTAAACAGAGAAATGATCCTGCGTGGCACCCGCTCTTTGAGTTGGGCGGCCATGTTCTTCTTTTTGATGAAATGGCTGGTGTGGCGCGGGTCATAAAGGAAGTCGGTTATAACCGGGCCGCCGACCAGGATGTTCAAGAGGTCCGTCCGGGTGATGACACCCACGACCTTTCCCTCTTTGATCACGGGGAGGATCCGCAGCTTGTTTTGGATAATAAGCTCTTGGATCTCCTTGAGCGGGGTACCGGGATCAACCGCCGTGAATTCGATGCTCATATACTCCCGGACGCGAATGTCGCCAAGGGAGAAATAGACGGCCTTTTCCACGATCTGGCGCGTGATGTACCCTTTCAATACCTCCTTCTTATCAATGACCAAAAGGACATTGATGTTATACTTGGTCATGAGTTCGGCGGCTTCTTTGATGGTCGCCTCGGGCGATATCCGAATGACCGGCGAGGACATCATATCCCCGGCCGTTTTGCGAGGATTGATGCGGTTGCGGAGCAGGGCCTGCAGAGATCTTTCAACCTGGATCAAGGTCTTATTCTTGATCGAGGCAGAGGCCGCCTGCGGATGACCGCCACCTCCGAAGGCTAAGGCAATCTCGGCCACGTTCACATCGTCGTCGCGACTTCGGGCGACCAAGTATATCTTGTCCTCCATTTGGGCCAAGGCGAAGACGACCTTCAGGTTTTCCATTTCCATGAACCGATGCACAAGCACGGCGAAGTCCCCAATGTATTCATCGGTAATGACCTTGGAGATGACGACCTCAACACCGTTGATCGTTACTTTCGCGGCCGATTCTATGAGATCGTTAAGCAACCACACTTGCTCGGCACTGAGTTCCCGCGGGAGCATTTCAGCGATGAGGTTGTGATTGGCGCCTTGCTCCGCAAGCCACGCCGCCGCCCGGTAATCCTCCGGACACGTACTCGCGTAAGTAAAGGAACCCGTATCTTCATGAATTCCCAGCGACATGATTGTGGCTTCATCCGCGGAAAGGGCTATGCCCCTTTCTCTGATGATTCCGGTTAGGATCGTGGTGGTCGAACCGAGTTGCCGAATGACTTCGATGTTGCCTCGTATATCCTCATTGGATTCGGGGTGGTGATCGTAAATATGGATCTCGAGATCCCCCCCATCAATCAGTTCCGCAAATTTTCCGATTCGACTTCTCTGGCGTGTATCAACAAGGATGAGTCGTTTGATGTCCTTGAAATCGATTTGTCTCAACTTGGTGAAATCGAAAAGATAGGAAGCTGAATGGAGAAAAAAGACCCGTAGGTTTCTTTCCTGAGAGCCGGGAAACACAAGCGACGCGACCGGGTAGAGCTTCTTGGCCGCGATCATGGACGAAAGGGCGTCAAAGTCGGCGTTGATATGTGTCGTAATGATCTCTTCGTGTGACATCGCGTGAGATACGTCCCGCCTTTGGAGTCCCAAGCGCGGCGCTGATGGTCTCGACGCGTAGGGATTCCCAGATTGTGGCCTGGCACACGTGCGCTTATAGCA
>CAZAGT010000086.1:1649-6714 GCA_964484515.1 uncultured Desulfobacteraceae bacterium | reverse complement strand
ATAGCATATTGGGCTGCCCTTTGGGAAACGACGGCCAGGGGAGGAATTTCTGAGAAGCTGTTCGCTTTCGGCTGGTGGGCAACGCCCCGAGGATGGCCCAAGTGGGTCGCAAATCAGGGCACCCTGATTAGGCCGCGACCAAAAAGACCGGGCATCACCGAACTGCACCGATTGGACATCGAGATGAAATCTATTCGCTGAGAGGCTGTGGCTACAGACCCTTGACCTTTTCCTCGTTTTCCTGGTGTTTTTTGCAGTCGATGCAGAGGGTCGTTACCGGCCGCGCTTTCAGCCTGGCCTCGGAAATATCTTCGCCACACTCCTCGCAGAGACCATAGGTCTTGTTATCGATCCGTTCCAGGGCCTCTTTGATCTTTCCGATCAGCTTCCTCTCACGATCACGGATTCTTAGCGTGAAATTCCTGTCAGACTCCAGGGTCGCCCTATCGGCAGGATCCGGTAGATTGTCATTTTGGGACGTCATGCCCGTTACGGTCCGGTTGGCCTCATTTAAGAGCTCGTCCAACCTTTCGTTAAGGAGTTTTCTGAATGCCTCTAGCTTTTTCTTTGTCAACATGACCTTCTTAGACTGACCTCGTTTTCATCCCTTTAATTTATGCCAAAAATTCTTATCCTTCTTGGCTCTTCGCGGGCGGTCTGTCCCAGCAAAGGCCTCCAATAGCTCCCGTTGTTGCTGGGTGAGCCTCTTCGGTATCTTGACGACAATCTTGACGAAGAGGTTTCCCGGTCTGCCGTTCCTAAGGTTCGGCATCCCTTTGCCTGGCAGCGACAGGATTTCCCCGGGCTGGGTTCCTGAATGTATCTTCACCGAATGCTCCTCCTCCTCTCCGAGCAGAGGGATCTTGACGGTGTCTCCCAGGGCCGCCTGGATGAATGATATCGGAATCTCGCAGTAAAGGTGATCTTCCTCGCGCGTGAAGAATTCGTGATCACGCACGTGAATGACGACAAAGAGATCACCCGGCGGCCCTCCGTTTTCGCCGGGCTCGCCCTCTCCGCGTAATCGCAACTGGGAGCCGGTATCTACCCCGGCGGGAATCTTGACGGTTATCTTCCTCTCAGATTCGACTTTGCCTTTGCCGCCACAATCAAAGCAGGGATCTGTGACAAGGCGACCTTCCCCCCGACAGGCTGGACAGGTCGTGCTGATCTGGAAGAAGCCCTGCGAGCGGACCACCTGCCCACGCCCTTGGCAGGTTCCACAAACTTGAGGTTCACTCCCTGGTTTTACACCGGTTCCGCGGCAAACATCGCAGGCAGCCCACTTGTTAAAGACGATTTCTTCCTCTTTGCCGTAAAAGGCGTCTTCAAGTTCCAACTCGAGGTCATACCTCAGGCTGCTTCCCTGGCGGGCCCTGCTTCTTCTTCCCCTTCTTGTACCGAACCCGAAGAAGTCTTCGAAGATGTCTCCGAAACTGCTAAAGATATCATCAAAGCCGCTGAAACCTCTGAATCCGCTTCCCTCTAAACCGGCGTGGCCGAACTGATCATATATCTGCCTTTTTTCGCGGTCCCGAAGCACCTCGTAGGCCTCGGCCGCCTCCTTGAACCGCTCTTCAGCCTCTTGATCACCCGGATTGCGATCGGGGTGATTCTCCATCGCCAGCTTTCGGTAGGCCTTCTTGATTTCGGCATCGTTGGCATCGCGCGAGACGCCGAGTACTTCGTAATAGTCACGCTTATACATGAATCGTTCTTAGGAGGTTTGCTCCTCGTTCTCTTCCTGGGTGGTATTCTGATCTGCCTCGGGCTGCGCAACGAGTTCTTCGGGTAAGATCTCCACGTTGTTCTCAGGCGAATCGATTTGAGGAGCCTTCTCCGTCCGGATCACAGTGCCGGCCGCGATTTCCCTGAGGGCTACCACGATGTCCTTGTTTCTTGATGTGATCGTGGGTTCCGATCCTTTCCGTAGCTGCCTGACCCGTTTGGCCGCAACGTGTATCAACTGAAAACGGTTGTTTATCTTTTGAAGGCAATCCTCCACCGTAATCCTGGCCATAAAAAGCTCCTTCTGTCTCTCTGTTCATAGCCGGCATCGTTGTCGCGCTCAGGAAGATCGGGGATCTTCTGCAGGACAGGGCAAATCCGGCGGTATGCCCAAGCGCCTTAATATCAAATAAACTTTACTTTATAACAATTACGATGCTAATTGTAAAGCGCATTAGGAACTTAATCAATACTCAGTTTACATTTTTAAGCCATTGATTTTCTTGGCGAAGAGAACCGAGATTCCGCACGATGCTGGCAAAGGTGCTTAGCAGCGCGATTATTGGCGTGGACGCCTATTTGGTCGAGGTTGAGGTCGATATCTCCCAAGGATTGCCCTCTTTTGCCACTGTGGGCCTTCCGGAAGGCGCTGTCCGGGAGAGCAAGGAAAGAGTCAAGGCGTCAATCAAGAACTCCGGTTATCATTTCCCATCCGACAGAATCACGGTTAACCTCGCACCGGCCGACATCAAGAAAGAAGGATCCGGGTTTGATGTCCCGATGGCCGTCGGTATCCTTGCGGCAACCGGCCTGATACCCAAAGCCGGGTACGCCAACCACCTCATCCTGGGCGAACTCTCCCTGGACGGGCTCGTCAAACCGATCAAAGGAGCCCTACCGACAGCCGTCGCGGCCAGGGAGCTTGGCATGAAAGGGGTGTTCCTGCCGGTCGAAAACGCTCCGGAGGCGGCCGTGGTTGAAGGGATTGACGTCTATCCTGTCAGGACCCTTTCAGATCTGGTTGAGGCCATCATTGATCTCTCGACATTGCCTCGTTT
The DNA here is from genome assembly GCA_964484515.1 of uncultured Desulfobacteraceae bacterium. Taxonomy (GTDB): domain Bacteria; phylum Desulfobacterota; class DSM-4660; order Desulfatiglandales; family HGW-15; genus CAZAGT01. Next base: position 3,928 of record CAZAGT010000086.1, on the reverse strand, counting down.
CAGAGTCGATCCCGTGGATCTCTTTCGGACGTCTGAGCTTGAGCTTGACTTCAGCGATGTTCGCGGGCAAGAGAACGTCAAGCGGGCGGCGGAAATCGCAGCCGCTGGCGCCCATAACATGCTCATGGTGGGCCCACCCGGCGCCGGGAAGACCATGCTTGCCAAGCGACTTCCTACCATTCTTCCGGAGCTCACATTTGAAGAGGCGCTTGAGACCTCAAAGATTTACAGTGTCATGGGCCTCATGCCTAAGGGGCATGGTTTGATAAGCACGCGACCCTTTCGATCCCCGCATCACACCATATCGGATGCTGGCCTGATCGGTGGTGGCCAGAATCCAAAGCCTGGCGAGGTGAGCCTGGCCCATAACGGGGTTCTCTTTCTTGATGAGCTTGCGGAATTCAGAAGAAATGTCCTTGAGGTCCTGAGGCAGCCGGTAGAGGACGGCCTAGTAACCATTGCGCGTGCCAATTCTACGGTGACGTATCCGGCTCGTTTTATGCTTGTGGCGGCCATGAATCCGTGTCCCTGTGGGTTCCTCGGTGATCCTCAGCGGGATTGTTCGTGCACTTATCTGCAGATACAACGCTACCGTTCCAGAATCTCAGCTCCGCTCATGGACCGCATCGATATCCATATGGAGGTCCCGCCGGTCCGCTACCAGGATCTGGCCGCACCCGAATCCGGATTATCATCGTCTGAGATCCTTGAGAGGGTCAAACAAGCCAGAGCGGTGCAGGCCGATCGATTTCGTCGCATGAAGCTTCATACCAATGCGCAAATGAGCAGCCGTCACATCCGCAGGTTTTGTGCGATCGATTCGGAATCGAGTGAACTGCTGGAGAGGGCCATGGATCGTTTCAGGCTCAGTGCCAGGGCCCATGCCAGGATCTTGAAGATCGCCAGGACGATCGCCGATCTGGAGGGTATTGCTGATATCCGCGCCACTCACGTGGCCGAGGCTATTCAGTATCGGACGCTTGATCGTAAAGTGATCTAGTAACCTTTCCTGAATGGCCCTTTTCCCTCTGAGCGGTGTCCTCCCTTCGGGTCTGAGCCTCAGGGTCGAAGACCGCCAGTGGCGTGAAAAACCCGTAGCTATCCATCTAAAGGCCAAATTGAAGACTACCGGTGGAAACTAAAAGTGGAGGGAAGATAGCTGTCTGAAGTCTGTGTACGTTTTTGTCTCGAACCTCTAGCCTCGGACCTCGAACCTGAAATCTCATGCGCCTCGTCTCCCAAATCCCTCTTGCTCTTTGTGACAGGCATGTGATCACCTCTCTTCTACAGAATCCCTCTCTTGCCAGAAATGCGATAATGGTATAGTATTCTATGCTTTTAGCATCAAAGCGCATTCCGGGGATGAACTGAAAATCCATTGGATTGATTTATGCAATGGCTGTCCTGGCGGATGGGAAATCCGTCTTCGTACACCATTTAAAAGCATGATCCGTTCGGCCCGACAGGAGAAACGTCGGTGAATCGTCTTCTAAAATTCAGTATCTTGGCGGCTTTCCTCTTCGCCCTGCTCGTCTTTTCGACGGGTGCGACCCTTTGGTACTTATGGTCCAGCAACCTCCCTTATATCGGCTCGATCACGGAGTACAATCCGCCCATCATCACGGAGGTCTATAGCGATAATGGTGAACTCATCGGCAGATTCTGGGATGAGAAGCGGATCCTGGTCTCATTGGAGGACGTTCCCCAGAATTTGATCCATGCCTTCGTGGCGGCGGAAGATGCCCGCTTTTTCGAGCACGAAGGCATTGATTTCATGGGTATTGTGCGGGCCCTCTTTAAGAATGTCGTGGCTGGCAAGATCGCCCAGGGCGGCAGTACGATCACGCAGCAGGTGACGCGCTCGCTCCTCTTGGAGAATCGCGAGAAGACATACCGACGCAAGGCCAGAGAGGCCATCCTTTCCCTCCAGATTGAAAAAAACTTTTCCAAAGAGCGGATTCTATTTCTCTACCTCAATCAGATCTATCTCGGGCACGGGGCTTACGGCGTGGAGGCCGCCGCTCGGACCTACTTCGACAAGAAGGCCAAAGACCTGGAACTGGCTGAGTGTGCCTTGCTTGCCGGTCTGCCCCAGGCACCAAGCCGGTACTCTCCTTTGGTGAATCTTGATAAGGCCAAAGGCAGGCAAAGATACGTGCTCCAGAGAATGCGTGAAGAGGGATATATCACGGAGGAAGAAGAAAGAGAGGCGCTTCAATTCGAATTGAAGTTACAGCCCACCGAGAAAGCGGCCTTCGAAAAAGCGCCCTACTTTACGG
>CAZAGT010000086.1:0-1639 GCA_964484515.1 uncultured Desulfobacteraceae bacterium | reverse complement strand
CCGTCAGTATCTCCTGAAGAAATACGGGCGGGAGATGCTGTACCGAGGAGGTCTCAAGGTCTACACAACGCTGGATTTCAGGATGCAGCAGGCCGCCCAAAGGGCCGTGAAACAAAACCTTGCGGAGTTTGACAAGCGGGAAGGCTACAGGGGGCCCTTGCGTCATCTATCTCCGGAAGAGCGCCAGGCGTTTCTGCTGGCGAGCGCGGAGAAACTCGCGCAGGAGGATCCCGAAGTCGGATCCATTCTCGAGGGTCTGGTCGAAAGTGTCGACGATGGCAAGAAGGAAGTCGTCGTCAGAATCGGTGAAGGATTTGGGCTGCTCCCTTTCAAGGAGATGGAATGGGCGCGGGTGCCGGATCACCAAGTGGCCTATTATGACGCGAAGCTGGAAGCGCCGAGCGAGGTATTACAAGACGGAGACGTCATTCTGGTGCGCATTAAGGGTAAGGGCAAAGCTCCTTACGAATGGAAGCTTTCCCTGGAACAACAACCGGAAATCCAGGGTGCGCTCCTTTGTATGGAGGTTGAGACGGGCAGGATCAAGGCTATGGTCGGAGGCCGGGATTTTTCTGAGAGCCAGTTCAATCGCGCGATTCAAGCCAGGCGGCAACCCGGGTCGGCCTTTAAGCCTATCATCTACGCCGCGGCCCTTGATTCGGGCATGAACCCGGCGAGTATTATCCTCGATGCGCCCTATATCTCGAGTATGAATCCTGAGGAGGAGGAGCAGGTCTGGAAACCGAAGAACTATGCCGAAAAATTCTTTGGACCGACCCTCTTACGAACCGCCCTGATCAAGTCAAGGAATGTCATTACGGTCAAGATACTGAAGAAGATCGGGGTCAATGAGGCGGTTGAATACGCCCGTCGCATGGGCATTGAATCAGAACTGAGTCCTGATCTCTCTCTGGCGCTGGGATCGTCGGGTCTTTCGCTGGCCGAGATTATCCGCGCCTACGCCGTATTTGCCAACGGGGGCCTGATGATTGAGCCGATCTTCATCAATCGGATCGAAGATCGAAGTGGAGAGGTCATTGAGGAAAATCAACCCACGACGGAGAGGGTTATTTCCGAGGATACCGCTTACATCATGACCGACTTGCTGAAGGCCGTTATCCATGAAGGGACGGGGTGGCGCGCCAAGGCCCTCAAGAGGCCCGCCGCGGGCAAGACAGGAACGACCAACGACATGCGGGATGCATGGTTCTTGGGATTTACGCCCCACTTAGCGGTGGGCGCTTGGGTCGGATACGACGACCGCAAACCGATGGGTAAAGGGGAAACCGGCAGTCGGGCGGCCTGTCCGATGTGGCTCTACTTCTTGGAGGACGTCCTGAAAGACAGACCGGTAGAGGATTTCACGGTGCCGGAAGGGGTCGTCTTCGCTAAGATCGACGCCACGACGGGCCTCCTGGCGAGTGAGCACTCAAGGCAGACCGTCTTTCAGGCCTTCAAGGAAGGGCAGGAGCCCAAAAAGCATTCACTTCAACCAAAGGCCCCGAAATCCGGACAATTTTCACAGTTTGATATGGATTCTGATTAAGTTAAGGTATTACTTTGAGGCTGTCGGAAAACGCCCACCTGCCGTTCGACGGGCCGTTCGACAGGCTCACGGTCCTGAGCAGAGTCGAAGGAC
>CAZAGT010000085.1:959-16147 GCA_964484515.1 uncultured Desulfobacteraceae bacterium | reverse complement strand
GGAGAAAAGCGTTGACACTGCGGGCGGAAGAAGTCTATACGAAAACGAACGGATGAGGAATAATCTCGCTTCTCGTCAGCCCCAGAAACCAGATATAGCGCTATCGGAGCGGGATTTTCTAAGGGATCTCGCGGTATACCAACGGGCGATCACATCATTCTACCATCCATGAGAACCGCCGGTGCATGAAAACATGAAAAAGGAGACCACAGGGGCGACCTATAAGGCGGCCGGAGTTGATATTGAGGCCGGAAATAGGTTCGTAGACCTGATTAAGCCTGTGGTCCGCAAGACGTTCAAATCAGGCGTGATCACCAACATCGGCGGCTTTGCCGGACTGTTCTCCCTTAACGTCCAAGATGTCAGAAATCCCGTTCTGGTAACCTCGACCGACGGTGTGGGGACAAAGCTGAAGATCGCGTTCATGCTCGACAAGCACGATACGGTCGGGATTGACCTTGTTGCGATGTGCGTCAACGATATCATGGTTCAGGGGGCCACGCCCCTGTTTATGCTCGATTACATCTCCATGGGCAAACTTGATACCGACAGGGCCGTGGCGATCGTTAAGGGGATTGCAGCAGGTTGCAGGGAGGCTGACTGTTCTCTCATCGGCGGTGAGACGGCCGAAATGCCAGACTTCTATGCTGAAGGCGAATATGACATCGCTGGCTTCGTTGTCGGTCTCGCGGATAATGGTGAACTCCTCGACGGCTCTGAAATAGCCGTCGGACATCAACTCATTGGTGTGGCCTCTAGTGGTCTTCACAGTAACGGATACTCGCTTGCGCGCAAGATCTTCTTCGATCAACTGAAGATGTCGGTTCACGACTACGTTGATGAATTCGGTCGTACCTTGGGCGAGGAGCTCCTGGAGCCCACCCGGATCTACAGTCGGGAAATCAGTAATATGCGCCGCGACTTTCGTGTTCATGGTATTTCCCATATCACCGGTGGAGGACTGGTCGACAACGTCCCGCGTATCCTGCCGAGGCAGTGCAAGGTGATCATCAACACGTCCTCATGGACACCGCCGCCCGTCTTTCTCTTTCTTCAAAAGGCAGGCAATATCCGTCAAACGGAGATGATGAGAACCTTCAACAACGGCTTGGGCCTTGTCATGGTTGTGAGCGAGGAAGAGGCGAGTGAAGTGCTTTCGCGCCTGAAGGCAATGGGGGAATCTGCCTATCATATCGGGTCGGTGGAATCGCGGCAGGACGACGAAGATCCGATTGAATTTGTACGTTGACCCGAAAGCGTTTCACCTTCTTCAATCCATGGAAACGTGTTTCCGTGTTGAGTTTTTCCGAAGAATCTCGTATGAAACTCCATGAAAGGAGATCTTTGTTACCTTAACAGAGGGCGAAGAATCTCAAAATGTCAAATTCGAGTACCGACCTCATGAAGTTTCCCGGTCGATCAACCTGACCGCCCTCCCGAGACGGATAAACTCCTGCGGTAAGCGGCAGGGCTGGCGAGAGACATTAACCCTCATACTCCACATGTCGAAAAGGAGAAAATCATGTTTGGTCTCGGAACAACGGAATTGCTCATTATTGCCGTTATCGTGCTTTTGCTCTTCGGCTCCAAGAGGTTGCCTGAGATCGGCAAGGGATTGGGTGGCGCGATCCGTGAATTCCGTCACGTGAAGAAGGAAATCGCTCCCAAAGAAGAGCTCGAGGAGAACCAGCAACCAGCTCAAGAGCAGCAGGCGAAGGAGGATTCAACCCTTAGCGGTAAACTCGGCGAAAAGGTCATGGAACAGGTCCCGGGCGTGAAGAATGTGATCGGCGTCAAGAAAAAAGTGGACAAGGTTCGTGAAATCATGAAGACCTGAGGTGCACGCCAACCCACAACAGATCTGAACTTGACAGCGTTGTTGCCAAGGACATACAAGCTTTCTTTCTCCTCAGAAAAACTTCCAGGGTCTCATGGAGGGCAAAGTTACTCCCACTTGAGCCAAATACGAGAGACGTTTGGTACTTTCTTCTTTACCTCCAGCCTTTCATCTTCTCCCTTCAACCTGACCCCCTCTACGTTCCAGGAAAAAATCAAACAGCGTTAAACTCCTCGTCAGCGTCGCCGCTTGCCGCAGGAGTTTACCTGCCTCGGGAGGGCGGCCAGGTTGATCAACCGGGAAACGTCATGGAGTTGGTGCTCAAATTTGACGGTTTGAGATTCTTCGACGTGTCTTCGCCCGGCCAGTGAAGTATCAAAGACCTCATTTCATGAAGTCTCCTACGAGCACCTTCTTTAGAACGTCTAAAGATGCTTCCCGACCCTCCGGAGGATGGTCCCTCTAGGGCACACAACCGCTCGCGCTTGCGGGAACCAGGTCACACCCTCGTTCATGGTCCTCCCCTTGAGGCGCAGACAGCCTTCCCCTTTCCTCTTTCCCTTTCGAAACGAAGAAACCCAAACAATGCCGTCGCTGGTACGCTTCTTGAATTGATGACCTGCCGGTGCTCCTTGTATAGACTTTTCGAGATACCGATCCGTCTGTTCAAATGGCAGCCGCTCAGGCGCTCTCCCAACGTAAGGTTTGGATGATTATGAAACGGCTTCTCTCCTTCGCGCTGATGATTTTTGCAGCCTCCAGCCTCCTGGACTGTTCAGGAGAACAAAAGGAGCAGGACGAGGTGGTGGCTCGAATCAACAACTTCGAGCTGACCTTCGCCGATTTCGAACGTCGGTTAACGCGTGAGCTCGAACTGGACCCTGATCTTCGACTGACTGAGGAGGCCAAGAGAACGTTCCTCGAAGAGTTGATCCGAAAGGAATTGCTCATTCAGGAGGCCAAGCGACAGAGACTCGACCGGAAAGAGAAGTTTATCAGGAGCATGGAGCGATATTGGGAAGCCACTCTGATCAGAGATCTGATGGAACTCAAGGGGGCCGACATCGACAGGCGAACCCACATCTCGGCGGAGGAGGTTCAAGACTACTATCGAGCGATGGAAAAATCGCAGAAAACCCTTCCCCCGCTCCAGGTGATCGAGACGGAGCTCATTGAAGATCTCAAGAAGAGGAAGCGAAGCGCCCGACTCGAAGAGTGGATAAGCAATCTGCAAGGTAAGGCCAGGATCAAAGTCTACGAAGACGTGCTCTTTCGGGACTAACACAGAGGACCAGGATGCTTGGGGAAAAGCACCCCTATAAACGAAGACAGCTTTATGTCAAGAAGGGTTTTCAGTTCAGGTTCATTCTGAAGTTCTGCATTCTCGTTTCATTGGGATCCCTGTTTTCAACAGGGTTATTTCTCCTCTTCTCTCAAGGAACCCTGACCTCATCGTTTCAGGACTCACGGTTGGTCATTGAGAACACGGCCCTGGCCGTGCTGCCGGCAGTGCTCTATACAAACGTGATTACGCTCATTCTCATCACCATGGGGACGGTCGTTGTCACCTTGTTTATCTCGCATAAGATCGCGGGGCCGCTGTTTCGTTTCGAGCGAGAGTTGAAAGGGATCGCTGAAGGGGATCTGACCACGAAGATACGGCTTCGAGAGAAGGATCAGATCTCGGATGTGGCGGAAAGTCTCAACTGCGCGGTTTCAGCCTTGCGGGAAAAGGTCCTCAGTATCCAGTCGGACGTGGAACACCTTCTGGATTTACCACCTGAACAAGAAAAGTATGAAACTATAACCGAAGGGCTTAAGCGACTTCACCAAAAGATCGGAAGTCAATTCAAAATCTAACTGCCGCGTATCGCTTTAGGTCTAGGAAAGAGCTCCAAACGTTTCGATGAATGTCGAGAAGCTAAGCTGTTGCGCTGCCGCTCATCTTCTTTATGGCAAGAAAAAACTTCCTCAAGCGAATTCCGTGCCCTCTTTGTCTGCTCCTCCCGCTCCTCGGTCTCGCGATTCTTGTCCAGGCGGAGATCTCCAATATTCAATGGGAGACCCTCAAAACAAAACACGTGATCGTCCACTATCAGTCCCCATCGGATTTGAGAAGACTGAATCAGAAAGTGGACTTCTCCCCCGGATCATGGGGACTGAAAGGGCTATTTGTGAAACCGAGCCCTCATGAGGTGCGCAGTCAAACGAAAGAGACACTGGATGCCCTCTACGAGCGTGTTCAAGAGATACTCGACATGCGCAAACGGTTGAAGTCGGTTGTCATTAAGGTTTTTAGCACGAAACAACAATTGCATGCAGCCTATGACGACATTTACGGGAAACCCTGTCGGCTGCAGGCCTGGTACATCTACGAAACCAATACGATCTACGTCACGGTTGAGGGTCTTCATGAGGGCATTCTGGCCCACGAGATGGCCCATGCGGTCATTGACAATTACCTATTGGTCCGTCCGCCGCCGGCCACCACCGAGATACTGGCCGGTTACGTCGATCGCCACCTTTTTGATTGAGGATTCCGGCCTAAAATGAAGAGGTCGAGAACGGAGACAGGATATAGAGGCCGAAATGATTGATATCCACGCACATATCTTACCCGGGACCGATGACGGTCCCTCTAATCTTGACGATTCCCTGCAGATGGCGCGTGTTGCGGTAGAGGACGGTATCCGCATCATGATCGCGACCCCCCACTGCCTCAATGGGAGATACCTGAATTGGAGATCGGAGATCCTCAAGGCCTGCGAGCTATTCAACGAGGCGTTGCAGAGACATGCCATTCTGCTGACCGTCCTGCCGGGTTCCGAGGTACATCTATCTCCGGAGTTGCTCAATAAGCTCCAAGAGGGACTCATCATGACATTGAATGACGGTGGCCGATATATCTGTCTGGAGCTTCCCGATCAGATCATGAACCGAGCCGTGATCGGTGTTATAAACCGACTCCAGAGGATGGAGCTTACCCCTATCATCAGTCACCCGGAAAGGAATCCGGCCATCCAGCACAACCTCAAGGGGCTCACCGAATTCGTCGCGGCAGGTGCACTCACTCAGATCACTGCCGGCAGCCTCACCGGGGCATTCGGTAAAGCGGCCTTTCGATGCTGCCGGAGCATCCTTGATGCCGATCTGGCCCATTTCATGGCCTCAGATGCCCATTCTGTCAGACATCGATCCCCAAGGCTGAGTGATGGATACGAGAAACTCTTATCTCTGGGCGAAGAAGTAAGAGCGCAGAGGATGCTATCTGAAGCGCCAAAGGCAATTCTGGACGAACTTATATGACAGGGCGCGACCCAGTTTGGACCGAGGGTAGAAACAGGGGTAGTCGTACCAGCCTAACTGAAAATCGTTGTTTGCAGTGGAATCCCGGCGAAGGGCGTACGGCTATTTTGCTTGACAAATCAGATAATTATGCTATGCTTACGGCAATCTTTCCTCTCCCTCTTCATATATCCGGCGAGAATGAATCCGTTGAGGGACTCGCCTTGGGATCGAGTTTCATGGTGGGGTTTACGCAGGCTGCTTCATGGCCCCGTCTTTCTCATTCCGTCATAGCATAAGCCAAAGCGCTATACCGGCTTTTCGTTCTAACTGCACTGCAACCGGCTCATACCGTTGAAACAGAGGAGAGGTGCGAACATGATATTGAAGAAGATAGGTTGGATATGCTTACTCCTGACCTTTCTCAGTCTTTCCTGCCCCCCACGCTCTCATAGCAACACCAAATTAGACCTAATACCCAAGATTACGGCCAGCTGGCTATTGGACACGAACTTTTTCAGGGGGGAGTTTGTAGAAGTGGAAGTCTGGGACTATCTGATTCAACCTGGGATTGAACTCAGTTTCGAAGCACCCAAGACCACGTTGTCCTTTGACTTCACTCTGGATATCAACGAATTTGATGTTCGCGATGAAGGCACCCTTGATCCGGCATTGCAGAACCCGCTGACCGACGACGACCTCGATTTCGTCGGTTACACTGGGATATTCGGAGCGCGTTACCAGGCCCTTGACCGCCTCCTCATCGGGCTTGACGATTCCCTTTACAGGACTCGCGATCCGGCCCAGATCGACCCCCTCAATAATTTCCGGGGAAGGGAGCTGTATACCATCAACAGGCTCATCCCGTATGTGTTCTATGAGTTTGAGCATAAGTTTTCGGTCGGGTTGCGTTATCGGAACATGATCACCGACTACGACAGAGACCTCTTTTCAGACATCACTGAGAACCGAGTGATGTTCGATCTGATCTATAATTTCACTCGACGCTCCCTCCTCGACCTTGAATATCAATATTGGGCCACAGATTTCGATCGCGAAGACTTCGATTACTCGTCCAACCAAATTAAACTCATCTTCCGTCAACAATTCAAGGCCCTCGCCATCGAGGCCGGAGGCGGGTATCAAACCCGGCGCGTAAAAGGTCCCGTGCTCGACGAAATCGATGTTTTCACCTATCGCGTAGCCGTCACAGCCCAGAACCCTCCGGCCCCGGAAACCCGCAAGAGTCATGTGTCCTTCGTGGCCGAATCGAACCTCAATGATTTGGATATCGCCGGGAGGTATTTTATCGGTACTCGACTCAGCCTGGACGCGGGATACGTCTTTCTGGAGAAGATACCCGTCGGCCTGAACGCCTTCTACCAACGAAGCAGCTACCAGAATGTATACGGGCTGACAGCAGCGGGGCTTGTCGAACGGCGCCTAGATGATACGTTCGACATTTCGGGGCGGGTCGGCTATATCTTTAAGCAGTATCTGAGCTTTTGGGCTACCGGCGGTCACGAGAGACGGGATTCCAATCTCTTCGGCCGCAGCTTCGATAACAATTATGTCACTATCAGCCTAGAATTCGCCTATCCCATCAGCCCCCGATAAGCGGCAGTCCGAACAGGCGGGAGAGGGTTCAGACCCGATGACGTCACGCCAATCTGATTGGCTTTAACGACGTATCAGTCTTGGAATTCATGCATCCTACTCTCTGAGATTCTCACCCCCTTCAAGCAAGCGTCAAAACCTAGCCGACGGCCCTTCTAACCCCCTCTTAATCCAGACAAAAGACTTGTCATCGGCAGCGACGATTTCGTTAAAGTTCTTCCCTTCGTTTTCCGATGCTCTAGTCGTTCGTCATCGGTTCTTTTGGGCCTGAGTTCTTTCTCAGGGGTACCTGGACTGAACTCTTTGCGGTGGTTTCGTGACGGTCCGCCGTCTCATGGCATGAACCTTGTTGATGCATTTTCCGGGTGGCATTCCATCAAGACCGAAAGAGACGCCGTGACAGACGCACAAATTAAAAATCATCAAAATCAGCAATCACTTAAGGTTACCGATATGCATGATGCACCCTTGAGACGACGTCATTTTCACAGCAGAGGGCTGGTTATTGCTCTGGCATTCTTCGCACAGGCCGCTCTGGTTTGTGCAAGCCACGCGCGCACCCCAGACAAGGCGTATCTCATCGGACCGCGGGACGTTATCGTGATGACCATTTATGCGGGCGGCGAAAAACAGCAGGAAGTTGAATTGACCGTTTCCGCCCGCGGTCAAATCAATGTCCCCTTTGTCGGTGCGCTTAAGGCTGAGGGCATGACTCTCAGCCAACTTGAGGCCGCTGTCAAGAAGCCATTGGCCCAAGACTATTTCGTCGATCCGCTTGTGAACATTACGATGAAGGAATACCACAGTCTGCAATATTATATCTCAGGGGCCGTTAAGGAGCCGGGACTGTTCGAAATGCGTTCGCGCTCCACCCTATTGGAACTCATTGCCAAGGCAGGAGGGGTGCTTCCGGACAGAGGGAATGTCGCTTACATATTACGAGATTCCACAGAGCAGATTGTTGAGGGCAAAGATGTTGAAGCACTCATTTCGAATCGAGAGCCCCTCAAAGTAGATCTGAAAAGCCTGCTTGATAAGGGCAATATGCGTCATAACGTCACGTTGAAATCGGGTGACGTGGTTTATATCCCTCTGCAAACAGCGCTTAACCTCGGCGAGTCGAAGGTGTACGTGGAGGGCGAGGTGAAGGAACCGGGAGTCTACGACTACCGTCCGGGGCTCACAGCCATGAACGCCTGCATTATGGCCGGCGGTTTTGACAAGTTTGCAGCGCCGAATCGCACCAGAATCATCCGTGAGGACGACAAAGAAAAGACGATCATCAAGATAAACCTTAATGATGTGAAGAAAGGCGAAGTCCGTGATATCGAGCTGAAGCCCGGGGACAGGATCCACGTACCCGAAAGCTGGTTCTAGGAGCAGGCCGGAAGTCCTCAGCATGAGGGAGACGACGGCTGATGCATGCAGGTGTCCTCACGAGGCAAGACCTGCTAACCTTATGTCGCTGGAGATCACATGAAGGAATCTGGCCCTGTGCAGTCCATTCACCTGACGGAATATTACTATATTCTCAACAAACACCGCTCACTCATCATGGCCTCTCTGCTTATCATCGTCAGCCTGACCCTACTCCTTACCTTCCTCCTGAAACCCGTCTATCGGGCTACTGCGACGATGGTCATCGACAAAGAGCAGACCGCCTCTCCCTTGACCGGCGAACGGTTGGACTTCGAGAGCTATATTTCTCAATCCTTGACATTCAACACGCACTTTGAATTGATCACCTCGCGTCCGGTCATGGAACGCCTGATCCGTGAACTCAAATTGGATCAGGTCGAAAGCGAAATCGGTATTTCAATCAGCTCCCTCCAAGCCTTTGTATCGCAGCTCAAGAAGAACATTCATCTGCTGCTTGGAAAGGAAACCGAACCCCTGAGCGCTGAGGCGAAACTAACACAGATTATTCAAAAGCTGCGAACGAAGATCAGAATCGATCAGGTTCGCGATACACGCCTGCTGAAGGTGAACGTAGAAGACCATGACCCTGTCATGGCCAGAAGCATCGCCAACAGCTTGGCCAAGGTCTACATCGAGTACAATGTCGAAAACCGACTGAAATCCTCTCAAACAACCCTGAGCTGGATGACGAATCAGCTCTATGACATGAAAAAGAAGCTTGAGGACGCGGAGCAGGAATTTTTGGCCTTCAAGCAACAGGAGCAGTTGTTTTCAATTAAGGGCAAGCAGAAAGTCATCGAACAAAAGATAGAGGATTTCAATGATGCATACCTGGCTGCCAGGAACAAGCGACTCGAACTGGATGCCAAACTCAAAGAGCTGGACAAGATCGTCCAATCTAAGAAGAGTATGCTTCACGCTCGATCACTCATCGATAACCCGGTCCTCGATAATCTCTACACCCAGCTCCTTGATTCTGAGGTTGAATTGACTCGACTCAGCAAGGTATTCAAGTCCAAACACCCCAAGATGATCCAGCTCAAGACGAAGATCGATAAGACCAAAAGAAAGCTCAAAGAAGAGCTCAGCAAAGAGCTTGACAATCTGAAAGCCGAAAGTTCTGTCCTGTCTTCAAGGGAGAATGTCCTCCTGAAAACGATGTCCGACTTTGAAAATGATGCCCTACAGACCAACACCAAGGAATTGCAGTATTCTATTTACAAACGAAATGTGGACACGAATCAAAAACTCTATGATACCCTCCTATCCAAGGTAAAAGAGTCTAACATTATGGGCAATCTTGACGTTTCAAATATCCGCATTGCCGAAAAGGCTCCTCTACCGGTCAGTCCGATTAAGCCTAAGAAGGAGCTTAATGTCATCCTGAGCATCTTACTGGGGCTACTGACCGGAGTCGGCCTCAGCTTTTTCTGGGAGTACTTGGACCGATCATTGCGAACCGAAGAAGATATCGAGCGATATCTGGCCCTGCCGGTGCTCTCCGTTGTCCCGTTGGTTCAAGCCCCTGAGGGTAAGGCTTAGGCGCACATAATGATGTTCACTGCTTGAACCGAGTTCGTTTCAGGACCACTGTTTGCCAGGAGCATGTAGATGTTGCCCAAAAAGAATATCAGAGCAAAGAAAACGGAAACCACACGCCTCTTCCTCGACCAGTACCCCTCCCATTCCCGTTTTGCGGAGGCCTACCGCACGTTAAGGACAAATATTCATTTTTCCTTCGTGGACAAAGAGTATCGATCGCTCCTGGTCACAAGCACCGGCGAAAAAGAGGGCAAGACGAGTACCGTTGCCAACCTGGCTCACACTTTTGCGAAGGCCGGCAAGAACGTCCTGATGATCGATGCCGATTTACGCAAACCCATGTTGAGCCGACTTCATCAATCCGATCAAAGCATCGGTCTTACGGGGTTGCTCTCCGATCTGTTCGGCACGGACGTGGAAAGAGGTTCGCTTCAGGAGATCAGTGTCAGTGATCTTTTCAGGCTCATTACGCTTCAGAAAAAGACCGGCATCCTTGGATTGACAGATGGAAGGGAAGAGGTTGAGCTGTTCTTTTTTTCGGGCAATTTAACTGATATCCACTGGCTCACAAGGCCTGAGGAGAAAAAACTGGGTAATGTGCTCCTAAGAGAAGGATTGCTCAAACAGCCGGATTTGGATCTAGCTACCGCCCGTCAGAGAGACACCGGCCAAAAGCTCGGCTTTATCCTCATCAACATGGGCCTATTGAAGGAAGATCACCTCAGAGGCCCTCTCAAGATCCACATGATGGAAGGTCTTCGTCTGATCCTGCAGATGGAGAAAGGCAATTTCACGTTCAAGAAGTTGCCCGAATCGGAAATCGACCGGTCGCGCTTTGATCCTGTAGACTTTCACCAACTATATCGACAGGTAGTCATCGGAGACGAAAAACTGCCATTCATTCAGAAGAGCATCCACTCGGCCATCCTGAACGGTACTCCCAACATCTCGCTACTGCCGGCTGGCAGGCTTCCGCCCAACCCCTCCGAACTTCTGGGATCTGAGCGGATGTCCTTCCTGCTCTCTTGCCTGATTAACAGGTTTGAAATCCTGGTCATCGACACTCCTCCCATCATGCCGGCCAGTGATGCCCTCCTGTTGGCTCCACAGGCCGACGGGGTCGCCCTGATTGTCAAGGCGGGACATCTCAACCGGGAATTGGTCAAACGGGCCATTCAACAGCTTGAGCACGCCAAGGCCAATCTGCTCGGTATCGTCCTCAATCAAGTAGATATTCAAAGGGAAGGGTACTACCAGTATTACCACAAATACTATTCGAGCTATTACGGTGAAAGCAAATGAAAGGCCATCTGAAGAGCTCGGAGGGGATCGAACCGGATTAAGACCCGTCCGCCTTGCCCTCTGCGCCTTCATCTCCCTCTTGGCTGTTGCCGCCGTTTACCATCTCTCGCATCGTCTCATCTCCCAGATCTACTACCAGATGGGCAATGACCTTCTGCGGGGAGGTTACTACGGCCTGGCATCGGAGCGGCTTCGAAAGGCCGTCCGCTACGATCTCCGTGAATACCGAAACCAGCGTGAATTGGGCAAGGCCTACCACAAGTTGGCTACGGTGAGTGCAACGCCAGACGAGGCGTTGGAGAGGATCAAAAAGGCCCAAGAATGCCTCCTGAAGGCGTCAGAGCTCTGTCCCATCGACGCGGACACGGCCTATTGTTTGGCAATCACAGAGACGCAGCTTGCGATATTGAGACAAGAATCGGGCCTTAGAACGGATGAAACGTCCTCCACTCCGCTCCGCTACTTTGAAACCGCGATCCGCCTCAGGCCCAACGGAGCTCGCAACCGCTACGCCCTGGCCCGGTATTTATCGGGAACGAATATGGATGTGGAACTGCACCGAGTGGTTCAGGAGCTTGTTCGCGTTTATCCTTCTGCCTACTTTTATTTGAAGGGCGAGGAATTCTGGTCACCTGCCGTCAAAGAAGCATCCCAAAGAGGACTCGAACAGGCACTCGATCAGAGGATATCCCCCAGAGAAGCCCATCTCGCACTCTCGAACATCTTGGCCGATGCTCAGGATTTTGCCGGTGCCGTGTCTCATTATCGCAAGGCCCTTCAACACCAGGCGTTCCAAAACTCGGGTGACGATTATATTCATCTTGGGCGTCTCCTGTTGAGGAACGGTCGTCCACAGGAGGCCCAGGACATTTTTTCTCGGGCCATCCATGTCGGCCTTTTCCGGGAAAGACACCTCGAGAAGCTCTACGGTCTCATGAAAAATGACGGACATCTTAATGAGCTTTGCACGTTCTATCAAGGGATACGTCGCAATACCGCCTCTCCCTCAAAGATAGACCTCTTGACGGCGCGCTGTCTGTTTGACCTCAAGCGAAACAAACAAGCCCAACACATCCTTGAAGGCATTGTTGCGAGAAGACCCTCCGCAGAGGCGTATTATTGGCTTGCGAAAACCCATGAGGACGAAATGGACTGGGACAAGATGGAACGTGCTATTCATAAAGCAAATCTTCTCGATCCCTACAATAGCGAGTATCACCTGCTCTTTTCGAGGCTTTTCAAACGCCTCGGCAAACTTGAAAGAGCAGAAGCCGAGGCGGATCTCGCAATCAGGTACGATGAAGGAAGGTCCCCGTGGTCCTTCAACCACAGGGCCTGGATACGGCTGGCCAGGCAAGATCTCGCTGGGGCTGTTGCCGACTGGCAAAGGGCTATTCAACTGAAACCGGATACGGCCCGTTTTCACGCCTACGCCGCCGGGGCCTATCATCGACTCGGTGACGTGAACATGGCGACCGCTCATCTTACGAGGGCCTCAGAGTTGGCTCCGGATAATTTAGAATACAGAAAACAACTTCAGCTGATTGGATCGAAGGTCGAGCGAGGAGAAATACAACATTAAGGAACTGACCGTGTCAGCAATGACTTTTTCATACGCAATCGTCCGTGCCACCCTCTATGCCCTCCTCATCTTTACACCACTGGCACGGGGTTCCGTCCGCGGGTGGACGTTAAGCGTTATTCACATTGCGACCCTCATTGCAGCAACGATCTTGCTCTTGCAGAAAACCTACTCAAGGAATTGGGAGTGGATTAAGACACCCCTTGATAAACCGATTCTCCTGCTGCTCGCCCTTACCGCTGCCTCCTGTCTCTTCTCAACCGATCCCCGCACCAGCTTTTGGGTGACGGTTCTGCTGGTGAACTACATCGTCATCTTCTACATCACGGTTCATTATCTGCGTACACGGAGGCGTTTTCGAACATTGATTTTCCTGATTGTCGGCGTCGCCACCTTTCTGTCGCTTTTTGGTCTTCTGAAAAGATTCGGCGCCAACCCCTTCCCTTGGTGGAACTATAAGGATCTCAATTACAGCGCCGAATTCCTATCGTCCACCTATGGTAATCATAATCATCTCGCTGGGTACCTCGAAATGGCCTTCTTCTTGATCCTGGGGCTTTTCTTGACGGGCTATGAGGGCGGGCGGTTGGGCCTGATGATCTACTTGACCGCTATCATCCTGACGGCCCTAGTATTGACCTTATCCAGAGGGGGGTGGGGAGCCTCAACCTGCGGACTGATCTTTATGGTTTTGATGTTGTTAGCGAACAGCCGCTTCAGCCGCAAGAAGCTGCTAGTCACACTGGTGCTTGCCGTATTGGCGATCCTTTTGATCGTCCTGGCCAGCACCCCGGCGGTCGAACGCGTGCTCACGGTCATGACCAACCAGGACGACGCCAGTTTTCAATCACGGCTGACGGCATGGAAAGGTGTCGCCCGATTGATCGTCGATTACCCCGTGCTCGGAACCGGCCCCGGCACGTTTGCCCTCGTTTTCACTCAATATCAGCCGCCCGGGCTTGGGCGTCGTTTCTTCAACGCTCACAACGACTACCTTCAATTTACGGCTGAGTTGGGATGGTTCCTGCCGCCCCTGCTGCTCTTCATCGGGTTCTCCCTCTACAGAAACGGACTCCAAAAACTCAAGAATCCCAGTCGCCTGGTCCGCAGCACGACCCTTGGTGCGCTAACGGGAATCACCGCCATTCTCTGCCACAGTCTGGTCGACTTCAATCTCCATGTTCCGGCCAATGCCCTCCTCTTCACCGTCCTGGCAGCCATCGCACTCGCCCCACCGCCACGCGACAACTTCAGAAGCCACCAATTCGGAAACGCTTGACACTCATTGCAGGGCCACCACACCGGTTCAAGCCGCTGCCAGCCCAGGAACTTCCCTCCCATCCTGCCACTTAGTGCTCAAGAATCCCCTGTTAGGAGCCGATTTTTATTCTGATTTGGGTCTTTTCATCGGTTCGTCCCGAACCAGCGGAGAAGTGTGGCCTCGATCGTTCTTTGGGTGTAAATCAAGGGGCGGAGCTATGTCTGCCTGAGAGCACTCGCTCAAACCCGCCCCCGCTGCATGCGCCCGACGGGCCGAGGCGCGATCCTCAGCCCAAAAACGAAAATGAAGATCATCTATTTCCTCTATCTGACGGCGGTGTTCTTTGCGGCCTATCGCTTCTCGGCCGGTACCATGAACCGCCTTTTCCATTTCTGCCTGATCGTGTGGGTCCTCGGCCAACCGGTCCTCAATTCACAAGAGTTCACCCTCTCCTTTCAGATCCTCTTCTTTGACCTCCATCTTAGTAGGATCCTGACTCCCATTCTCATCATCATGCTTCTCCATTGGTATTACCATAAGCGAAACATCGGGGATCTCATCCCAGCCTACCGGATGTCTCCCCCCTATGAGCGCTGGATGCTCCTCTTTGTCGGCGTCGTCCTGATGTCCGCCACGGCCAATACCCTTTCCGGGGACCTGACGGCACGTCAATGGACCCTGCTCGCTTCCAGTCAGCTCTTCTTCATCCTGATCTATTTCGCCACGAAGATCTTCTACGACCCAAGGGCGAACCAACGACTTCTGTTCCTGCTCATAACCTTCTCGGTGTTCAATGCAATGGTATGTCTGGTGCAAATCTTCGTCTGGCAAGACTTCTTCTGGTTCGGCGTCTCGAGGCGAGCATTCGGCGATATCTACCGCGCCATCGGCATCTTTCCGACCGAATATACCCTGGCCTTTTTTCACATCACGGTGGTTATCGTATTGCTCGTTCAGCAGAAAAAATACTACTGCCTGATAGCGTTAAACTGCATTCCCGTATTCCTCTCCTTCCATCGTCTGAGCCTGGGGGTCCTGCTCACCATGATAGTCGTCTATCTCCTTTTCACGGGCAAACCGCACCGGATCTTGGTCACCTCTCTTTTGACGGCCATCGCATCCGTCCTCCTCATCCTGTACTTCCATGGTTTCAAAGGTACTACTTTCGCAGAGATATCCGATAGCGTCTTTTATCGGCAACGGCTTGCCGAGAACACCCTGGCTGGTCGTTTCGCCCAGTGGAGAAATGCCCTTGACCTGATGAAACACAACATGTGGGGGGTGGGCTCCTACGACTCCGAGAAGTACTTCGCCGCAGCGGCCCGGATCGGACAGGTCTATGA
>CAZAGT010000085.1:0-949 GCA_964484515.1 uncultured Desulfobacteraceae bacterium | reverse complement strand
GGTCTATGACGTGGAGCTCTTTGACATTGACGCCCGTCAGGTGATCGGAACGAAGCGAGTCGGCTTGATCGTCCACAACGGCTTTCTTGGAGCCGGCGTTAAGCACGGATTCCTCGGCACGTTGACCTTCCTGGGGTTCTGCCTATCCACCGCCCTCTTCTATTTCAGGAGGTATCAGCATACGAAGGCGTCCTACACGCTAATCCCTCTGCTCCTTGCCCTATCATGGATCCTGTACCAGACCACGCAGGATTTCAGCAACTTGGTGACCTATCACAGTATTCACTTCGCCATTCTGCTTGCGATCTTCATAAACCAAAGCCATCATGTTCGCCTCCCGGACGAATCCCAATCCCCCCACGCCATTTCTGAGCAGTAGGGTCATCGCTCAGGCGGCGTCCCTCTTGCTCTCTCGTTTTGGGCTGATCGTAACCGGCATCCTGACGAGTGTGCTGAACACTCGGGCTCTGGGCCCGGCTCGATACGGAGACCTCAAATTTGTTCAGACCCTCTTTCTCCTCGTCACAAATCTGTTTACCTTCGGTCTTTTCCATACCGGCTGCAGGTTACTCTCCCTGCCTGAGAACCAAGGCATCCGGCGGCAACTTACAGCGTCTATCTTGACCGTGAATGCCCTCCTGGGGATCCTGCTCCTGCTGGTACTATTGCCGTTCTCCCACCTTAGTGACCTGATCTTTCACAATCAGCTCGGTCCGCTTCTGCGGATCTTCTCGCCCTTGGCCTTTGTTCTTCTCACAAAAGGTTGCCTGGAGAACATGTTGCAGGGCGACAATCGGATCTACGATCTGTCGATCCTACAACTCGCACCTCGATGCCTGTACCTTATGGCCGCTGCGACCTTGGCCTACGTTTCGGTACTGACAGTCCCGACGGCCTTGGCTCTTGACTTGACAGCGACCGCATTGATCATCCTGGCCCTGGTCCTGAT
>CAZAGT010000084.1:0-16417 GCA_964484515.1 uncultured Desulfobacteraceae bacterium | reverse complement strand
GCCTTACACCGAGACCTCGCACTCAATTCCTCGTTTTTGAAAAGAGACCCCCATGGCCGGACGGATCAAGTGCCAAAACGTTTCAAGAAGCTAAAATGTTACGACTTTTCTAACAACACGAGCTGAATCCTCAAGGGGCCAGGAATTGTGGGCCGGTAAGACGAGCTACCGTCGTCAGGGTGTTTTGGGCGGCGCGAAAGGAGACGCCGAGGCGTATGAGGCTCGGCAAGAGTTGAGGACGGCGCGCGAGGCCCATGAGAAGTTGGAAGTGACGCACCCGGCCAAACACATCCGTGGCATCCAGGAACGGAGGTGGGATCGCCCATCTGGCCGAATCGCTGATCGCCCGGACTGCGAGGAAAGGCAGCTGCGCTGCAGCTGCAACTCGCGCGACCGCCGCACTCTCCATATCCACGGCAAGGGCACCTGACTTCTCGAATAGAGCGGTCTTTTCCAGCGAGCTGCTCAGGACGTTACGGCTCTCAATGAGGGGTCCGGTCACGATATCGAGATGTCCCTGTAACCGACGTAAGAGGCGCTCCCGCCAGGATATGTCGACGAAGAAGGGTTCTGGATCGGATGTCAGGATCTTTTCGGGAAGGATAAGCGTTCCGGGCAGGATAGACCCTTGGAGACCACCTGCGCAACCCCAGCTTATCAGGGCGGTAGTGCCTTCAACGACGAGCGCATCTGCGGCACGACCGGCCCGATCCGGACCCATGCCGGCAAGCCTTAGCAGGGCCGACTCGGGGAGGCGGACAGATGTTTCGGGTAATACAGACTTCTTGATGAGACTCCGCGCCTCGGCCTTGAGCGCAACGACAATGCCAACGCTCAAGCTGATCCTTTGCGCCGCAGGGTACGATAACGCGCAAGAGCCCACAGCGGGAAGTATTTATCGTAACCGTGGTATTTCAAATAAAACACACGTGGGAAGCCCGGCGCCGTGAACAGTTCGTCTTGCCAGAGACCGTCTCCAGACTGAGTCCTTGTGAGAAATTCGATGCCCTGCCGCACCTCAGGCGAATCCACCTCGCCCGCCGCCATCAGACCCAGCAAGGCCCAGGCGGTTTGAAACGACGTGCTCACACACTGCTTGGCGTTGTCAGGGTCGCCGTAACTACAGCAACCCTCACCCCAGCCGCCGTCGGGACGCTGCAAGCCCTTCAAAAACGTTACGGCGCGCCTAACGGCAGGGGCGTGACGGGAAATCCCCGCACACTCAAACGCTACCAGGACGGACCACGTGCCGTAAACGTAGTTGGTCCCCCAACGGCCGAACCAAGATCCGTTCGGCTCCTGCTCGTTACATAGATACCTGAGGCACCGCTCCAAGACCCCTTTGTCCTCCGCACCGCCCGCGCAGACCAGCAGGTATACACAGCGGGCGCTGACGTCGCTCGTGGGGGGATCGAGAAGGGCCCCATGATCGGCAAAAGGGATCTCGTTCAAATAGTAGTTGGTGTTGTCGGCATCAAAGGCCGCAAACCCACCGTTTTGTGACTGCATGCCGCGAATCCATTCGACGGCCCGGGTGATCGAATCTTTGTATCGCTCAGGACCGGCGAGTTGCATGGCCCATGCAACCACGGCGGTATCGTCAAGATCGGGGTAGTGGGGATTTGCGTACTGAAAAGCCCACCCTCCGCTCCTGACCTGAGGTCGGTTGCAGCTCCAGTCGCCCTGTAGGTCAAGGACCTGCCGATCCCGGAGCCAATCGAGGGCCTTCGTGATCTCATCCGTGGGCTCACCACCTTGGGTCTCCAGCAACGTCAGGGTGGCGAGGGCCGTATCCCACACGGGAGACACGCAGGGTTGACAGTAGGCCGAGTCGTCATTGATGACGAGGAGCTTTTCGAGGGCCCGTTTGGCATTTCTTCGGTGACGATGGTTTGGGGGGTATCCCAGACAGGTCAGGGCCTCCAGGGCATTCACCATTGCCGGAAAGATGGCGCCCAGCCCGTCGGTGCCGTTGAGGCGCTCCACCATCCATTTTTCGGCCTCCCGGAGTGCCCGGCGCCGCACCATCTTAGGTATAAGGTGCTCGAGATAACGACCGATCCGGTCGAAATTCAGGAAGGCCCGATTGACGTGGGAGCGGATTGGAAAGTAGTTTGTCTCCTTTTCCGGCGGCACGACGAAAAGCTCCCGCACGTGTACCTGTTTGGGGTTCTTGGCCCGCGGTTTGAGGGAGGCCAGGATCGAAAGTGGAATCATGACGGTCCGCGACCAGTAGGAGACCTTATCGAAATGAAAGGGGAACCAGCGCGGTAAGAGCATGATCTCGACCGGCAGAAAAGGCACGGCTCGCCAAGGGACCTGGCGAAAGAGCGCCAAGGTGTAGCGGGTGAATACATTCGCGCGAGCCGCACCGCCCCGTTCCAGAATGGCCTCGCGCGCCTTTCGCATATGGGGTGCGCGGGGGCTGTCACCTGCCAATTTGAGGGCATAATAGGCCTTGACCGTGCCGCTCAGGTCGAAGTCACCCTCACAATAAAGGCTCCAACCGCCGTCGGCATATTGATGCTCGCGCAGGTAGACCGCGATCTTGGATTGCAGTTCCTCGTCGATCTCGTCCAGGTAGTGCATCATCAGGATGTACTCGGCTGGAATCGTACAGTCCGCCTCCAGTTCCAGGCACCAGTGACCGTCCTCATGTTGGTGTTCCAGCAGCGCGTCGCGGGCCCTTGCGATGGACGCATCGAGCCTCTTATCCAAAGGCAGTTCCAGGACATTGTCGTAATAGTGGCCGGGCCGAATTTCCTGCGTCTTTCGCCGCACCGAAGTCACTCCCTTTTTCCATCCTTCTGATTTTCGGGCGCAAATCCTAACAAATGTTCCCTTGGAAGGCAACAGAAAAAGGGAGCTGCGTACCGGTATAAAGCACGTGAAAAGATAAGCCTCAGAGGTGAAGATACAGGGGGAATGACGCGATCTGAATAACGGTTGGAGGTGTTCTTTTATTTCGACCTTGGAAAGAACGCCCTGTGGATCTGATCATGTCCCTTTGGCGATACCGCGCAAAGTAGAGACACCGTCAAACCCGAAATTCGAATATCTAAATCCGAAACAAATTCGAAATCCAAATGCCCAATGCCAGAAACAACTTATCCACCTAGTGTTTATGGACAGAAAGGCCGTGCCACACAATTTCGGTCATTTGGGTCTTGGTCATTTAATATTGTTTCGAGTTCCGGATTTCGTGCTTCGAATTTGGTGAATCAAAGTCGGCCCCCCTACCCACCAACCGGGGATGTTTCCTAAAGGTCTCGTATACGGGGCGGGTATTCTCTACCGGGTCGCCGACTCCAGATTTTTCTCTTCACGGCCCGAGGCGGTGGCCGTATCGGCCAAAAGCAGTTCCTGCGCCATCGGTCCCTCCAAGCGCGGACCACGCAGAAACACCCCCAGTGCCTTGAGGGGGTGGCGCATGGTGTCCTCAACTGCCGTGGCCTCAAAGCCGCTGTGCAGCATGCAGTGCCCGCATTTGGGGTTGCGGCCGGTGCCGTAGTGCTCCCAATCAGTGGCCGTCAACAGTTGTTGGAAGCTCGCGACATGTCCCTCGTTCACCAGCAAATAGCAGGGCTGCTGCCAGCCGAGGACGTTGCGTGTCGGAGTGCCCCAGGGCGTACACTGGTATGTCTGGTTACCGGCCAGGAAATCCAAATAGAGCCCCGTATGATTAAATGTCCACCGACGCCCGCGTCCCAGTCTGAAGATTTCACGGAAGAGATGCTTGCCTGCTTGCTTCCTCAGAAATACCTCCTGATTAGCCGCTTTCTCATAATGAAAGCCGGGAGCCACGGTGATTCCTTCGATGCCCTGATCGGTTACAAAATCGAAGAAGTCGGCCACTTCCCGGGGCATAATGCCCTCATACAACGTACAGTTGATCGTGACACGAAAGTCTTCGGCACGAGCCGCCTTGACGGCCTCAACGGCCACGTCAAAGACACCCTCCCTCGCAACGGACGCGTCATGGTGCTCACGGCCGCCGTCAAGGTGGATCGAAAACGTAAAATAGGGCGAGGGAGCGTACTGATGGATCCGTTTCCGGAGGAGCAGACCGTTGGTGCATAGATAAGCAAAACGCTTTTGCCTTACGATACCCTCCACGATCTGAGGCATTTCGGGGTGCAGGAGTGGCTCCCCGCCGGCGATCGACACCACCGGGGCACCGCATTCATCTGCAGCTGCAAGGCACTCCTCGATACTCAGTTGTCGCTTGAGGATCTCTTCCGGGTATTTGATCTTGCCGCACCCCGTGCAGGATAGATTGCAGCGAAAGAGAGGCTCCAACATCAGAACCAACGGGTATTTTCGTTGTCCCCGCAGGCGCTGGCTGAGGATGTAACGCATGACCCGGTACTGTTGAACAAGAGGTACGCCCATAATTCACCCTTTTGGTCGTTGAGGGCGGTAGGGAGGGTTTCCTGCAGAAGGTCTTCGGCGATGGTTGGATCCTTCATTCATGACAGGGCATAGCCATAGGGACAATCTCCATGCCGATCAACCCACGTCTCAGGATCGGCGACCTCCATTAGTCCTCCACTTCCACGATCATCTCGATCTCAACACAGATGTTCATGGGCAGGGCGTTCATGCCGACGGCCGAGCGGGCATGTTTACCCTTGTCCCCAAAGACCTCGACGAGCAGATCAGAGGCGCCGTTGATGACCTTCGGCTGATCGAGGAAGTCAGGTGTACAATTGACCATACCAAGCAGCTTTACGATCCGTTTGACCTTATTGAGGTCTCCAATTTCAGCCCTTAATGACGACAGCAAGATGAGCGCCACTCGGCGGGCACCCTCATATCCTTCTTCGGTTCCTAATTCCGCACCAAGCTTCCCCGTTATCATCGTGCCATCGTCCCGGAGAGGGCCATGGCCGGAGAGGAACACGAGGTTACCCGTTCGGACTGCACTGACATAGTTGGCCACCGGCGTTGCAGCCGCTGGAAGTTTGAGACCCAGTTCCTTCAGTCTTGCTTCAGCCTTCATCTTCTAAGCCCTCCTTCCTGGTGATAGGGTTTTTGTCAACGGTATAAGGGTTGCGGTTCGAGGGTCGACAGATGTTGTTGGGTAAACCCTAACGTTGCAAAAGTCGAGGATACTGCAGATTCCAGGCGCCGAGGGTGCAGCCGTAGTAGCCTACTGCAAACCCTCGGCAACGCAGAAGATGCGGTATCATCGGCTTTCCCGGAGGGTAAACAACACGGCGTATTTTGGGTTTCGCTGGACTTAACAGTCGGTGATATCCAGAGTGAACGCGAAGAATGGCGCAGGCCTCTGTTATTCTTGTCTTTTCACACTTTTCGACGTGTTGTTTATACAACAGTAGGGTAAAGCATCGCCAAAAGGATGCGGATGCCTTCGGATCAATTCTCATCGGTCCGGGAAGCCCTGTCGATATCGATGATTCTGGTCCCCTCGATGTAATCCTTTGTTTCATACCTCTCGACATAACTGAGTTTTCGGGTGATCGCGGCCATACGATCAATGTTTTCGATGATCTGTTGGATAGGTTGATGGAGCGGATTATCCTCAGCTATGTTCATGAGCATCTGCTCGCAGTACATAAGCGCCTGCATGGGTTGATAGAGTTCATGCCGAACCGCGCCTGCCATTTCAAGGATAGCCTCAATCTTTTCTCTCCGCACTTTTTCGTCTTCAGCCCGTTTGCGATCCGTAACCTCGTGGGAACCCTCACCACATGCTCCACCGTCCCGTCTTGCCCAAAGAGGGGAAAAGCATAGATCTCAAAGGTCAGTCGCTGATTTTGGCAGCCGGCACGGTCGTGTGTTATCCGTAAGGGAGCGCCGCTGTCGAACACGGCCTTTGCAGGGCAGACACGTGCCTGGTCGGGGCAGAGTTCGTCGACCATATGGCTTATCTCATAGCAGGTGGCGCCAATGACCTCTTTCCGGGTGCGTCCGTGGTAATTCAGGTACCGGTCGTTGACCTCCTTGATGCGATATTCTCTATCGATGACCACGAAACCCTCGTACATGCCCTGCGTAATGCCGGCTAGATAGTCCCGTGACCTGTTCAGTTCTTCCTTCGCATCTCTACATTCACGCAGTTCTTGTTCAAACTCATGGATCCTCTGTAACAAATCTTCTTGGGTTGAGTTTGTATACATGAAGCAGAATGACCTTTCCGACATAGCATTTAGTCGTTCCCCTTCCTAAAGAGGTCGGGATTAGGCGGCGTTCTTTAGCGACATCAACGCGTGGATGTTTTCGATTGGAACGTCTTTTGCGAAGTCACATCCCAAGGTCAGCACGTAACCTTTCCTATCACCCCAAGCCTGCAGGCAGCCTTGAGCCTCGGCAACGACCTCGGCCGGCGTCCCCGATAAGAACGGGCCTGAAGGCGAAACGTTCCCTGCGATGCATATTCGTCCGGCAAAGATCGGCTTGGCCTTCCGGAGATCAACCTTGGACTCCACACTGAAGCAGTTCGGATTTACCTCAAGGATATCGTCAAACAATGCCGTCGTATCACCGCAGATGTGGATCATGCAGTACTTCCCCTTGAGCTTGGTGCGGTGCACGATGTCCTTTAGAAACGGCTTGACATAGGTTCTGAAGGCATCAACCGAAATCATGTCTCCCGACGCCATGGGTTCGGCGATATTGATGCCCAGGATATCAGGGTGACTCATGGCCCGATCTGCCAGCTCCCAGATCAGCTGAGCAGAGAACCGGATCAGGCTGAGCAGATCGTCCGGGTCCGTGACCATCGCCATCATGGTCTTCTCCGGTCCCAATATGCGAGCGGCCGTCGTCAGGGGCCCCCAATGAGTCGGCAAAAGCATGGCCTCCTTGCCGATAGCATCCGCTACCAAGGAGTGGGATTCGATAATGCCCAGCATCGTCGCGTTATCAAGCACCTTACCGATGTTCAGGGACTCGCGTTCACCCAAGTCTTGAATGACGGTGCCCGCAAGGGCCGGCCCGTCGGCAGAATCGTCCTTGATGGGACAGCCTAGGAAATGAATCGGATAGTTGATAAAGTTCGACCCGGCCCATAGGAGATCGTGCCCGATTCTTCTGAAGGCATCAACAAAAACCCTGGCAATTCGTTTCGGATCATCCTTGATCCCCGCGAAGGTCTCACCGGCCATTTGGACGTAGCAGGCACCTCCGCCGATGACGGTGACCGGCGTGCGCGGAGGTTCGCGCAACTCCATGGCCATTTGCGAAATCTCCCGGCCCGTGATCTGCGAGTGAGATTCGTTTCCGTTCACGACCTTTTCCTCAAAAACCGATCAAATCAGGGTCTTTCATCCCGACGTAGGTCAACGTCAGCCCGCACAGTGCGGGGTATCATAGCGAAAAAATGTCGGCGGGGTCAACGGGTTTCGGGGTATCAGCCGACCCGGAGTCCGATTGACAATGCCAACTCGTTTCGTTACGATGCTCCCGCAGCGCGTCCGTAATGCGATTGAACGAGGGTGCCTGGCTGGCGGGAACAGGAATTTGAATAGCAGTAAGAAGTGCCCAGCCGCAACCGACTTGCCTTTGAGACCATCCTCCGGGGGTGTGAAAGCATCTTCGCACCTTGCGGAGAAGTTGCTGCCCAAAGGCTTATCGTGATGAGAAGATCGGTGGTTGGCACTGGGGACGAGTATTCGGGAACCATGAGAGGTTACAAGCTTTCGACATGAGGTCCTATTATGACTGAAGCGACCAAGAAGAAGTCGACTATTCCATCCTTTCGAGAAAAAAAGAGCAATAACCAAAAGGTGACCATGATCACCGTGTACGACTATCCCTTTGCTCGATTGGTGGACCGTTCCGAGGCCGAGCTGATTCTCGTCGGGGACTCGCTGGGCATGGTCGTCCAGGGACTGGAAAGGACTAACCCCGTAACGCTTGAGGACATCATCTATCACGCCAGGGCCGTGCGGCGCGGCGCTCCTAACACCCTCGTTGTGGGTGACATGCCCTTCATGAGTTATCAGCTGAGTCCGGAACAGGCCCTCGCGAGCGCCGGGCGCATCCTCAAAGAAAGTGAGGCCGATTGCGTGAAGATGGAGGGCGGCGAATACTTTGCCCCCTACGTGGAAAAGATTGTGAGCGCTGGCATTCCGGCCATGGGGCACATCGGCCTGACGCCCCAGAGCGCCTCTGCGTTGGGCGGCTTTACGGTGCAGGGCAGGACCAGGGCAGAGGCGGAACAGCTCATTGCAGATGCCAAGGCCTTGGATGCGGCCGGTGCTTTCGCGATCGTGCTGGAGTGTATACCCAGCGGGGTCGCCAAGGTCATCACAGAGTCGGTGGAGGCCGTGACGATCGGTTGCGGGGCAGGACCGCACGTCAACGGCCAGAACCTAAACGCCTATGATATCCTGGGACTCTTCGAGCGGTTCGTACCGAAGTTCGTCAAGCAGTACAAGATCCTGGCACCCGAAATCGTCGCCGGTTTCAACGGCTTCACGGAAGATATTCGCTCCGGCGCCTATCCGACCGACGAGCACGGGTTCGCAGGAACCAAGGAAATCCAAAAACACTTCTCCGTGTGACAAGCTGAGCCTGTCTCATGTCTTTTGCTGGACACGGGGGAGAGGAATAGCTTGGAAGAGGCCATCAGGGAGTGCCCTTTCAGCGTCGCAACATCGACTTCCGAAGATCAATCAACGGCACGGTTCTTTTGCCAGAGCTTGCGGAGAGGCCCCAAAGGACGAATTTCCCTGTGGAGATCTTCTTCTGTGCCTATTCGGAGATGAATGTCTGGTTATTGTGGGCGCAACAAGCTCCTTAGCATTGCGAGTTGCGGCACTGAAAGGGCAACCCCCTGACGGCCTCCCAAATCGGCGTGAAGGACCTATAGTCTAACAGCTCACAACATACGCCCTGTGTCCAACACTCCACTTATGGTGGGGGTTGGGCGTGACAACAAGGGGATGCAGGAGTGCGAGAGATGACAGAGAATCACAGCAAAAGGGGACCCCTGCGCAGTTCGATTATGACCAAAGGGCTGGACCGGGCCACGCACCGTTCACTTTTCTATGCCATGGGATGGGCCCCGGAACACCTGAATAAGCCCTTGGTCGCGGTCGTCAATTCTTTTAACGAGGTGGTCCCGGGGCATATTCACCTGAACCAACTGGCCCAGGCGATTAAACTCGGCGTGGCCGAGGCCGGCGGAACACCGTTGGAGTTTCCCTCGATCGCCGTGTGTGACGGCATCGCGACGGGTCATAAGGGCATGAAGATGCCGATGCCGAGCCGGGAATTGATCGCCGACTCCATTGAGCTGATGATAACCGCCCACGCCTTCGACGCCATGGTCCTGCTGACCAATTGCGACAAGGTCACGCCTGGGATGCTGATGGCCGCTGCCCGACTGAATATCCCGTCCGTTGTGATCAGCGGTGGCCCTATGGACAACGGTTGCTTCAAGGGCAGGCGGGTCTGCTATACAGACCTGATAGAAGCCGAGGGCTCGGTGGAAAAGGGGGACATGAGCGGAGAGGAACTGGCCCAATTTGAACAGGTGGCGAATATTGGGCCTGGCGCATGCGCCTTGATGGGCACGGCCAACTGCATGAATATGCTTACGGAGGCCCTTGGGATGACCATGCCGGACGGTGCACTGACGCCTGCCACCTTTGGGGCGCGAGTGGCGTTGGCACGCCAGGCCGGTCATCGAATCATGGCGCTGCATGAACAGAATCTCCTGCCTCGCGACATCATGACCATCGAGGCCTTCGAAAACGCCATAGCCGTAGACATGGCCGTCGGCGGTTCCACGAATACCTGCCTTCACTTGCCGGCCGTTGCCAAAGAAGCAGGCATTGAATTGACGATGGATCGGTTTGCCCGCGTCGCAGAGCAGACACCCCATCTGACGCTGCTCAAGCCGGCCGGCAAGTACTTTCCACGCGATATGTACGAGGCCGGCGGTATCCCCGCCTTGATGAACGAGCTTCACCGGCACGGGAAGATCCATCCTGATTGTATGACCGTCACGGGGAAGTCGATCGCGGAGAACATCGCCGACCGCGAGATCTTTGACGACGAAGTCATCCACCGGGTCACCAATCCGATCAGTCCGCGGGGCGGCATCGCGATCCTTCACGGGAATCTGGCACCCGAAGGCTGTGTGGTCAAGAGTGCGGCCGTGGCGCCCGAGATGATGGTCCACGCCGGCCCAGCCCGGGTTTTCGAGCAGGAAGAGCCAGCCTTGCAAGCCATTTTTGGTGGAGAAATCAAATCGGGAGATGTCGTTGTCATTCGCTATGAGGGCCCCAAGGGGGGACCGGGTATGCGGGAACAGCTCTTGCCCACCTCGGCGATCATCGGCATGGGGCTCGGCAGTTCGGTTGCGCTGGTGACGGATGGCCGCTTCTCCGGAGGGACCCAGGGTGCGTGTGTGGGCCACGTGACGCCCGAGGCCTATCTGGGCGGGCCGATCGCCTTTGTGGCAGAAGGAGACACGATCAAGATCGACATCCCCAACGGGAAGATCGAGCTGGAGGTCGCCGACGAGGTCATTGAGCAGCGCAAAAAGGAGTGGAAGATCCCCGAACACACGGACCTGGAGCGGGGGAGCCTGCTGGAGCGTTACCGGCGTTTGATCGGTCCGGCCGTCAGGGGAGCGGTATTTGAATAGAAGTGGTTAGGTCACTCTATCCGGGAGATCCAAGGTGGATGGAATCGCAGCATGCCTGAGGTTTCTTGAGGAGTGATCCCGGCGAAACCCGTGGTTCGACGTGCTCATCACCCTGAGCAAAACCGAAGGGGAACCGGTGATTTCTGAACGTGCGGGATGCCGGATCCGGCATCTCGGAATTACCCCGGGACCGGCATGACGAGTTTGGACCCCTTTGAGCACCGTCAAGGTTATTCGGAGTGAAATATATGCTGAAGTCAACCTCAAACTCATGGGACAAGCGGCAGTGGTTGGATGCCATGCCGTTTCGTCTTGGGACCTATATCCAGACCTCCGATACGGCAGTGGTGGAGGTCCTTGCATACGCCGGCTTTGACTATGTCATCATCGACGGCGAGCATTCGCCCCTTTCCCTCGAGACGATCAAGCATCTCATCATGGCGTGTTCGGGGGCCGGCATCGCGCCTTTCGTGAGGGTCAGGGAGAACAGCGGACCGGTGGTGATGGCTCCTCTCGATATCGGGGCTTACGGGGTCCAGATTCCTCAGATAGCGAATGCTGACGCAGCGGAGAAGGGGATCCGGTGTGCCACCTATCATCCGATGGGCGAACGAGGCGCCAATCCGTATGTTCGCGCCACCGGGTATTCCGCTCAGAAATTTACGGACTACGTTCAGACGGCCAACGCCGACACGTTGATCATCCTTCAGATAGAGGGGGTAGAAGGTGTTGCCAACGTCGAGTCTATTCTTGCCACCAAGGGCGTGGATATCGTTTGGCTGGGGCCCTATGACCTCTCCCAATCCATGGGTCGCCCGGGACAGGTCGATCACCCGGAGGTCCTCAAGAAGATGGAAGAGGTCGTTGCGAAAGCGAAGGCAAAGGGTGTGGGTGTTGGGACCTTCGCCGATAACGAGGTGGCCGCAAAGCGGTGGATCGATCTAGGGGTCGGCTTTGTCGGCATTTCATACGAGACAAGGATGTTGTTTGATAGGGCCGCCGCCATTGTGAATGCCCTGCGATTGGGTTAAATATACAGCTGGGAAATTCTACAACGTGCAGAAAATGAGTGATGTTTTTGAGGTCAGCGTTCTCGACCAACCCATTTTTCCAATATTCCAACATTCCAATTGTGATCGAAGCGAACTACATTCTGGATTGGGCGAGATAAGCCACTTGGGCCTTTCCTTTCTCCTCATCGACGAAGAAAAGCAATAAAGCTCCTATCAAGAAGAGTAATAGGATAGACGCGATTCCCCACCGTGCGGCGAGTTGCCCCACTTGTACCATTTCTTCCGGCGTAGGTGCCGAAGGCATTAGAATCCGCCTTGCTGCGAGTCCAACCGTACCCATGAGCGCCGGCCCAAGGATAGTGGCGAACTTTCCCAACATATTGTAGAAACCGTAGTATTCCGCGGCTTGATCCTTGGGGATGAGGCGCGAGTAGTAGGAACGACTGAGGGCCTGAATTCCACCCTGGACTAGGCCGATGATCACGGCCAGGACGTAGAACTCTTCCTTGGTGTTCATCCTGCTGCCCCACAGGGTAATGAGGACATAAATCCAGATGGCAAGGTAAATGGACCTGCGGACGCCCCATTGCTGCCCCAGTTTGCCGAAGGCCAGGGCGGCCGGAAATCCGATGAACTGGGTCATCAGTAAGGCGATAATGAGATCTTTCGACGCAAAACCGAGCGAGAGGCCGTAATCGACCGCCATCCTGATGATGGTGTCGACACCGTCGATGTAGAACCAGTAGGCGACAAGGAAGAGAAACACCACCTTGAGGTGCCTTATCCTTTCAAGAGTTCCGCGCAGTTGACGCAGCCCCTCTCGAACCATAGCTCTCCCTCTGTGGCTCGGGTCAGGGTGCCTCGCTTCCGGCACCCACAGAACAGTGCATAGGGTAAATAGCCCCCACCATAAAGCTACGGAAACAAAGGCGTATCGGACCGCTGTCGCGGCATCCGCTATCGCGAACCTCTCCGGCATGAGTGTCATGACGACGTTGAACAGAAACAACAGGCCCCCGCCGAGATATCCCATGGAGAACCCCAGACCCGAGACGAAATCGATGTCCTTTTCGTCCGCCACCGCCGGCAGTAAGGCATCATAGAAGATGTTGGCACCTGAAAAACCGATGACGCCAACGGCATAGAATGCGATGGCCCACGCCCATTGCCCCTTCTGGATGAAGAACAGCGCAGCGGTCATCAACGCGCCCAGGTATGCAAAAACGACCAAAAACATCTTTTTTGCTGAGCCCCGATCGGCGATCGCACCGAGGAGAGGGGCCATCAATGCGACCAAGAGGCTGGCGATCGAATTGCCGAATCCCAGTTTGGCCGTGCTGACGTTGACGTCGGTGCCGTAACTCCAAAACTGTTTAAAAAAGATCGGAAAGAATCCGGCCATCACAGTCGTGGCAAAGGCTGAATTGGCCCAGTCATACATAGCCCATCCCCAAATCGTTTTGCCGTATCTCATCATGATCGCTTACTGATTGTGGTTTCAAGAAGAGTGTGCGGTATGGAATTGCTGCGAGAGTCGCCTGTCTTTTGGAAGGGTATCCGTTTCCCCACCATGGCCAAAGGCCCTGGCAGGTGCCAGGGCCCTCGGCATGAGATGAGGGTTTCACTTCGCCAAGGCAAGAACAGTCAATGGGGGTTTCTGCAGCTGTAGGCAGGCGGAAACCCCTGAAAGATAAAGCTACGCCGGTGGGCCGAAGGCGAAGTCGACCGGGACAGGGCTATCGATCGTTTGGAGCGGGCCTTCGAGCGTGCCGTTCCGTAGAATGACGCGGAAGATGGCGATAAGGTCCGAGTTCTGATTGCCCACGTAGAGGAATGCACCCGATGGGTCGATGTTCATGCCACGCGGGATCTCGCCTCGTGTCGATACCCAGCCCGTGGAGGTGAGCTTTCCCGATTTCGGGTCGACAGCGTACATGGCAATGGTGTTCATACCCCGGTTCGTCGCGTAAACCCAGCTCCCGCTCGGGTGGACCCGAATCTCCGCGGTGGTGTTGGTGCCGGTCGGCACTTTGCCAGGGTTTGTGGGATCGAACTTCGGGCGGACGTGCGTGGTGTCCTCTGGCAGCGTCGAGACGGTCTGAATCCAGATGAAAGCGCCGCGGACCGGATCGAAGTCGTAGACGTCCATCGAGGAGGACAACTCGTTGAGGACATAGGCGAACTTGTCGCTGGGATGGAAGCCCATGTGCCGGCATCCACCACCGGACGCGATACTGGCGTAGGGGACGGTGCCCGGCATAAGCTTGCCGGCGGCGGCGTTCAGTTCCCACGTCAGGACTTGGTCGGCACCCAGGTCGACGCCGAAGACATGTTGCGCTCCGGGATTGGTGAGGATCATGTGCGCGTGCGGTCCCTCCTGGCGGACCTGATCGGGTCCTGTGCCGTTGCCGACGCCCTGGAGCAGATCGGTCATCCTTCCAATGCTTCCATCGCCCCGGATGGGATAGACCGGGAAACTGCCTGATCCGTAGTTCGCTGCGAAGAGGTACATCCCGGAGGGGTGTACCCAGATGTGACAGGGCCAGGTGCCGTTCGTCGGCTCGGTGTTGATGAAGCTGAGTTTTCCGTTCGACGGGTCGATCTTGTAAGCGCTTACACGGCCAAGGGGTTTGCCGGCACTGTCCGCCCCGAGTTCGTTCACACAGTACAGGTATTTCATCGTCGGATCGATGGCCAGATAGGAGGGGTTCTCGTCCTTAACGACCTGGACGGGCGTCAAGTTTCCTCGGCTCGCATCCATCCTGAAGGCGTAGATGCCCTCCGCCGTGCTGGGCTTTTTTCCGCCCGGGGCATAGTTCGGGGCCGTGTAGGTGCCGACGTAGACGTACCGCGCGACCGCACGCTGATCCCATTTCGAGAGGGATCCCTTCTCTTGGGCGAGTGCGCTGGGTGCGATTGCGGCAACACTCGCCGTTGCACCGAGGATTTGTAGGAACTGACGCCGTGTTACCTGGGATGCTGAAGATTGCGGATCGTGTTTGATTCCCTTCGATTTGTCCATGAGAGACCTCCTTTCTGGGGTTGAGATAAGCGTGTCATATGATACAAATCGCCTTTGGGCCAACATTATGCGGAATGCGGCGTTGAGTCAAGGAGAGTTAGACTGTATCAGAGCGAAAACGCTCCATGTCGGTGATCCGTGGTCTGTTGTCAAAAGAAAGGCACCGCACTCTGAAACTATATTCCGTCATAGAGTGAGTCATTAATCCGTCGCTGTGTATCCCTCAGTTAAATACGGAGAGCTGCTTGCTGAAGGCTCCCTTATGGAGGCTTCGCTCAATTGGGGTTACGGTCCTTCGTGGTATCCCCGTCAGGTGCAACCAGGCAGTCCCGCGGCATCGGGCAGAACGGCCGAAGAGGCTGTGAGGCATCAGAGGTTCGATAGTGAATTCCTGCAAAGATATCAATCAGAGTGGCAGAGGTCCTTCGGCAAGCAAATGGACTCTGGTGTGGTCTTCGCCACGGTCCTGTTCTTCTTGATGAGACATCACTTGGCTCACAAAGCGCTCAAGATCATCAATCCGAATGAGATTCATGACATTTGGACAGAAGGGCGTTGTTCATGGAGGCTGAAACTCTTCTATCTTCTTCTAAGATCGATGGCGTGCGCCCCGAACAGATAATTAAAAAATCAGCATGCTGTTCAAAATTTGTTAGGATTGAGTTGTATACTCTGAGCAACGGACAAAGGACACGGACGATGGAGATTGAGTGTTTTCTCTCAATTGAAGTCGTTTAACGGGCCAGGATGGAATGTGGCCAAGATGATGAAACTTGTAGGTACCTGTGCAGTTGTAACGGGCGGTTTGAGTGGAATTGGAAAAGCTATTGCAGAGCCCCTTATGAACCGGGGAGTGCTCGGCTGCCAAACGCTGACTAAGAAGGGGTAGGTTCGATGGAAATGAGACTCAAAGAGAAGTTCATGGAGCAATGGAAGAAGTATTTTAATAGTCCCGAGCTTCCGATCACGTGCTTTTACACAGACCAGGAGGACGGCGTCGAACTCGTGACGGCGCCCTCAGGACATCAGTGCCTCATCGGTGTGCTCGCCAAGGTTCGCAAGGGGACATCTCTTCGTTTTGCCCCGGATTCTGTCGGGTGTCACGGGGGTAAGCGGTATCTGGGGTTTGCCGATCAAATCATGCCCAACTTCGAGTATTTCCTCTCCTGCGGCATACCTGGAAAGCTTGAGGGCGAACGGTATAAGAAGACGCCCGAACTCGTCATGGAGTTCATGAAGCAGACGCCCGCGTTCAAGGCGCCTGCGAAGTACATCGTCTTCAAGAGATGGGACATGCTCGAGTCGTTTGATGAGCCGGAGATAGTCACCTTTTTCGCTCAAGCAGATACCCTATCGGGGTTATTTACCCTCGCGAATTTTGCCGAGCCGGAGCCGGACGGGGTATACGCACCGTTCTGTGCCGGCTGCGCCTCCATCGTCCAGTATCCCTATCTCGAGCGGGAGTCCGAGCGTCCCAGGGCAATCCTCGGGATGTTTGATGTGTCTGCCCGGCCTTACGTCCCCAAGGACACCCTGACCTTTGCCGTACCGATGAACAAGTTTAGCGGGATGGTCGAGGACATGGATGAGAGCTTTGTGATTGCCACTGACTGGCAAAAAGTGAAAAAGAGGATTTCTTCCGTTTGATTTCCCTTTATTCCCCCTTTACCAAAAGGGTGGAGGGGCGATCGGTAAACCACAAGTATACCCTAACGTTGCAAAAGTCGAGGATGCTGCAGATTCCAGGCGCCAAGGGTG
>CAZAGT010000083.1:10717-16722 GCA_964484515.1 uncultured Desulfobacteraceae bacterium | reverse complement strand
CGCGGGGCCCGCCCGGGGGGGCCCGGGGGGGGGGGCGGGGGCGGGGGGGGGCGGCGAGTCTGAGGCCCGGAACCCAGCCGGCCGGCGATCTTGGAGACCTGCTGTTTGGGCCAAAGGAGACGCGGGACCCCGAACCAGAGGAGCAGCAGCCCGACGGAAAACCCCCCCAGGATGGACAGACGACGCAGAGGTCTCAGCCCTGGTATTTTGCTCCCATTGGGTTTCGGTGCCTCTAAGGCGGCCTCCTGCTCGGTCCGAGTCAGCAGGCCTTCAGGCGCAACCCCGGTCAAGTGAGGGCTGTACCACATGATCTCCTGGCTCTCGACCTGCCGCCCGCCCAGCAGCCGCACCCGGAAACGAAAGGCGAGCGACTGCAACTGCTGCCAGTCCTGCTCGTCGGTACGGAAGGTGATCCGCAACCGGTTGATGACCGCCCGCCTGATCTCGCGCAGGCCCGCGCCCAGTTGGGCCGCGTCGGGTGCCCGATAGAAATTGGAGGGACGGGAGGCGATCCGCCGCAGGGCGAGTTCGTCTACGTCGACCTGTCCCTTTTCGCCGAAACCGATGGTGTAGACCTCGACACCGACTTTCTTGCGTCTCTCCATAACCTGACGAAGCCCTTCTATGCCGTCCAACAGGTCGGGGTCATCCCGCGGGTGGCCGACGTCGTTCTTGCCGTCGGTAAGGATCACCAACTGGTACTGCCGGGAGGAATCGCGCCGCTTCCTGGCATCGATCACGTCCAGCGCCGCGAGGGTGGCGCTGTAGAGACCGGTGTTGTTCTTGATCTCCGGATCGGGCAAGGCGTCCAACATTTGCAGGGCCTTCGCCCGCGCGCTGACGAAGCGGGCCCTGTGGATGCGTGAGACTACCTGCCGGCTCTCAAAGGGAACAACCGCCATGTTGTCGACCCCGTCTTCAAATTTCCGAATGACGCGACGGGCGGCCGCCCTGGCGTCCTCAAACCGGGTGCCGCTCCCGTCGAGCGACCGGTACAGCATGCTGCCGCTGATGTCGATCACGAGCAGCAGTTCCCGGCCGATCCGGTCGGTGCTCCTGGCGCCGGCGACATAGAAGGGATGAAAGACCTTGTCGTCTTTCAGGACGTCGATCGACTTCCGTTGCGCGTCCACCGACTCGGGCAGTTCGATCGGCTTGAGCGCGCCGTCCTCGTCCGTCAGGTTCAGATCCACCCGGAAATAGGGCACTGAATCGTCGGTCCCTTTTTGCAGCATCTGGATCTTTTCCGCCTCCTGCAGCCGCAGCCCTCTCGCAGAGGCATCCAGGGGCTGAGAGTGCCGCTGCTGCGCCCCCACCCAGCCGGCGGCGCACCACAGTAGGAACCCCGCCAAGACCATGCAGCATCGAATCGCCTTCATCTCGCTCACCTCGTTCGTGGGGGGCCTCCGGTCACGCTGTATGGCGCGCCGGAGCCTGTCAACTCGGGATGGGGTTCGATCGTGTAGTGTTCCTTGCGGGCGGTCAGGACGGCGTGACGGGGCGCAACCATCTGGTCCGGAATGAAGATCTGGACTTCCGGACCAAGCACGGTCCGGGTCTGCGATGCGCTCAGGCTGCCTATCAGATACTTGCCGCCGTCGTGGATCTCCCATTGCTTTCCGCTCTCCTCGTATCTCCCCAACACGGCCCGATCACCGCTGCTGACGAACTCCAGGACGCCCTGCCGCAGGAGCACGGGGGCCAGACCGATGCCGAACGTGATCCCCATCCCGGTGAGGACGAATCCAAGGGCCTGAGATATGTCGGCCTTGATCCCCAAATGGGGAAGCGACCAAAAAACGATGCCCCCCGCCAGACCGCCGAAGAGCCCGCCGATGAGCCCGTGGAGGGTCCGGGTCTTGTTCACCGAATACCACCGCGAGCTGATCCCAAAGCCGATCAGGGCCCCCCCGACCGTCCACAGCAGCGGGCTTGCCAGCCAGCGAAGCTGATCCGTGAGCGCACTCCGAAGCGGCGTGGAGATCAAGCCCCCAAGGGCGCCCCCGACGCCGCCGCATAGGACGCCCATCAGGACCCAGCGGGGGATAACGCGGTCTCCGAACCAGTGGTCGCTGAAACCGACGGTCAGGCCGCCGATGATCGCACCGAGCAAGGTCAGATTCATGACGTCAACGGCGTGACCCCGGACGGTCGCCACGGAAGGGACCCAAGACAGCACAAACCAGCAGATAAGGCCGGCTATACCGCCCACCAGGCCCATAAAGTAGACGGTTCTTTGAAATCCACCGCCCTTTTGGGCCTGTCCCCGGGCCGACCCCCGGGGAAGCCGTTTTTGTTGCTTCTTGATGTGAAAGCGCAGGATCGTATTGCCCACGATGAC
Organism: uncultured Desulfobacteraceae bacterium; assembly: GCA_964484515.1. Classification (GTDB taxonomy): domain Bacteria; phylum Desulfobacterota; class DSM-4660; order Desulfatiglandales; family HGW-15; genus CAZAGT01. The sequence goes on along the minus strand of CAZAGT010000083.1, from coordinate 14,381 downwards.
GTCACTCCCCTCGCCGATCTCTTCCCTCCGGACCACGTCATAGGTCTGGCTGTCATTGCGCACCTGGAGCAGGTACTTCTGTTTGACCGCGACCCGGATGACATCGTTCGGCCGGACGCCCTGTGCGGGCAAAGTCTCGCTGGTATTCAGCTCGCGACCCTCCCAGGTAACTGCGATGTTCCCGCCACCCTCCTGGACGCCCTTGAGGACATAGCCCTGCTCACTCAGATTGCGCAGCATGTCCTGGAGGACCTCGTCGAGGACTTCGTCCTCGTGGATATCCACATCGTAGCCCTGCTCCCCGGCCTGGGTGTCGAAATAGATCTGGTACGTCGCCATGGTTGCCTCTTACGTTGTCCACACTCCAGGAAGGTGGTACCTAGACCCTCGCGTAAGCCCGTAAACTCCGGGGCAGCCCCGGCATGGTCCACAGACATCTCAGACAGCGGCCGTTTTCAAGGTCCCAACACTCCTTGCACATGGCCCACTGACACTTACCGCACTGTCTCAAGTCCCTCTCGCTCGCGCCTCGCTTGCACCTGATGCACTGACCGTGGGTTACCCGCCGACCGAGGCGCTCCTGCCACCAGGGATCTTCCAGTGGAAAGAGGGGCCGGCGAAGGCGCTCACAATCACTGCACCGCAGGGTGTCCGCATGCCAGCAGCGGGCACAAACCACCGCGTTGCAGCGGGGGCATTGGTAATGGTTGGATGTCAGCGGCGCGCGGCAGATTGAGCACAGGGAGCGCCCCCGTGACCGGCGAAGGGCGATGACGGCGGAAGCCGTGCCGGCGCCCAGCCCGAGAGCCAGCAGGTCAAGCAGGAAGGTCTGTTGCGGCTGGGTTGCCCAACGCACGAGGCTACCAAGGAGGATCCCGGAAACCGCCGTGATACCGGGTAAATAGAGGTCTGAATCGAGACGATCCTCGGAGTCTAGCAAGGTCCAAAGCCCGTAGGTCAGGAGGGGCAGGAGGAGGCCGGCCAAGAGGATCACGGGCTTCGGGCCCAGGCCGGCGAGGAAATGAATCATTCCCGCGAGGATGATCGCCGCAGATGTAAGCGTGATGCGAGCCATCGTTTCTACCGTCAGGTCCGGAAACGTTAGACGTCAGCAAAGTCCCGTCAACTGCTAAGCTTAGGCTCAAGGTTACATGGACAACACGCGCATCAAACGAAAGCCATCATAACAAACAACACCGAGAAGTAAACTATTTTCGACAAAAGAATGCTATCCTGATTCACCGGAGATCAATCAGGAGAAGGTTACCCACCAAGGAAACCACCGAAGGATTGGCGGCACCCGCCTTCCAGCACACTCGCCGGGAATCTATCCAGCAAGCGCCTCTTACTGTACAGCGACCTGTATGCCGGCGTCGTTGCAGATCTGGATCACCTCGATCACGCGGCCGTAGGAAAGTCCTCGATCTGCCCGGATCACGGCCTTCTGCTTGTCCGACGCCTGTTTTAGCCGTTCTGCCAAGGTCTCCAAGGAGACCTCTTTCCCGTCCAAAAAGCTCTCCTGCGCTTTTAACTCAATGATATAGCGTTGAACCTCTTCTTGTTCTTCCGCCCGCGCTTGTCTCTTTTCCGGTTCCTTTTCCAGCCGGACCTTAGGGATGAAATCGGGGAAGACCATGGTGACATGAAGAAGATGATCAACTGAAAAACCACGTCGACCAGGGGGGTCAAATCGGGTTGAAACCCGGCCTCTTCGACTTTACGAAATATCACGGCTCCCCTTGTCTCCCAACGGCACAGACATCTCCTCCGGCACATCGATCAGGAGGTTGGTGGCAATCTCTTCCATGTCGTAGACCAGGCGGTCTATCCGCGAGCGAAAAAAATGGTAGGCGGCCAGCGAAGGAATCGCCACGATCAGGCCCGCAGCCGTCGTGGTCAAGGCCTGCGAGATCCCCTCGGCCACGAGTTCCGGATTCCGGGCTGCGCTCTTGGAGATCTGTCCGAAGGCACTGATCATCCCCGTTACCGTTCCCAGAAGCCCTATCATGGGGGCGATTGCCCCGATGGCCCCCAAGACGCGCAGATTTGCGTTGAGGAGCGACACCTCGTGCTGGCCGGCGGCCTCGATCGCCCTTTCCATCTCTGATAGCCCATGTCCGAGACGGCGAAAACCGGCTTCCAGGATTCGTGCCAGGGGCGCCTCGTTCTGCTGGCAGAGAGGCATGACCGCCCCGGTATCCCCCCGCTGCCAGCACGTCTGTAATTCCCCGACCAGGGAGTCCGGGATGACCTTTCGTCGTCGAAGGGCCAGGATTCGCTCCAGGATCACGGCCACACTGAGCAAGGAACAGAGAAAGATCGGGTAGATCAGGGGGCCGGCGGCCTTTAACAGTTTCAAGATCTTGGCCTCTGATGGGTTCGTCTTCCCCTCGGCCCCTGCCGGAGCGACCGTCACGCACGCAAGGAAGAAGGCCAAAAGGACGAGGAGGCAAAGTGTCTTCATCGGCTCCACTTCTTCCTGTGTAGACGTTGTCTAGCCATCTTCCCATTCGCCATCGGGCAGTTTCCTTTCCGGACGCCCGTTGGTGCGAGGCTTCTGGTTTTCATGCCGTGGGCTAGCCTTCACCTTTCCGCGCTTTTGTGATGATGATGAAGTGTCCACCGGCCATCGTTCCCTTCTCTTTCTTTTCCTTTAGTCTTGCTCCAAACTTCTTGGCGTAAGGTTCGGCCTGTTCGATCAGATCGGCCCGGCTCTTCGGTCGCGGAGCAAAGGCCTTGTCGCTTGCTACGACCACCAGCAGCTCCTCGCCGAAGGGGGCGCTCACCTTGAACCTCAACTGCTTCCCCCTCTGGCGTTTCTCGCCGACGACGAGCTTCTCACCCTTTTTCGCGCGGCCTTCCCCGCCTTTGAGGTGGTTGGGCAACAGATGCACGACCTTTCCGGTAACCGTGTAATAATCCATGTAAATGTGCGAATCCTTGGCCGCTTTGACATTGACGACCAGATAGTCGCCTTCACGATAGACCGCATGCACATCATCCTTCTCTGGCCAGACGTTGAGCTGAAAGTCACCCCCGCCGGGCAAGACCCTGTTCATGAGCGCGATGACCCGCTGAATGACGTCGAGGGATATCACGGGCGGGGGCGAGACGTCTTTTTCAGGAGGTAGCTGGTATCCTTCGAGCTGCAACGCCACGGTTGTCTCTGCGCGCCTGGTATCGCCTTCAATCAGACGCAGGCGGATGTCGATCCCGTCTTCTGTCTCCCACATCTCCCCTAACAGGATGGAGTCCGGGGCCTTGTCCACATCGCCCGGAGAGAGGAGCTCGATCCGACCCTGTCCCTTCAGCTTGGCGTTGACGATCCCGCTCAGATGTTTGGTCATTTCGCTTTCCAATCCCGTATCCTGATAGGTGAGGTTCTTGGCCAGGAGGACCTTCTTTTCAGAGGTTTTTTCCAAGACAGGCCGCAGCAGGTGAGCGACGAGTTCAGCCACGGAGTCCTCAAGGGACGGGAGAGGCAGGGCCCTGGGTTCCGGAGCCGCGCGGTGCCGGGGAGGCATGACCGCTCGGGGCTCTGGGATTCGGGCGAGTACGACACCTTGAGGTTCGATCCGCTCCACCGGTGCGCTCGCGGCCTCATGGCCGTCATCACCGCTCCGAAGGGCTACCTCCGCCATCGAGACCGGCTCAAGGACCGGCG
>CAZAGT010000083.1:0-10617 GCA_964484515.1 uncultured Desulfobacteraceae bacterium | reverse complement strand
GCCGATTCCTCCTTTGGCGAGCCGAGCGTGGCGACGCGCACTTCCGCGCGCTCCAAGGCCGCGGATGCCGTGGCGCGCTGAATTTCACCCGGCCTCTCAGGAGGTTCCCCGCCGAAAGCCGGCGCATACGAGGGCATCCGGGCAGGAGGTCGAATCTCCCGGCCTGCGCGTTTGAGGGATGGCTGGACCGGCTCATTCCCGGGGATACGCGCAACGTGGACGCCCTTTGGTTCGATCCGCTCCAGAGTTAGAATCTCGGCCTCGCGGCCCTCATCACCGCTCCGAAGGGCTACCTCCGCCATCGAGACCGGCTCAAGGACCGGCGGTTTCGCGGGCGCCGCGCTCGTCCGCGACCGAAGGGAGGATGAGAGATCCACGGCCCTATACATCGCCGGGGGCGCTTCCATGCTCTCGTCGGTCGCCACGATTGCAGCCGCCCGCTCACCGGCATCGGACGGGGCTGCTACGTCCCTCGCGGCTATCTGCTCGAATCGCACGGACGGGCGATACGCATGGCTACGTAGCAGGGCCGATTCCTCCTTTGGCGAGCCGAGCGTGGCGACGCGCACTTCCGCGCGCTCCAGGCCCATGGAGGCTACGGCAAGAGACCGCGTCTCAAGTTCCGGTAGGGCTTCCGACGGCAGGGGAGGTTTGGTCATCGTGGGTACTGCCAGGGGATGCTCCGCGACCCCACTCTCTTCCTTGGCCAGGGTTTCCACCTTCATTTCGTGTTCTGCCTCACCGCCCCCCTCGTCTCTTATCTCTACAAACCAGTAGACGCCAAATGCGACGTGCAATAGGACAGCCAGGAGCAGGAACTTGCCGAGACGCGGAATCTTCCGGTGGAGCAAGTCACCGCCACGATTTCTCTTCGGCTTTTCAGGCTTCCCCACCCGGCTTGGGGGCCTCAACACGGTCTTCCGGGTAGTCTTGGGCTTACTCACTTTTCCTCTTTCGCATCACGTCTCTAGCCCTTGTGTGTGCCTTGATGGCCTCATCAGGCTTTCTCTTTTTGTCATAGGCATCGCCCTTTTTTTCATAGGCCTTGGCAAGAAGTGTGCTCTGCTCATTCGCTTTTTCCAACAACACGATCGTCTTTTCGAACTGGTCGATCGCATCATCATAGAGCTTATTCCGGAGAAGGAACTCACCCCACCGATACAGGATCTCGGCATTATCGGGGGCCTTACCCAGGGCATCCTTGAACGCCCCCCTCGCCTCGTTGGTCTGCCCAAGCTTTTCACAGACAATCGCAAGCCTCACCGGTGCCCCGGTGGACCCGGCGCTAACGGCATCCTTGTAAGCAGACTTTGCATTCTCATATAACTCCTCGGCCCCGTTTTCAGCAGCGTCGGCCTTGGTCTCATAGGTCATGCCCAGGTTGTAATGGGCCTTGGCATACAGTGGGTTTATGTCGATAGCGGCGACGTATTTGCCGATCGCCTCGTCATACCGCTTCTGGCTGTCGTAGAGGATCCCCAGGTTATTGAGGGCCTTAAAGTCCCTTGGATTCAACTTGAGGAATTCCTCGTAGTTCTTGATCGCCTCGCCGATGTGCTCTTCTCTGCCTTTTTCACTTTTCTTCGCCAGCAAAGCATGTACTTCAGCCAGCCTTAGGTATACTTTGGAGGAGACTTCCTTGCATTTCAATGCTTCCGTGTATTGCGCGATGGCCTTGTCATATTCTTTTTCTTTCATGGATTCGTAGATCATCCCGAGGTTGTAGCGGGCTTCCCAAAAACCGGGTCTTGCCTCGAATGCCGCCTCGTACTCGGGAATGGCAAGCTTCGGAAACCCCTTAATCTCAAAAATTCGCGCCAGGTCGAAATGGGCCTCGGCAAAGTTGCGATCCAATTCCAGGGCCTTTTTATATTTGGAGATCGCCTCCTCGTATTTTCCCTTGCTCTTGAGCCATCTTCCCATGCTGTAGTGATAATCGGGACGACCCTTAGTTTCCTCGTTCTCGGCCGCCAGCTTGAATTGCTCCAGGGCCTGGTCCGGCAACCCCTTGTCCAGGAGCAAATTCCCATATTGAATCCGGGCCTCTACGAATTCGGAGTTCGTATCCAGTGCTAATTTGAGGGCCTGATCCGCCTTGTCTTGCTGTCCTTGGCGATAGTACACCTGAGCCAACCTAGCCTGGGCACGGGCGTGTTTGGGCTCGAGCTCGACCGCCTTGGCATACGCCGCAGCCGCCTCCTCAACGTTGCCCTGTTTGTCATATATGAGGCCGGCCCGGTAGTGATCATTCGCGGCTTCCGGAGTGTCGCCCTTAAGCTCGGCGGCCCTCAGATAGGCCTGAGCGGCCTGTGCCAGTTGTCCATTCCGTTCGTATGCGATCCCCAGGTCGGTGTAGAGTTCCGCGGAGCCCGGTTCCGCCTCTACGGCTGCCAGAAAAGAGGAAATGGCCTTCTCCACCATCGCCTTGTCTTCTTTGGCCACCCCTTCATTGAAATAGACTTCACCTAGACTGCGGTAGATCTCGGCGCTCCCGAACCCAAGCTCCTTGGCCTTCAGATAACACCCTACTGCCTCATCATAGGCGTCTTTGGCGGCGTACTGCTTCCCCAGCATGAAGTGGGCCTCGGCGTCCTTGGGCGAAAGCTCTGAAGCCTGCTTAAAGGCGCCAATCGCCTCGTCCGTCATCTTGTTTGCCGCATAGGCCAACCCCAGATTATAATGATAATCGGCGGCATTCGGTGCACGATCGACGGCCTCCTTCAGGTCCGCGATGGCTTTTTCGTAGTTCTCTAGGTGATACCAGGCCAAACCCCGATAGGCGTACGCCTCCTTGAATTTCGGGTTCCCTTCCAGGGCGTCGTCGAATTCCTGCACTGCCTCCCGGTACTTACGTTGTTTGAAATAGTCTACCCCGATCTTGTAATCTAACCGGATCTCTTTAGCCTTTTCGGCCGCCATCGACGGGCCCAGCCCCAAAAAGCAAACAAGTGTCATTGTAACGAGCGTCGCCTTCATCTTCGAGGCCCTTTCTCTATTTCTGTTGAATTTGGTGTCACTCTACCAGGTGCGCTCAGTTCTCCCGGCAGCACGTCAGGCGCCCTATTCATCTCAGGCGGTTGAGCACGAAGCAGCCGGCGCCGAGCTCGTTCCGGGGCCATCGCATGCCTCGAATGCGAAGGCACAAACAGGATCTCTCGGGATCAGATGGGTCCGCCCGAATGCTGAAAACCCCCAGTCGTGAGCGGGAATTTTGCGACAATCGGGGCGGAACCGTGCCCACATTCAGATCAAATCGGGGATTGGGAGAACTCTGGTCAAGAATTACGGAAGAAACGTCGGCTTACCCTTTTCAAACCAAACAAGATCTCTTAGTTTGTCTTCAAGGTTGACGGGGTCACCAGCCTGGTCAGGTAGAAAACTACGCATAGTTCAGTGTGGTTTTGCGGTTTGTCCCTGGAACCTGGACTTCTACTCTCTCCGGGCACCCCCTCCAAAGGGGGCCTTTCCCTTTCCGGGCACCACGGCTCCTCTGAGTATAAAAGATTCGCATTCGTTGTCAAGGGCGTGGTGATGAGAAGAGATGGGGGGACCTTCTTGGGCGGCTAAGAGACCCTCTCCACCTTGATCGCCTATGGACCCTCAAGAGACGCTTCCCTTTGCGGAGGCATTCTGACCCTGGGATGCTCTAAAGACTTTTTATGGGGTGGCAACTAGTGCTGAGCCCTTCGGATGTCGTGCCCTCGCGCGGCCACGATAATCAGACGTTCGCACGCGACATCCATCGGAGGATCGGAGACTTCCGAAAGGAATTCTTGACACAGGACCTAAATTGGGTTTGACTCTGTTCGACGATATCCGTTCGTCATCCATCCGGTGCCGGATCTTGGGCTCCCTTTCAGGCGGTTAACGTTCGAAACCGTTGATTGAATGTATCCGTATCTTCGCAAACTCGATTCTCAACCATTTCCCCTTTTGCCAGGGCGCAAGTAGGCTCAACCATAAGGCCTTTCATGACGATTGCTCAACTCCCCGAGAAGACAACACCGACGCCTATAGTGCTGTGGTTTTTGGCTTCAAGTTGTTCGCGCTAAACCTCTGAGGAGCACCTTCCGGAGGGGCGACGATGATCATTGGGAAATACGAACGGCTGGAGATGATCGGCGAAGGCGGAATGGGGCTCGTCTACAAGGGCAGGCATGTGACGCTCGGTTACCTGGTTGCCATCAAGACCTTACCTGCGGACCTTGCCCAGGATTATATGTATATCGAGCGACTCGAGGGGGAGGCGAAGGTCCTGGCCAAATTGCACCATCCGAATATCGTCTATATTCATGACATCGAGAGCCAAGATGATGTCGCCTACCTGATCATGGAGTACGTGGCCGGCCGCACCCTTGCCGACATTTTGAAGGAGGACGGCACATACGAGGTCTACGACGCCTTGATGGTGATTTACGACATAGCCTCCGCACTGGCCCACGCCCACGGCAAAGGCGTCGTCCATCGGGACATCAAGCCCGCCAATATCATGATTACCGAGGACGGTGTGGTCAAAGTCACGGATTTCGGAATTGCCAGGAGGACCGAAGGCACCCACCTGACCCGAGCCGGTCTATCCGTGGGTACCTGGGATTATATGTCTCCGGAACAGAAAGAGGCCAAGGAGGACATTGATGGTCGCAGTGACATCTATTCGCTGGGTCTTGTTTTCCATGAGATGGTGACCGGCCATTTGCCCGCATCGGGCGAATCAAGTCTCGTCGGCCTTGATTTGCCCGAAAAATACATGGAGATTATGCGGACATGCCTGATGGAATACAGGGCGAACCGCTATCAGACGGCCGACGACCTGCTATATGCCATTGAAAACGCAACGAAACCAAACGAGGGGCGCAAATGGTGGCGATACGCAATCGGAGCCATTTCCGTTTTGCTGGTGGTCTTTCTGCTTGTCGTCTTCGTGCCATCACTGAATCCCCCCGTTAAAAAGTTCTTCCCCAGAGTCGCCGAACTTGCCAAGAATATTAGGGATTTTTTTATTCGAGATCGGAAACAAGGGCAACAGCAGCCATCCCCCCCCGAATTGCGCTCCGCCCATCTGAGAGAACGGGAATTACTGAATGTCTTGAGGAACCGCCCGCAAGGTGTCCCGCTGAGTGACGTAAGGGGTATCTGTCATTTGAAGACAGCCCTGACCGAAGGCTCCGAAGGGGTTACGCAACGTTGGCCGGACATCGACGACTTCCTCCGACACGCAGACATCATTCAGAGGGTCGATGCAGGAGGCTGTGACCTCCTCCTTACCTTCAAAGAGGCCGATGGCGGGACGGAATTGGTCATGCGCAGCAACATCACCCGTGATGTGGGCGGGGACCAATTTGAAGAAAGCTTTTGGTGTGCGACGGATGAGGAAATCGCCCCAAGGCTCAAGGCGATCGTCCATCGCGAATACTGTTTCAATGTCATCTTGGCCCTTAGCATGTTGCGCCCCGATGATCCATTGGGGCCCGCAATCGACATCAAGGGTGGGAACAACGGTACCCTTATCATAGGCAAAAAAATCCGCATATGCCTGGAGTACGGGCGAAACGCGCGTTGCCTCTTGCTTGACGTGGGTCTCGCGGGTGTGTCCCTACTACTTCCCCATTTCAAGAAGGAAGAGAACCTCGTCGGCGCAGGACAGGTGATTTGCACCGCAGATTTAAGCGTACCCCCACCCGTCACGTACGACCTGTTATCGGCCATTGCATTGAGCGAAACGCGATTGATGGACTCCTATCAATTCAGCTTCAGTCGCCAAGAGAAATTTCGGCAATGGCCTTACGAGGCGATTGGGGCCGAGAGCGCCGTGGAGCTTTGCGAAGGGCTCTTGAGTGATCTAAGTAGCGGTACCCCAGAGGCATGGTCGGTCAGGAGTTTTTTTGTTAGGATATCCGAAGAAAAGGCCCCTAGATGAGGAGCCCCTGGCGGAGTCCCCATTTTGGGCTTCACCTACATCTCCACCCTCCAAGTGTCGCGTCGACAGGGCAGGTTGGGCGGGACATACGGGATTATGAGGAAGTTAACCACTCTGTGCTTCTAAACCAGGCATCCCGCCCAAGGCGGGTAAACCTGGCGAAGGCAAGTTAATCTCTCCGATATATCTGGCACACGCTGTTGCACCCCTATAAGAGAGATAACGTAAAGGATACATAGATTGAATTTCCTTTTTTCTTACGGTATTATCATAATTGAGCGAAGCGTCAATTAGGGAGCCTTCAGCGATCAGCTCTCGGCAGTCGGCTGAGGATGCATTAAGACAAATTTATAATTCACCCTACGACGGAATATAGTTCCAGAATGTGGTGCTCTTTTTTTGACAACGGAAAAAGGAGTACAGACAACGGGCATGGAGCGTTTTCGCTCCATTAAGGCATTAGATATATGAGTCAGCTGCTCGACATCGTTGGCTGGCGGCAATCCAAGGTCAAAGATGGCTCCGTCTCACTCCTTTCAGATTCTATCTTCATTCAAATCCCTTGTATGCCGAACAAGGATGACCCTTCATGAGGACTAACCTCAAAACATGCCCACCTGCCCCTAGCTTAGCACACCCGTTTTGCTAGGGGCCTTCCTTTCATTCAAAAGATGAGCCTGCTCAGGTGCCATCTCATTATGAAATGACCTAGATCAGACCCCGAAACTGTCTTGCCCTGGTGGCTGAGAGAGCAATTGGAGGAGGCTGCATCAACTCCTGAAGCATCTAGGCTGTAACAGGTCTTTGTGGTTCAAGCGGCCGAATCTCTGCCCGTTTCAGATCGTTAACCGATTGTAAAAAGACCCGATTCGGCAAGCGCAGCTATATCAGCACTAACCACAACCGCCACGGAATCACTACGCAATGAAAGGAGATAACCATGAAGAACCTACACATTCGACACAAGGCATACTCAACGATTACCTTCCTTCTCGCCATTCTTCTCCTTATTGCTAACAGCAGTCTTTCACAAGAGCCCCAAATCAACTGGACACCGGGCCCAAGCGTCGTAGACCTAGGTGGTGATGTGGCTCAAATCACCCTCAGTGAGGGTTATCTATTTGCAGATGCTGAGGATACAAAAAAACTTATGGAATCCATGGGTAACCCGTCGGCCGGGGACGAAGTCGGCCTTATTGTATCAGCGGATCAGAACACAGACTATTATATCCTGTTTTGTTACAACCCGGTCGGCTACGTCAAGGACGACGAAAAGGAAAATATAGATTCAGATGCTATTCTACAAGACATCAGGAGAGGTACGGAACAGGCGAATAAGGAACGCAAAAACATGGGCTTCGCCCCTATAAACGTGGTCGGATGGTATGAAGAGCCCCATTACGATACTCGATCGCACAATCTAGTTTGGGCAATTCTGGGCGAATCAGAAGGAGCCCAGATGGTCAATTATGATGTGCGCTTGCTGGGGCGACACGGCTATATGTCAGCCACCCTGGTCACTGATCCCACAACGCTCGCCGCAGACAAACACGAGATAGACCACACCATTTCAAACTTTTCCTTCAAAAAGGGGAAAAGCTATGCCGAATTTGTACAGGGAGACAGGATTGCCAAGTACGGTCTGACAGCCCTGATAGCGGGCGGGGCGACCGCCGTTGCGGTCAAGACGGGGCTTTTCAAGGCCTTGGCCAAGGCATGGAAGCTCGTGTTGGTTGGTATTGCGGCGTTTTTCGGAGCAATCTGGAAAGGGATCAAGTACATCCTTGGACGTGGTGGTGAAGAGACTAAGATGCCGATTCCAAAATAATTTCTAGTACCCTCGATTGCTCGATCGGCAAGATCCTCCTATGAGAAAGTTCGATTCCCTCATACGAGCCGTGACATGAAATCCATCTTGACGGAACTATTTCCTTATATCGTTATTCTCTATCTGGCAGATTGCATCACATATGTAAAGAATTATCATATTCTTCTTGTTTCCCATTTCGGAAGAGACTTTCAAATCAAGAATACCGGCTTGCATATTTTTGGTATACTCCCAACAAGCCAATCATTTCTCCTTCATAAGCTCCCTATCTTTCCGGCCGGTGACGGACTTTACATCCTTAAAGACCATCAGAATTACGAAAGACCCGCATACGAGGCCAGTGATTTCTATTTCGTGAGATACACTGATCTGAATACAATCGAAGCTAAGGGAAAAACCGTCAAGATCTGCGAAGAGCTTGAACTCAATACACCCTCACCTTTGGCCGCCGTTCATATCGCGACATTTCTCAATGATCTCAGAATGTTGTACCCCGCCGAACGGTTGGACAGGATACATGCCTTCTCAGCTGAAACGGGCAACCTGGCTGAAGTCAAAGGACTTGTAGGGCGGTATTCGACTCTCCTTTTCTATCTCAAATTATTGGGGTGCGTGCTCTTTGTTTTGATTTTCGTTTTTCTTCCTATGCTCTTGTATTCAAATCACTACTCGAATACCCGCCTTGTTCTTCTGTCGCTTTATATGGGTTTGAGCTACCTGGTGATACTCATTCTTTTTCATCTATTGCATAAAAGAATATATGGAAACGAAAGCGGCCATGTGTACGCCATGTTGGCCATGTTCTTTTCCCCGGTAACCGCGATCCATGCGCTCAATGCACTTACCAGAGACCTCTACTCCCGCTATGACCATCTCACCGTGGCAATGGAGTTCCTACCCTCAAAGGTTTCCAGGGATCTAGTCAGAAGGGAAATCACGCAAATCAATTACGCCAAGCATCAAAACCCGAATAGCACCTTCTTCGAATCTCTCAAACTTAGGGAGGAGGCTATAAGAAATTTGTTGTCTACGGCCGGCTTGTCAATTCACGACGTTCTAACCAGTCAAAAGAAACAGGACGATTCGGCAGGATGCTATTGTCCAGTTTGCGGAGTGGAATTCCGCCCCGGATTTAACCGTTGCAGTGACTGTGGCGTACCTCTGACGAAATACGAATAAAAACATATGCACCGGCCACGATGGGATGGAGGGGAATATGAAAAGATGTTGGCATCTCATTTTGTTCCCTACAATAATGCTCTTCTGCCTTGTCTTTTCTGGGTCGGCTTTTTCCGTCCCCACGTCCAAAAAGGAGCTCATTATTGATAAAGTAAAATTCGGTCGTATTTATGAAGGGCGAGATGACGAACCGGTTTTCGAAGAGACTGATCGGATACCAAGAAAAGTTGGGACCCCTTATGGATGGTTTATCCATGTGGACACGGAAAAAACTCATGTGACCTGGAAAGAGGAATTCACACTTCCAACTCCAGCGGTCATCTGGGGAACTGAAGAGGACATTCAGGTTAGCGGCGATGGAAAGACGGCGATAACGGAAAGGACGGTGACTCCCGAGAATGGATGGATTTGGAATTGGTGGGAGGTTGCCGAAGGGGATCCTTCCGGCAAATACTTGATAAGAATATACGTGGAGGATCAATTTGTAAAAGAATTCGTATTTTTTGTTGAGTAAAGAAGGCCAACATTTGACAGGACAAGGATGTGCTGGAAAATGGACAAATACAAATGCGGGGCTCAAAGCCTCATTCTCAGTAACAATTAAGAATCCAAGGATCGCGGCTATCGAGCTTTTGGGCTCAATTTGGCTATGACCATGAACGTAAGTTTTAAAGGCAACTACATGAGATTACCCTTTGCCGGTGCCATTTTGATCATCTTGCACCTCCTGCTGCTGTCTCTGGCGCAGGCTCAGCCTGTGACAAAGGAATTCCGAATGGTGTGTAATCATACCAGGATAGAGATCATTAAAGTTGAGGATAGAAAGGACCATGACCTATATTTTGGGGAATCAAGAGGACTCGCATCCTTCCAAACGGGAGAAGTGGCCGAGGTCGATCTGAAGTGGTGTATAGACCTCATCAAAGGCACCGGACGCATCGTCATACTCTGTATCCGCCTTCGGTTCGAAGATGGCTCTACCATCGATTTTGCCGCAAAGCCCAACATGCGCCCTATCCCGCCTGCAAAGGGCGTGCTTTATAAAATGGGTCCCCTATGGACCTACCAGGGAGGCGGCCGCTACGCCGGCATCAGCGGTAAACTCATAATGACAGGGCGGAGCTTGGAGTCCATTGAAGTGGAGGTCCCGTTTTATCTTGATTGCGTGATGTCATACGGACTATCCTTCAAGTATTAGGTTAACCCTAACGTTGCAAAAGTCGAGGATGCTGCAGATTCCAGGCGCCAAGGGTGCAGCCGTAGTAACCTACTGCAAGCCCTTGGCAACGCAGAAGATGCGGTATCATCGGCTTTCCTGAAGGGTAAACAACACGGCGTCTTTTAGGTTACGCTAGATGTCACAGCCGGTGATATCCAGAGTGAACGTCAAAAATGGCGGAGAGCGTTGTTATTTTTGTCTTTCCACACCTTTCGACGTGTTGTTTATGCAACGGGGCGCGGGATGAGCCGCCGTTTTTGGGGGCGGAAAATGCAGTTTATTGCATTTGTCCGTGCCAAAAAACGAGCGGCGAGAAGCCCGAAGGGGGCGGCTCCATCCCGATTGTTAGGCCGCCGCAGGCGGCCGCTAAGACAATTGGGATCTCATCCCGCGCCCCGTTAAGCCGCCGTAGGCGGCTTAACAGTAGATAATATGAAACGGGCTGCTCCCCAGGTGTGATATGAATGCATCTGG
>CAZAGT010000082.1:6334-16732 GCA_964484515.1 uncultured Desulfobacteraceae bacterium | reverse complement strand
ATGGCCCCTTTTAGGGGCCTTCCTCATACCACCAGTTCTACTGGTGGTCGCTGATTCTGGTCAGAGCGGTTCTAAGGTGGGCGCTGTAGCCGCAACGGTTGGCTAGTAGTCCCGATCTTCAGCCGGTTCTCCGTGATACGGCTCTCCCTCCTCCACAAAGTAGACGTTTTCAGCCACGTTGGTTACGTGATCACCAATCCGTTCGCAGCACCGGGCCACAAAAATCAAGCCGGTGTACACCTTGACGTTTTGGGCATCTCTGGTCATACAATCCCGAAGCTCACGCAAAAGATCGGCATAGATGCCATCGATCTCGTCATCGCGGTGCCAGACCTCAATCGCCTTCCGGACGTCCATTTTCTGGTAGGCCTCAACGACATCCTGCAGCATGCCTGTGGCTGTTTCGCCCATCCTGATGAGCAAGCCCAACGGTCTTTCTAGTGACACATTGCTCAAGTCCCTCACATGCAAGGCGATATTGGCAGCGTAGTCACCGATCCGCTCAAGATCTGAAGCCGTTTTGAGGCCTGCAATGACGGCGCGGAGATCGCGCGCCATCGGTTGCCGCAGGGCAAGGAGCTTGACGGTTTGTGTCTCCAGCTCCCGCTGAAGTTCATTCACCTTTTCGTCGTCCCTGACGATGGTCCTGGCTAGAAACACGTCTCGCCCACCCAGGGCCTGGACGGCCTTGTTGAGCTGAGCTTCCACGGTCTTCGCCATCGTTGTCATCTTTGCCTTGAGCAGTGCTAGCTCTTCGTCGTAGGATTTAACGATGTGCTCTCTGGGCATCGAAAACCCTTTCCGTTTTCCTAGGCAACTTGAATACCCTGCCTCTTAACCGAACCGGCCCGTGATGTAGTCTTCGGTCAACTGATGGAGCGGGTTAGTGAAGATCTGCTCCGTGGGACCGACCTCGATCAAATCACCGAGGTGGAAATAGGCCGTACGTTGCGAGACGCGTGAGGCCTGCTGCATGGCGTGAGTCACAATCGCAATCGAGTACTGCTCGCGCAGCTCGTCGATCAGGTCCTCGATCCGCGCCGTCGCGATCGGATCCAGGGCCGAGCAAGGCTCGTCCATCAGGATCACCTCGGGGCCGACCGCGATCGTCCGGGCGATGCAAAGGCGCTGCTGCTGACCCCCCGACAGACCCGTCCCCGGCTCATCCAGCCGATCCTTGATCTCTTCCCACAGACCCGCCCTCCTGAGAGACGTCTCGACGATCGCATGCAATTCCGTCTTGTTCTGCGCAAGGCCGTGGATGAGCGGCCCGTAGGCGACGTTGTCGTAGATGGACTTCGGAAACGGGTTGGGCTTCTGAAAGACCATTCCGATCTGGGCCCGCAATGGGACCACGTCGATCTCCTTACCGTAGATATCCACGCCATCGAGCGTGATCTCGCCTGTCACCCGGCATCCTTCGATAGTATCATTCATTCGGTTGAGGCAGCGCAGGAAGGTCGATTTGCCGCACCCGGAGGGACCGATCATGGCGATCACCTCATTGCGGCCGATATCCAGCGAGACGCGCTTGATGGCGTGGTTGTCCCCATAATGGACGTTCACGTCCCGGCAGGTCATGCGCGGGTCTTCGACCGTGATTTCGCCCACGGTCTCGCGGTTTTCGCGGCTCACGAGGGTTCGGCCTCTCTCAGCGGTTTCCCTTCGAGCCTGCTTTTCCGCTTGCACCTCTTCCTCAATGACCACGTCACCTTGGTTCATGGCAGTGCCTAAAGGTCCCATGAGATATACCTCGAGAAAATCTCGTTTTCACCAGCGCCTTTCAAAACGTTTTCGCAGAATCACGGCCGTCGCGTTCATAAGTATGAGAAAGGCGAGCAGAACCATGGTCGCAGCCGAGGTGCGCTCAAGAAACGCCCGCTCAGGGCTGTCAGCCCAGAGGTAGATCTGCACCGGTAAGGCCGTTGCTGGATCAGTAAAACCACGCGGGATGTCGACGATGAAGGCCACCATCCCAATCATAAGTAAGGGCGCCGTCTCTCCGAGGGCTCGGGCCATGCCGATGATCGCGCCGGTCAACATGCCGGGCATCGCCAGAGGCAGTACATGGTGCAGCACCGTCTGCATCTTGGACGCCCCCACGCCCAAAGCCGCCTCTCGAATCGAGGGCGGCACCGACTTGAGGGCCGCTCGGCTGGCAATGATGATCGTCGGCAGGGTCATCAACGTCAGGACCAGGCCCCCCACAAGCGGAGCAGAGCGCGGAAGTCCGAAAAAGTTGAGAAAGACCGCCAGGCCCAGGAGGCCGAAGACGATCGAGGGCACGGCCGCCAGGTTATTGATATTGACCTCAATCAGATCGGTCCACCGGTTCTTGGGGGCAAACTCCTCCAGATAGACGGCCGCCGCCACCCCGGTCGGGAATGACAGAAGTAACGTGACGATTAGGGTGAAAAATGAGCCGACCACAGCCCCCCAGATACCGGCCAACTCGGGTTCGCGGGAATCACCGGCCGTGAGAAGCGTTTTATTGAATTGCTTCCTGATCCTGCCGTCCTCCGTCAGACGGTCTATCCATGCCAACTGCTTGTCGCTGAGCTGACGTTCGTCCTCCTGAACATCCCGATCGATGTGCCCCTTAAGTAACATATCTACACTATCGTCAGCCGGGACCCAGATGGACATGGTCTTGCCGATGATGCCGGGATCTTCAAGGACCAGCCGCCGCAGTTCGAATGCCGCCCCCGAACTAACCAGTGCATAAAGGGCACGCTTGTCGCGTCGCCCGGTCACATCGGGAAACAGGCTTTGCAGCGACTTCTTCACTAGCCCGGGGTAGTTGGCCGTGCTCAGACTATCATCACCCAGGATTGCGGGATCGAAGGAGACATCCAACTGGATGAATGTCTGTTGGAAGGCCGTGTACCCGTTCCCAACGATGCTTACGAAAAGGAGGGAGAGGAAGACCAGGCTGATAACGATCCCGGCCAACCCATAGTATCGAAACCGGCGCTCGGCCCGATACCGCTTGACCAGTCCCCGGTTTACGATGTCGACTGTCCTTGCGGACGTTTCTGTATCATTCGTATTGTTCACGGTATTTACGCACCACGGTCAAAGCAATCACGTTCAAGAACAGTGTGACGATAAACAGGAGCAGCCCAAGGGCAAAGGCTGCCAACGTCTTTGGACTGTCGAATTCCTGATCGCCCACAAGCAGGGTCACGATCTGGACCGTTACGGTAGTGACCGTCTCGAGCGGATTCAGGGTCAGGTTAGCCGCCAATCCGGCGGCCATGACCACGATCATGGTCTCGCCGATCGCTCGCGATACGGCCAGCAACACGCCACCCACGATCCCCGGCAGGGCGGCCGGCAACACGACTTGCCTGATGGTTTCAGACTTGGTCGCGCCCAGACCGTAGGCCCCGTCACGCAGGGCCTGCGGCACCGCATTGATGACATCGTCGGACAGCGATGAGACAAACGGAATGATCATGATGCCCATGACCAGCCCGGCGGCCAGGGCACTTTCCGAGGAGACACCTAGCCCGAGAATAGAACCCGTGTCACGGATGAAGGGCGCCACCGCCAGCGCCGCAAAAAACCCGTACACGACCGTTGGGATCCCCGCGAGGATCTCCATCAATGGTTTAGCTACAGTCCTGAACTTCTTGTTCGCATACTCGGAGAGGTATATCGCCGACATGAGCCCGATCGGCACGGCCACGAACATGGCGATGGCCGAAATCAGCGCCGTGCCCAGGAAGACCGGTACCGCGCCAAAGGCCCCTGACGATCCGACCTGATCAGCCCGAATAGCCATTTGCGGGCTCCACTCAAGCCCAAACAGGAAGTCGGTTACGGGGATAATCCTGAAAAAGAGAACCGCCTCGTACAGGACCGAGAGGACGATTCCGATCGTGGTAAAGATAGCGAAAGTAGAGCAAACGATGAGAAGGTATTTGATGACCCGTTCGACCAGATTGCGAGCCCGCAGGGAGGGTCTGATCCTGCGATGGACGACAATGATGCCCCCGATCCCCAGCGCCAAGCTGGCCACCGCCAAGGCGCCGTTGCTGGTTGCCTTGAGGTTGCGGTAGTGATCGGCCGCGGCTTCCATGGTCGAATCAACCTCGCCCGCAACGATATTGCCGTGTACCAGGTTTATGATATCGTTGACGATCAGGTTGACGCGTTCCGGCGGCAGGGCGCGGATTTCGGCCGGGAGATCGGCCACCACGAGTTTGGTGATGATGTTGCTCTCGAACGCCAGCCAGAACCCCAAGAGGAGCAAAGCAGGGATACCGCACCAGAGCGCCGTCAACGACCCATAATACGTCGGGCGCGAGTGAAGCGCTTTGACGCCGCCGGCTCCACCGGCGACCGCCAATGCCTGACGTCGACCCAGATAGTACGCCAATGCGGAGAGCCCTAATAGGATAATAAGGAGACTCGAAGGGGACATACCTTTCTCACTCCGCGCTGCATCACGCCGCAAATGGCTGAAATTTGATCACGAAGCCCCTGTCATTTGTGCTCGAAGCCATCGAGGGATTCGATTGCAGCAGGTCGTGCGCGAAACGGCCTTGCAAATCATCTGGTCTCGGATTGGCTTTACATTGATCATGATTTGTTAGAATGCTGTTAGATCTTTGTAAGTTATTTGTAAACGTATGGTGTGGCCCAAGGGGGTCGAGGGTCGCCTGGTCAAATGGCCTTTGAGGTCTCGCGAATCAGCAAGGCAAAGTGACGGAGCCCACCGACCGGATGCCCTTCTACTATAGAGATAAAGGAGGAGAACCCATGCCAACACCCGTCTTTCGTCGCGAAGAGGACGTGGAGCAAGTTAGGGTCAGTCGACCCGGATCAAACGGCTATGCACTGTTTCGAATGGTCTTTGATCCAGACCGAGGGGAGAGCCTATCCGCTGTCCTGGGGATCCATGAGCATCCCCAAGGCATTGAACCCATCCCTCCACACTATCACAGGGAGGTGGAAGAGACGGTCTACATCGTTTCCGGCGAAGGAACCGTCAGGCTTGGAACAGGGCCGCAGATCATGGAGGAATACGATTTTGTGCCCGGCTCATGCTGGTATGTCCCCCCCGACTGCTATCATCAAATCATCAACACGGGGACAACGACCATCAAGATGGTCGTGAGTTACTTCCGAAATGATGGCAAGCCGATCAGCCACAAATCCGTCTCCGAGAAACTCACGGTTGTGGCTCCCTGATTTGCGATCGTCCGTGGGGAGGCGTGGGGCCGTGTGGAAGGGTGGATGAATGAAGCGGAAAGGGGCTAGCATCGTTTTCGTGAATGATCGGGAAGAGGTCCTCCTATTCTTGCGGGACAACGACCCCAAGATTCCCTATCCCAATACCTGGGACGTGCCTGGTGGTCATGTTGAAGACGGGGAGACCCCGGAGGAGTGCATCATCCGGGAGATGAAAGAAGAGATGGACCTTGATCTTCAGGACTTCGAGTTCTTCTCTGAGCAAGAATTCAGTGACAGGATCGAATATACTTACTGGGCCCGCGCGCAATTCGCGATCGACGAGATCGACCTGCGTGAAGGTCAGCGTCTCCAATGGTTCACATGGAGCCAGGTTCGGCGCACCGAGCTTGCCTACGGCTTCAATCAGATCCTGAAGGAATTCTTCTGTCGAGCTGTTAAACGAGGCGGGTAGTCATTTCTTGGGAACAATCACATGGATGGGCGCCTTTAATGAACGCGCCATTTCCTCGACGTACCAGGGCGAAAAATGACTCCCGCTAAACATTTCGAGGACCTGAGGTAGGCAATTGAAGAAGGCCGCGATCACGTCGGGGTCGAAATGCGTTCCGGCCTCATCCTGGAGGATCTGGATGACCCTTGCGGGCGGCATGGGCTCGCATGTCATGGTTGTATCGCCGCAGTATTTGGGGTAGTCGCGACGGGACGTCAAGGCGTCGAACGCATCGGCCACGGCAAGGATCTTCGACTGCAACGGCAGATCCTCTCCGGAGACCCCATCCGGATACCCCTTCCCATTGATCTTTTCGTGGTGCTGTGAGGCGATCAGGGGAACCCGCCGTAAGGCCCGCGGAAAGTGGAAGTTCTCCAGGATATTGCGCGTCCTGACCGAATGGGTATTCATCTCCATTCTCTCCTCGGGAGTGAACGACCCATCCTTCATGAGTACATCATCCCGGATGCCGATCTTCCCGATATCGTGCAGCAGGGCTGCGTACTTAATGACCTTGAGCTCCTCCTCATCCAGGCCCATCTCGCGTGCTATCATCAAGGCATATTCCGTGACCCTTTCAGAGTGACCGGCGGTCAGGGGGTGTCTCGAGTCAACTGTCGCGGAAAGGGTCTGGATGGAGCTTTCAAAAGAGATCTGCAGTTCCTCCATCAGAGATGAATTCTCCAGGGAGACGGCCACTTGAGAACCAAAGGCCTCCAGGATGAACTCGTCATTTTCGTCAAATCGACCCCCGTTATCTTTGTTCAAGACCTGAATGACGGCGATCCTTTCCTGCTTGCGATTCTGGATGGGTACGCAAAGAACCGAGCGCGTCCGAAAGTTGTTCTTCAAATCGAATTCTCGCTGAAAATAGGTTAGCCGCCAGGCATCGCCGACATTGACCTTTTTGCCCGTTTCGGCCACGCGACCGCTGATGCCATGGCCCAGGGGCAAACGGATCTGATCGATCTGTTGCGCTACCTTGGTCCAGATTTCTCGACTTTCCCAGTCGATCAAATAGAGGCTCGTCCGTTGAGCCTCCATGACCTCGGTCACCTTGCTAATGATTAACTCGAAGAGGCGATCGAAGTGGAGATCGGCCGTCAGGTTTCGGGACATCTGCAGGATGGCAGACAGCTTTTCGTTGAGGGCGGTCTGCTCGCTCTGGAGTCGATCGTTATCCAGTGTTAGTCGCCGTTCCTTAACGACCCTATCGAGCTTGTAGCGAATCTCCGCCCTCGTAAACGGCTTTTCAATGAAGTCATTCGCCCCCGCCCTGACGATCTTGCCATAGGGGTATTCCTCAGCATATCCCGTGACGATGATAAAGGGCACCCCTGGTTTGATCTCCCTCGCCTTCGCCATTAGCTCCAGGCCGTCGAGTCCCGGCATTCTGACATCGGAGATGATGATATCCAGCCCGTTGCTCCGGATCAGGTCAAGTGCTTCGGTGCCGTTTGCCGCCGTACGACAGCGATAGCCCAGCGAGCGAACTGCCCGGGCAATCGCCTTTCTGACCTCGGTCTCGTCATCGACGACAAGGACCTTCTTAGGGTTTAGTGCCTTCACCAGAAAGATATCACCTGGTCTTTGGGTGTGGTCGGCAGCCCTCGCTTGCCAGGCGAAAAGACTTGAAAAACTGCCTACTTGGTTAAATCGGTCCATAGGTGCAAAACTTGAGTTCCCCCGAGGCCATCTGGCCTTGGTTCCATCACTCCGCCTCTCTTGGGCGCAAGGACGATCTTTCAAGGTTAATGTCGTGGAATCAGGGCCGGTACTTGCCCTTGTAGAAGGCCGGATCCCAGTTCTCGATATGAATCTTCCCGACATACCAGCGACCGGTGGATCTGGCTACAGCGACCTGCCGCTTGTTGACAAAGACGTGAACGACCGGCGTTTCACCCTTCGTCCGACCCGTGGCGTTCTTGATGAAGTACCCTATGTCTCTTGCTATTCGCGCGGCCTCCTGCTCAGAGAAATCCGGTGCTAATACAGCCCAGCAGGTCGATTCATTTAGTTGCTCAATAGAGAGGATCTTGCCCTCGTAATGACGGATGAGGTTCTCGGCGACGCCTTTCCAATCACGAGCAAGGGCCCCCTCAATCGTCGCCAAAACCGTACAAAATATGACACCTAAAGAGACGATTGTGAATTTTTTCATTCGAATCCTCCAGGAAACCTGCCGCGAAGGGCGCGAAATCGTAGAACAGGTGCCGCTAAATGTACAGGCCTTTCTTATCGAACGATGATCATCGCCAACTTGCCAAAGCCCACTCCTTACCTCTTCAAACATAATTCCGAGGCAACGTGACTCGAAGGCTCCGACATGAAAACCAGGTTGTATGATCGGCCGGCACTTGTACCGAATGAATACGGTTCGCCTCTAAAGAGGTCGTCACCCGTTGAAAAACGGAGGCCAGGGGTTTATAAATGCGCCGGAACATTGGATTCCGGCATCCGCTTTTACGACGCCCATGAGGTATTGCGTCGCCGCCGTCTCAGCTTCATGAAATCGACCTGCACAGGTCGCCACACTGCTGCAAACGTGATCTTCACAGGGACGGGGATCCGGTCTCGATGGGAATTCCATAGGAAGGAGACGGAAGCATGGCACGGCTTTTTGAACGGACGTCCATCAACGGGATGGAATTGGAGAATCGTTTCGTGCGCTCCGCCACGTGGGAGGGCATGGCTACAGACGATGGCGCTTGTACTCCCCGACTGATCGATCTTCTGGTGGAGCTTGCCAAAGGCGGAGTGGGGCTCATCATCTCAAGTCACACCTACGTGAGCCGTGCGGGCCAGGCCGGGCCGTGGCAATTAGGCGTTGATCGGGACGAACTGATCCCGGGCCTCCAGGACATGACGAAGGCCGTGCATCGGGAAAACGGCAAGATCGTCCTCCAGCTTGCGCACGCCGGAGCTCGAGCGATCCCCGAGTTGATGGGAGAAGATCCAGCGGGTCCTTCGGAAGGACAAAGCGAAGGGGGGGCGCGCTATCGTCAAATGTCAATCGACGACATTCGTGCGACTATCGTGGCCTTTGCCAATGGCGCGGCTCGCGCAAAGGCCAGCGGTTTTGACGGCGTTCAAATCCATGCCGCCCACGGCTATTTGCTGAGCCAGTTCCTGTCCCCCTACTACAACAAGAGAAAGGACGATTACGGTGGCACTCTCGCCAACCGGACACGGATGGCTCTCGAAGTAATCCAGGCCGTTCGTGACAAAGTCGGTACTGAATACCCGGTGTTGATCAAGATGAACTCGGAGGATTTCGTGGAGGGGGGCCTGAGTGTGGACGAAATGGTACAGGTCGCTGTCAAGCTGGAAGAGGCGGGGATCGATGCGATCGAACTCAGCGGTGGGACGCCTGATTCCGGGAGGTTTATACCGGTGAGACCGGGAAAGATTGATTCCGCTGAAAAAGAGGGGTTTTATCGTGATGCGGCCGCGCGCTACAAGGAAAAGGTCCGCACCCCGTTGCTCCTGGTCGGCGGCTTCCGATCCTATGACGTGGCCGAGGAGTTCGTCGGCTCAGACCTTACAGACTATGTGTCCTTGAGCCGACCGCTTATCCGAGAACCGCATCTGATTAATCGCTGGAAGTCGGGCGATACCGCCAAATCCACCTGCCTGTCCGATAATCTCTGTTTCAAGCCGATTAGAGCGGGAGAAGGCATAACCTGCTACGCTCAGGCGAAATCGAAGGCTTGACGATGATACCCGCGCCTGACTTATACGCGCATTCAAGGTCGATCAGGCGATCGCGGATTTGACATATCACCTTTAGTTCTCTATTCTTTACCCATCTGACGGCATTCACCCGGTAACCGATACGTCTATGGTTGAGAAACAGAGAAGGGGACGATTGCAGCCGCACCAGATTGTTTCGCCCCCGAAGCCAAAGAAGGCCCAAGAACGACGCCTTAGGGTCATGATCATGAGGAGTGTTGGTGATGTCATCTCGTTCAACATCCATCCTCGCATCCTCCTGTTGACGGCCGCATTCCTGCTCATCTATCTCCCCGGCTCGATCATCATCATCAACGACTATTTTTCTCAGCGAGACATCTACCAGAAGCAAGCCAAGCGACTGACACAACTGGAGGAGGAGACCTCGCTCGCCAAGAGCACCTTTGATAATGCGCAAAAGCAAATCGCTATCCTGCAAGACTACATCGTGAGTCTCGAATCCCCGCCGGTAGCGCCATCCGAGCAGACCGCCGCCGCGGCAAATACGCCCGAAACGGGAGTCGAAACGACCCAGGCGGCCAACACTGATACGGTCGATCTCAGGGAAATCATGATCCGAAAGGAGCCGGATGGCCTAACCGTCAAGTTCAAGCTGACCAAGGTCACGCCGGGAGAGACCCCTCTCAGCGGCTACATCCATCTCATTGCGGAGGACAGGGATTCGGAACCTCCTAGGAGGTGGATCTACCCCTATGAGGCGTTGGAGAACGGCATCCCTGTTGACTACCGCCACGGCCTATCCTTCCGCATCCTGCGATTCAGACCGGTGAGCATCAGATTCCAGTTGGATCCCTACCGTGATCAGCCCACCACACTGAGAATCTTGGTCTACGACCAGCTTGGAGCTCAGTTGCTGGACAGAGAATTCAAGATCCAAAAGGAATCCTGAAGCACCTGGGATTCAGACCGGTGAGCATCAGATTCCAGTTGGATCCCTACCGTGATCAGCCCAC
>CAZAGT010000082.1:0-6234 GCA_964484515.1 uncultured Desulfobacteraceae bacterium | reverse complement strand
TCAGTTGCTGGACAGAGAATTCAAGATCCAAAAGGAATCCTGAAGCACCTGGGATCACATCCGTACGGCAAAGAATGCCCACCCTCCCGATATGGTTTCCTACCTCGACGTGGTTCCCTCCATGTGGGGCGACTCTTCGCGCCTAATGAGGCTGGCCGTCTTCGTGACGAGTTTTTGACCACCTTCTGCCAATACCTCGGCTAAGGGCCTCTTTCTAAAGCACTTTTTTGTTGCTCCCCCGCTTCCCTGAACCTCACTTGCGCCCATCTGGACGCTTTCTCCGAGGCCTCTCAGCGTTGGCACCACCTTTGCTAGTTCATAGCGATCAAGAACGTAGCCGTATTAGCGCGTCCGTGAGGCCCGTCCGGTAAGAGGGGCAGGCATAACGACCTAGAAAGGGCCCGTCTCAAGCGGACGGTTTGATTGGGAGAAAGACCTTGGGCTTGAAAAAACTTAACGTCGTCGTTTTTCCCGAAGGCGGTACCAAGCTAAAACAATTCAGTTTGCCAAGATGGCTGCTCCTGCTCCTTATTCTTTCCTGTGTCGCCTGGTCGGCGGTCCTATCTTATATCATCCCCGAGTTCCTCCGCATGAGACAGGAAATACCCGTCCTCGGTCAACTGCGAAGAGAAAACCGACAACAGGAGAGGCAGTTCACCCGGTTGGCTGAGCGCATCAATCGTATGGCGGAAAAGATAGATGAACTCAAGGAACTGGATCAGAAGCTCAGGGTCATGGTGAACCTGGAAGCCGGCGATGAACAAACAAAACCGGAAGAAGGCATCGGCGGTTCACAGCCGACCGCCTCACGCTACGAATACGACGCCTACGAGAGCCGCGATGAACTCGTTCGCGGGATGCACGACGCCCTGGATGATCTGACCCGTGAGATCGCCCTTGGAAAACGAGAAAAGACCTCACTTCATGAGTTCTTCAAAGAGCAAAAGCGCCTTTTGGCCTCCACGCCCTCCATCTGGCCTGTCCGGGGCTGGTTGAGTTCCCACTTCGGCTATCGAACCTCCCCATTCACGGGAAAAAAGGAATTCCATCGAGGGCTCGACATAAGCGCCAGGATGAAGACCCCGATCATCGCACCGGCGGATGGAACCGTCTCCGCCATTCGCTGGGACCGGTGGTCCGGAAATGTGCTCTGCCTGAACCATGGTTACGGATTGAAAACCGTCTACGCTCATCTCAAGGAGACCCTGGTGGAAAGGAAGCAGGTCGTGAGGCGCGGTGACACGATCGCCTTGGTCGGGAATACCGGCCGCTCTACCGGCCCCCACTTGCACTACGAGGTTCACCTGAACAACATCGCCGTCGATCCACTGCGTTACATTATCGATCAATAACGCCTCTCTCGAAAGCACATCTAAGGCCCGCCGAGCTGATTTCAAAGCTGATTGACGGTTCAGCTCCTCATTTGATACGCTTTCATCGTCGCATATACCGCCTCCTTCAGGCGTTAAGGACATCGACATCAGCCTGAGGCACAGCATATCCATGAACATCAAGGATCTCGCCAAAGAAACAATCTCGATCTCAGGACTGGCCATCATGGCTGCACTTCTGGTGAACGCTGCGTCTCCGAACGGCATCGCCCTTTTCGGCGATTGGGACCCTTCCCAAGGGGTCGTTACGGCAAGGCCTAAGGGGGATGTTGTTGATCGCGGGCTTGAAATCAAGGATATCCGCCAAGCCAAAGAAATATACGACCAAGGGGCTGCCCTCTTCGTCGATGCCCGTCCCCAGGCTCTCTACGAGCAGGGTCATATCAGAGGTGCGGTCAGCTTGCCGGTTCGCCGGTTCTTTGAGGTTATCGATGCCTTCCGAGATCAATATCCGTTGTCGACCTGGATCGTAACCTACTGTTCAGGAAGAGAGTGTGAAGATAGTCATGAACTCGCCCAATACCTTCTTGAGGAAGGGTACGAAAGAGTGAATGTCTTCATCGACGGTTACGCGGCATGGGAAGGTATGGCTTTCCCCGTGGAGCGAGCGAGTGCAGCGCATCACTGATAATCCCTGGTGTGAATTGGGCGCTCGTTGGTTTCTCGGGCTAACGTTCATCTACGCCTCCTACCACAAAATCGTGCTACCCGCCCAATTTGCCAAGATCATCTACGGTTACGACCTGCTCCCTGGTGCCTCCATCAACCTCATCGCCATCGTCCTCCCTTTCCTGGAACTTTTCGCAGGGCTTGCCTTGGTGCTTGGTGTCTATCCGCGCTCTGCCGCTGCGATCATCAACGGAATGCTTCTCGCTTTCATTGTCGGCATTACCATTAATCTCGTGAGGGGCCATGGATTTGACTGTGGTTGCTTCGCGTTTGGAACACAGGGCTCGACCTCTTCCGCGACGCAATTACTCGTGCGCGATGTCATCCTCTTCCTGCTCGCGCTTTACGTACTTCACTTCAACGGCCGCCGCAAATGGTGCGCCCCTTTTTTGAAGCAGCCGCGGGTTTAACGGAAATAGTGTCCGAAGGCACATCTCGAAGGCTCAGCTTCTGCATGGTGCCCCACGGGTAAGCCCGTGGTACCATTGAAATACTCGTCTTCGCCTTCGGATACGACGCGGTTATCCGCCTCCGTTCTGGGGCGACATCGCGCCGTAACCCAATAATCATGCGCGTTCATCCATGGGCAAACCCGTGGTCTTCTGCAAGCGCGGATAAACAATTGACACGCCTCTCGCCCTTCCCTATGATCTGCCAGATCAAATTCGCCGTTCCGCAACTCGTCCACGCGAAGGGGCGGTGAGATTCCATAATCCTACCTTTCAAGGTAGCAGGAGAAGCGTGTAATGACATTGGCCAAGAGCGGCTCAGAGCTCATCGTGGAGGGTTTGATTGAAGCGGGAACGGAGGTCATTTTCGGCTTTCCAGGCGGTTCGGTCATTCCCCTCTACAACGTTCTGTATGACGCTCCAATTAGACACATCCTGACAAGACACGAGCAAGGAGCGGCCCATGCCGCCGACGGCTATGCCCGAGCCACCGGCCGCGCCGGCGTTTGTGTGGCGACCTCCGGGCCGGGAGCCACCAACTTAGTGACCGGCCTGGCGAACGCCCATATGGATTCCGTGCCGCTGGTTGCTATCACGGGCCAGGTTCCCGTTGGCATGATCGGTAACGACAGCTTTCAAGAGGCGGATATATACGGGATTTCAATCCCGATCACCAAGTACAACTATCTCGTCAAAGATATCAGGCGCCTGCCGCAAGTCATTAAGGAGGCCTTTCATATCGCCCTGACAGGGCGCCCGGGACCGGTCCTCATTGATATCCCCAAAGATCTTCAAACGGCTGAAGTCGTGCCTGGGAAAACCGGGCCCATCCGTCTGCCCGGTTTCTCGCCCGTGACGAAGGGTCACCCCAAACAAATCGAGGCCATCCTCGCGGCTATGGCGACATCCCGCCGGCCTGTTGTTTACGCCGGAGGCGGCGTGGTCTCCTCGAATGCGAGCGAAGAGCTGCGCCATTTCGTGAAGACGGCGCGCATTCCGATTACGACCACCCTGATGGGTAAAGGGGTGTATCCGGAAGACGACGAGCTTCACCTGGGCATGCTTGGGATGCACGGTACCAGGTGCGCTAACCAGGTTATCTACGAGTCGGACCTCATTATTGCGATGGGGGCACGCTTTGATGATCGAGTGGCCGGCAACGTGAACCGGTTCGCACCCCTTGCCAAGATTATCCACATGGACGTGGACCCCGCTGAAATCGGCAAACGGGTAGGCGTGGACATCCCTATCGTTGGGGATCTAAAAGCCATCTTGCACAGCCTCAAGGACCGGGTCCAACCGGCGGAACGGCGCAGTTGGCTTGCGAGGGTTGCGGAGCTGAAGGCGGAATGCCCATTGACATTTGCCGATGACGGATCGCTTAAGCCGCAGTTCATCATCCAAACTCTCAGCGATATGACCAACGGCGAAATCATCGTTACCACGGACGTGGGGCAACACCAGATGTGGTCGGCCCAGTATTATCGGGTTACGCATCCGCGCCGCTTCATCACATCGGGAGGATTGGGAACCATGGGCTTCGGCTTTCCGGCGGCCATCGGCGCACAGATCGGGTGTCCGGATCGGACCGTGGTCAGCTTGACCGGGGACGGAAGCTTCCAAATGTGTATCCAGGAGCTGGCCACCGTGCGCCAGTACAACCTCCCGGTAAAGGTCTTCATCTTCAACAATGGTTGCCTGGGGATGGTACGGCAGTGGCAGGAGATCTTCTGCCGGCAGAGGTATTCGAGCACGGTCTTTGATTTCAACCCCGACTTCTGCCAGGTCGCCGCGGGTTATGAGATACCCGCGTTCAGGGTAACGAAGAGCGATGAGGTTCGATCCGCCCTTGAAAAGGCGCTCAACATGGACGGCCCCGTCCTCGTGGATTTCGTTGTCGATCAGGGGGAAAATGTCATGCCCATGATCCCGCCCGGAGGTGGCCAGACCGACTTCGTGGGGGACGGAGACGACTGATGCGCAAAATGATCTCGATCCTGGTTCGGAACCACCCTGGGGTCCTCTCCCATGTCGCGGGTCTTTTCACGAGGCGCGGTTACAATATCGAAAGCATCGCAGCGGGCGTGACGGAGAAACCCGATGTGACCAGGATCACGATAGTCGTCACGGGAGATGAGGCCGTGCTCGAGCAGGTGACCAAACAACTCAGAAAACTCATCGACGTGATCAGGATCTATGACCTCAAGTATTCAGAGTCCATTACGCGTGAACTCGTGCTCCTGACGATTTTTGTGCCTCGCGAGAAGCGACGGGAGGTGGTTGCCACCGCCAACGGGTTTGGGGCCACGGTCGTCGATATCGGCGAAAAGACGATGACCATGGAATTTGTCGGGAATGAGCGCCGGGTCAACACCGTTATTGAGGCCTTGAACGGCTTCAAAGTCAAGGAATTTGCCCGGACAGGTTTTGTGGCCCTACCCCTCGAGAGCCAGCGGGAACGGAAGCATACCCTCATCTAGTAGTTGAAGGTGCTTGTCCTGGGAACAGGTTATTGGGCAGCAAGTAACAGGCCCATGGGGTAGACCCCATGGGCCTGTTTCGTCTTGGAGAGAGCTAGACGCGATCCGTCTTATTTCAGCCCCGATTTCTGAAGGAGCATGTCCAAGAACTTCTCGGCGTTCCCAAAATCACCCGCCTGGGTGTAGATGATTTCATGACTGCCGTCCTGATTCCTCTTGATGCAGACAAAGTAGGGCGTGCCAGGCTCACCGAGCTGCTCATGAACCACGTATTCTTCGTCGTCGAAGAGTGGAAATGGGACCTTATGTTTCTTCTGGAAGTAGGCGACTTCGTATGAATCGTTGCCGACTCCAATACCGATGAGCTTTACCTTCCCTTTCGCATCGGGATTGCTCTGGATGAGTTCGTACAGCTTATTCACGGACGGGGCTGCATGGTTACAATGCGGGCAGGTCACCCCAAAGATCTCAACAATCACGAGATCCGCCTTGATGTCCGTCACCTTGAAGGAATCCCCGCCGGAGAGACCCAGATACTCCCGCTGAGATGACGACTCAGGGGTAGTCAAGGTAATCACCGGCAAGGCCTCGCCTGCCTTAATGGGTTCAGCCGTGGCAAAGCCCAATTGAAGAGCCCAAACGCTGAGCACGAGTAGAGCGATAATCATTCCTTTCTTTCCCATTTCAGACCTCCTGACTCATTTTGGTTGATGAAGAATACCGGGTTGGAATAGAGCCGCCCGACTTGCTTTCAATCGCACGGCAAGGTCCTTTCGCGGACCGATTATGGCAAACGAACGTATATTAAACTCTTTTTTCCCTTAGTCAACAGGATTACCTGAGTTCACGCTGACCTCCTGCTTTGGACAGAATATCGCCTGTTTGCATGTCCTTCCATTCGAGTAGACGAGCGATTTCAGACTCGCTAGATCGAGTTGATCAGAAGTATATTCATTTCTATCAGATAGTTCCAAGATACTATTCAAGTATAGCCTTAAGTAAATTTTTTGGCTGTGATCCATCGACGCCGTAAATATCGACTTTGTGAGGTCCCATTCAAGTTCGTCGAGTCGCGATTCGATCTGCTCGATCACTTCCGTATGATCTTGAACCGTCTCGGGCTTGCATTCTGCTTGAAAAAATGCGTCCATGGGTGTGAGACTCGCTAGCTTCCGAACGCTGTCAAAAAGTGGCTCCTCACAAGAATTTGTGGGCGAAAAAACCGTTTCCAGCCTCTGCGGTGGG
>CAZAGT010000081.1:0-16763 GCA_964484515.1 uncultured Desulfobacteraceae bacterium | reverse complement strand
CACCCTCGGCGCCTTGAATCTGCAGCATCCTCGACTTTTGCAACGTTAGGGTAAATTAGCCTCGATTGCCTTCCCTTTGCTGTTCACAGAGATAGGTTCACGGTCATTCGGTGGACATATCAGTTTTCGATCTTCTACCCGAGCCATCAGCTGTGGCGCTGTATCAAATCTTGGTCTTGAATCTCTCCTTTCTTTAAAGCAGCGCACACGACTGCGGGTTCGCTTCACGTGGACTTGAAAATTGGTCTAATCAATATCCGACCTCTTGAGGCCCAAGAGCTCACCTTCTCCCCTGCCGGCAAGCACTATCAAGCGGAGTTGCTTGTTCTTTACAGACTTGTACGGCTTCTTGGTGATCGATTGTATTTACGGTTGCGTTAAGCATCTGCACTTAAAAAGCAAAAAGAAACTCGGCCGCTCAAAAACAACAAGACCACTAATAGTACAACTATTTTTGATTTATACCCGTTATACCAATTATCCCAGTTTCTTTTGTAATGGGTAAATAAAATGCTCCTTGTTCTTCCAGATTCTTCGTTTATACATATACACTTGGTTAGCCTAGTTGAAAATGGTTTGGAGCGTCGAACGAAGGAGGAGGGATGATATGAAAGGGAGAAGTTTTTTACTGGCGGCCGTACTCTGCGGATTGACGCTCGTTATCATGGCTTTCTCAGTCGGCCCGGCAAACGCGAACGAGATTAGTTACGTATATACGATTAACGTCGTCAAAATGACTGAGCCGGTGGATGATACGCAATTTGGTTTCACTTTTGGAAATGACAGCAGTATTATTGAGCAGTTCATCTTGACGGGTGATCCGAGCAATAATAGAAAAATCTTTTCCAATCTGAATTGGGGCACATACACCATCACTGAAACTGCGGTCCCAAGCGAGTGGGAGCTCATTGCCATTCAGGTAGATTCTCCTCCTCCACCACCCGGCGGAGTTTCGGTTAACCTCGATGAGCAACAAGTGAGCATCACGATCCCAAGGTTACCCTTAAACATCGAAACGACTGTCACTTTCCGTAATGTGGTCCCAATTCCTTCCACGGCGCTCCTATTCGGCTCCGGCCTCATCGGCCTAATAGGGCTTAAAAGGAGACTCAGGCAGTAAACCCTGTATTCAATTGTCGAAGAACATCAGCGGGACTTTTCGGTTCCGCTTTTTTTCACTAAGTAATGGCAGGATAGGCATGGTGGCACTTGGGAGCACATGGGAGCACCCGGTGGACTTTTTGAGGGTTTTGTGTGGTGTGAAAGAGTTTAATGCATTCATGGTCCACTCATACTTAAAATTTGGGCATTATTGATTTATTTAATAATCTCGCTACCCTAAGATCCCGTAATAGACGCCTTCGAACCCTGCTGGGCGCGCCTGGAATTTCAAGGATCCCCCATGTTTGGTGAGTCGTTTCTTGAAGCGGTTATTCAGTGCAGACGGGGTGCCATTGTATGCGGTTTCTAAGCCAAGCTCATGAGCTTCTGATTTCTGGTTCATCCGGCAAATGACCAGGTCGTAAATAGGTTCATGGTTTCAATCACTTGGGGTAGATTGCACGCCGCTTGCGGCGTTACAAATGGGATTCTGCGTTGATACCCTGCTGCTTGCGCCGGGGTAGTTCATTCGGATAGATGAAATTAGGGGAAACAGAAAACTCACCGAAAAGACAAGATGGTAAAGTCAGTCCTGTTTGCCGATCAGAAATCATAACAAGCAGTCAACGCAGGAACGTGTTTATGAAAACCGCAGATAACATCAACACCAAACCGAGAATGGACAAGAGCATACCGGCAGTGGTCAACGTTCAATTTCCTCCCTATGTGGGGTTCTGAATGAATACGTTCCCCTTTCAGCAAACTGCATACCACCTTGAGCCGTTGACATTTTTTGCAGGAATATCATATTGTTGCAGACCTTCACCGAAGTAGCTGCTGGGACGCCCATGTGACATTCGATAGACACCGACGTCTACGAATCTGCAGCCGAAGAATAAAGATCAAGAAGGCAAAAATTCCTTCAGAGGGTGTCAAGGGGCCCAGATACGCGAGGAACTGCCTCAATGAGGTAGTTCCTCGCATATCAACACAAAGAGGGCTACGCCTTGCCGACCATACAAGGACCGGATCTCCCCAGAGATGTGATGTCTAAGATTTACCGACTATTCTTCCCAAACCTTCTCTTAACCCCTGCAAGGCTGAAAAGGCCCGCGCCTAATAAGAGCATACTGGCCGGTTCGGGATTATTTACAACTTCCTGGATATCAATGTCGTCCAAGAACCCACCGAACGAATTGGAAATGCCACCTGCGCTGAACATGAGTCTTTTGGGTGCAGAGACATCGGCTACGGATAAAGAAACTGAATATTCCCTCCATGCGTTCATTTCTTTGGTGGTTTCGTTTGCTACAGTCACGAGTCGCCCATCAAAGTAGACATCGATGCGGTTATCATCAGCGAAGTCTGTTCTAGGATGGTACCAAAATGATAACTTGTAGGATCCGGGATCTGAAAATATGATGTCTTGATACATGGAGGTGTTACTGTCCGGACCGGGGTGACTATCAAGCTCGATATAGTGGTACAGGGAGTGAGCCTCCACGACCACCCCGTCATATTGTACTTCGATCCCAGGACCGGAAGCCGTCATCCAGCCGCCGGGAAGGCTCGTGTACACGTCCCACCTCCCCTTGATACCATCAAAGCTGTCAAGTCGAAGGTTCTTCGCGTTACCGACGCGCCCATCGACTGTTTCGAAATCACCGTTTCCCACGAGAGAGGCGAATGCGATATTTAACGGAGCGCAAGTAATTGTTAACAAACATAAAAAGGTATATATCTTTCTCATTTGATTCCTCCAACTCATCAAATTTGATGATGAGATAATCATTTGCTGGTGATTCGTCGCCACCGCTTGCCTGCGAGATTGTTGAGATTCTCGGAGTCGCTAACTGCCCGGGAGATCTTCGCTGCCTAAGAAAACAGGCGAAACACAGCGCTGAAAGACCTTCCCCCGCTAAGAAGCAAAAGGACGACTCTGCAGGAGGGTATGGCTCCATACCAGCCGTCCTCTTCATCTGAACCTAAACCTGAAGTTGGCTCAAGCTTCGGTCCACGACTTTTGGCGTCAGCCGCAAGGGCTCCAAATCTGTTAGGGGCATTTCAGCAAGTAATATGCCAAGAAGAGAAGCTAGCATATAACAGAATATTTACGAACAAAATCAGTAGGATATATCACATCTGCGAAACAGGCTCTCTAAATAAACTGCGACTGATAAGATCCTTTGTTGAGAATCAATCTGCAGGAAGTTGGCAAGAAGTTACACATCTCTAGCTCGCGAGAATAAGGAAGGTGCTAGTGGAAAAAAACAGTGTAAGCCTTAGAAATGCCGAAAGGAGTGTCTTTTCGATCCCAGTTGCCCGACGAGTATAGTCTTCACAGCCGATTTTCGTTTCACAGCCGAAGGCTGCCCTCTCAATTCCTTCCCATACGACCAACTATTCCTGGTGGACGATCCGAACTCCAGTAGGACAAGCGGGAACTCCGGTAGTGCCTCCATTACTACCGGGGGCCCAGCCGGCAATCCTTGCCAACAGCCACCAGAAAGCATTCCCCTTGTTTTTGCAGCTGCTATAGGTAGTATGACCGAACGGATTGTTGTAGTTACCGCCCCCCCAATGTGAATGTTCCCGAGGAATGATTTCGCCCGCACCTGGTGAACACCAGGACGGGCCGACGTACGTGCTTCTTTGTCCGCCATACCATGCGTCCAAATCACCAAAATCGAATAACACCTTATTCTTCATTACAGCGTAACTTCGCACGCCCTCATTGAAACGATGCCGCCTGCAACCCGCACAGTCCGCTGATTGAGCATGGCCGGTCATATACACAAACGTCACACTCGGATTGCTAGCTTCCAGCGCCTCCATGGTGCTCAGATACTCATTTAAGACACTTTGCCAATTTGCACCACTAGGTTCTCCGCAAAAACAAAGCATAGCTACATTAACGGACGGGTTGTTATTCAGGTACCCTTGCACAGAAGAAAAGAAATTTCTCGGCGTTTGAGTCTGATGCATGATACATAGAGCGTCAGGCTCGCTGGGCAAGCTCCAATTTACGGCCGCACTGTATTTGGCGCCAGATTCAGTCTCAATGGCTTCCAAACCATAGATAATCTGCATTCCATGGGATTGATGACCGTAATAGATCTTCATCTTTTGTCTTGCCTCATCAATCCACTGCTCTGGAATCTCAGACAGATCCGTGCAGTTATGATCAACAACTATTGGTTCTGCTGCAAACAAACACGGCCTATGAGTCAATTGTGTTAACAGGATAACCGCCATAGTGATTATGGCGTTTATCACCACGGGCCTTTCTGTTGCCATTTTCATACCATCCGCCTGTCTATTATTTTCGTTTAAATCACTGACTTACGAACTCGTCTTGGGTGAACAATGAATGTGAGAAAGACTTCACATCGGAGCAAAGTAGTTGACCTTCATCTTCCTTATATCACCTGGGATACGAAGGTTGCTCATGTTGTGTCGCAACTGCCTCGCCCCCCATTTCCTTATGCTCGCCATGAGCCGCGCATTATCGCACATGATGATACGTTTCCATTTTGAGCTCAAAGAGTTTGAGCGTCAAAGACACAAAAAGATAATTATTGGAAATACGTCGGGAATTTATTTCGAACATTAAACTATTTCTGTACCGACCGCCATATGTACAATTTTTTTTGCTATAATGATTAAGGCACTTACGAGTCTGCGACCAGTCTGAGATTACGTGGTCTTTGGGGCGCCAATGGTGTATCACCGCCACTGGGATACTCAAATGCCCCGATGTCATAGGTGCCGGTTCCATATCTCATATTGCCATCGTAATCTCTGATGACAATCGAATCAACAACTGATGTGCCTCTATCTACGGCCGGACCAATAGCTTGAAGATGAAAATCCCTGTTTGTCGGGTCTATCAGCAGAGGATCCCCCGTTATTGCATTGGTTACCGTAATGCCACCCCCTGAAGGAACCCTGGTTGAGCCATCGGGATCATAAAAAAGGTCAAAATCAGATTCCAAAGTCGCGCCCTGATAATTTTCAAATCTCAGAAATGATTGTCCGGGACGAGCATACCATATATTGTTTTTGAAAATCGCGTTTGTCCGTCCCGTAATCCTGATCATCGCGCCATTCGCCGCACCTATTTGATAAAAGGTGTTATTGTAAAGATAGGCGTTTTTCGTGTGCCACGCGATGTAAAGGCCTCTACTACAGGTGCCATGCTCGAATGTGTTGTTGTAAATGTATATGTCCTTGACATCAACATTGTCACCTGTATAGATGAACTCCATATTTCCATCTTGGAAATGGTTGTCGTGTATTCGGATGTCATTTGTATATTTTCCGTCAGTGCCAGCATAGCTCTGCGTTGAAATAAAGACAACACCGCCATGATTATCATTGGCATAGGCGTCTTGAAACTCATTCCATCCTACGTCGATGTGTTGAGACGTTTTATCTCCGCTGATATAGTTCCGATGCGTCTTTATGTAGATGTTGTGCTTGTACGAATCATAACCACAGTTTTTCCAATAGTTACCATAGATCTTTGTGTGTTCAGAATTGTCAACCATAATAACGCCTGATCGTGCCTGGCCGGGCATGTCTTCAAAGGTGCACCCGGTGATGCGTGTTTGGTCGCCCCAGGACGTCAGGGCAGTGCTTCCTCCCCTGCAATTCAGTTTGCTATACGTAAAGAAATCTATGCGACCGTAAGGTGCATACTTTGCCACCCAAACTCCTCCGCGACCTGCGCCCGCTAATTGAAGGATAGGTGTCTCAGCGGGATAACCCACAAGAGCCTTCCTCGAGTCGCTCGATCCGTAAGGCCCCCGCAAAGCGACGAGTGCGCTATCCCTGTCCTGCTCCGTGTAGGTGCCCCCCTTCACATACACGATGTAAGACCCGGAATTACCGCTTGGGTTAAGGCCGGGATTGAACATTTTGATGTCATGAAACGGTCCGTTTTCGCCACCACGATGAGTAGTATATCTTCCATTGTAATTATTGTTGCCATTCGAGGCGGATATAAAATAGATATCCCCTGTCATGACCGTAAATGGCAGGGCGTTGGAGGTCACACCGTTTACCGTGACGGTGATCTGCCCTGGGCCGTCCTGACAGCCTCGATTTAGCCAAAACGTTATTCTTTCTAATTCCCTCGCCGGCCCTAAGGCTCCCCATTCAGCGTAATCGGAGTCCTGTATCAGTGAACTTCCGTTAACTGTCACATAGCTATTGCCCCTGTCCGACTCCAGGTTCTTACCCCAAACCGTCACTGCAGCCCCTCTTGTCGTGGAAGCCTCCCATCCGGTTTTCGGACCCCAATCAAGATCAGAGAAGAATAAGACGGGCTGAGCGCATAGAGCAGGGGATGCTGCTGAGCAGAATGCAAGCAATATTGAACAGTATAGACAGGAAAGTAATATTTTGTTTCTTTTCATTTTGGTCGCCTTTCCTTCCTTATGTTGAATTCTCCTTCTTCTGGCAAAAGTCTCAAGTGCCTTCAGTCACTGTAAAGTATCTTCAGGATGGTGGGGGTGCCAGGTCACCCTCAGTCCCATCCAACCTAAGACGTAAGACTTTCGCATCTTCGGCGAATGTTCACGGGCAAGACGATTTCTCTGCCTTAAATGAACTAAACAGTTCCGCCCAGTCGAAAAGAACCAATGTACGGTGGCTGACCAATTGTTGGTTCAATCTAAGTCTTGCAGCCTACCGCGGCTCAACAACAATTCAGACTCTTGTACACCAATTCACACACCTGACTGCCCCATACGTCCAATTAAGTGCAACCGTCCAGGCAAGAGGAGTCCGAAGCCTGTTATCAGTGGTCACAAATTGAATTTAACTAATCTTTTCAACACCAGAGCCAGTTTAGATATGGCCACCTCACTAAACCTACAGCTGTTCGTTAAACGCCAGTCGCTCTGGCCTCCCTGATTCTTGCGCTCCATTAGCAAGTGATGACTGTCCGCCAGATCAACGGTCACCTGAAAAGCGGGCGCTTAGATGTTCAGCCCTAGCCATTTTGTTAGTTGACACACAGCCCCCTTTTATTACGCATTAGGAGTCCAACAGCAAGACATGTGCCAACCATGCCTTATGGTGAAGATTGGGCGAGACAGGAAAACTTGTATTCATTGTGGTTTTTGAATGCGCAATCGGCGTGACCGGTCGGTAAGGTGGACGCACGTTTGTGCTCAATCTAGAGAAATACGGGGTAACGCATGTTGTGAGAGCTCTCGCCGGCTTCACAGGGAGTCGAGATCAAGGGCATCATTCAGGCCTGTTAACCGGATGAGTTCTTCTGGGTAGTAGGTAGAGCGAATACCCATTATGTACCCACAAAAATCCCCCTTTACTGCACACCTCAATTACAGTTTTCTCTAGTTGGTGCAGTTTAATGCTTCTTAGGCTAGTATTTTGGAAGTTAAACACCGCGGGGGAGATAAAAATGAAGAATACCGTAGTCGGAGTATTATTGGCTCTTTCAGTGTTGGCATCGGCACCCTTAGCCTATTCCTATCAAGTGGATAGGGACGTATTACTTACTTACGGAGATACTGAGAAGAATTACACCGAAACTTACTTTGATGAGATCGTGCAGGGTCTTGACACAAATTCACTCACAGATGCAATCCTTACCGTTTACCTGAATCCCGCGGTGACCTGGAAGTGG
Organism: uncultured Desulfobacteraceae bacterium; assembly: GCA_964484515.1. Lineage (GTDB taxonomy): Bacteria > Desulfobacterota > DSM-4660 > Desulfatiglandales > HGW-15 > CAZAGT01. Next base: position 9,004 of record CAZAGT010000081.1, on the reverse strand, counting down.
CCGTCAGCTACGATATGGGTAAATGGAGATGAGGTGCAGAGTAATTTGCTTGTAGAACCCTCGACCGCATGGACCTATGACGTCCTGAATCAGTTACAAAACGACGGTGGCCTTACCTTTAAGGTCGAAAAGCGTTCGGGCACAGTGTATTACCTCGGGGCAGCACTCGACGTCCAGGACAGTGCCGCTCAAAACCCTCTCCCTGGCACCCTCTGGTTATTTGGTTGTGGGCTAATCGCTTTTGTAGGACTGAGGAGACGATTCGAAAAATAGACTTTTTCACAACATTCAAATGTCTCGAGCGGAGCTTCGGCTCCGCTTTTTTTGTTGCCGAGGTTGAAGCTTAATCATAACCCGGCAGCATTTGATTTTCAGAAGATGAGCGGCTCTCACACCTTCAGAGGAGATCTCAATTTCTTTCCCACTTTCTTTGCCTCCCACTTCCGACAATGGGGGTTCCTCTGTTAAGAGCCATTTGTTTCCTCTGAGTGAGCCGATCTCGAGCCGCACGGGTTTTTGGCTCACATCAGGCTGAAGATCACACTTCGGGGGATGAATAGCTTCAAATCGGTGACAATGATGAGCGCAAGTAGGATGGCAGGCATAGCACCTAAGAGGAGGAGTGCATTCGGAATTGCGGTCCAAAACGACTAAAACCTTGCTCTTCTTGTCTTTTCCCACATTTCGCCCCGTTGTGTACGCAACGAGCAGGATTACATGTATAGGAGCAGACTTAGCGCCATGACGGCCATGCCGGCAATGAGGCCGTAGATGGCAACATGTCCTGTTCGATACTCTTTGCCCGTCGGCAGCAGTTCATCCAAAGAGAGAAACACCATGATCCCCGCAACAGCGGCAAATATGAGGCCAAAGACCACGGGTGGGAAGAATGGATTCCCGCAAAAAGCACCCACGGTCAGCCAGGCACCGCGCTGGGGGTCGTGAACCTGAACCCATGTGTCCTGCGCTTTGACAAATATCTCAACCAGCGAGACATAGATCATGACCCCTGCGGAAAAGCCGAGCGCCGTGGAAAGAAAGGTTCGGTTGGTCCGTTCGGTGAAAAACGCGAGAAAACAGCCGATGCCGGTCGACAGGCCCGCCAAAGCGGTCAAAACAAAGTTAAATGAGGAACTGCGTCGTTTTAGGCGTGTCACCATCTCAGAGAGGGAGTTACGCCATCGTGAGAAACGGCCTTAGAATCCGGTTTTGAGTTTGTATATTAGGATACAGATTCCGACAAAAATCGGTTGATGGATGAGGTAGATCTTGAGCGAGTGCCTTCCCAATAAAGCAAGACCTCTTGTGGGGCCGTTCTCCTTGACGGGGAGCTTATGGACGTTGACGGACTCCAGATAGATCCCCAGCAAGACCACGCTGAACCACGGATAAAAGGGCACGTCGTCCATGGGGGCCACATGCAGCCAATCGGATAACGGCACCAAGTCCGGATCAAAGATCAGGTTAGAGGCTGCAATGATGCCGGCAAGGGCAAGCGCGAGTCGGGGGCGCCTCACGAAAAGGACGCCCGCCACACTCGTGACCGCAATGCAATGGAGGGCGCCAAAGACAATGGCATTTTCAGGAAGGATTAAATAGGTCACGATCGTGATGGCAAGCGCCCATCCGCCCAGCGTATAGAACCTCTTCCACACAAGATCCCATCGCGTCGCCCGTTTGTGAACGAGGGCCAGCCCCATCCCGACACACAACAGAAACAGAGAGACAATGAACTTCGCAAAACCCACCCAGGAAGAGCTGCCCAGGAAAGGAACGTCCACGATCCCAAAGAGACCCACGTCAAAGACCGCGTGAAAGACGATCATCAAGAGGACGGCCAGCCCTCGCAAACAGTCGATGAACAAATAGCGTTGCTTGCGGGCTTTTTTTACATCGGATGTCGCCACAGCATTCGGTCCTCGGCCCGCTTCCGGGGGACCCTCGTCCGTCTCGCCGACATCGGAATTACCCTCGGCGCGCCAGTTTCGTGAAAAAGATCGAGATGAGACCGGCAAACATCAGATAACCTAAAATCGCTTCCAGCGCCAACAACAGCCGTGCGGTCGCGTTGGCCGGGATGATATCCACGGCACCGAGCCTCGTGAACGTGAGGACGCTGAGGTACAGGGCGGAAGGAAAGTCGATCCAACTGCTGCGGTAGCTCGTCGCGCGATGTTCGAATTGGGCATTTGACCACTGGCTGGGGCGGTAGAGTAACTCCTTTACCTCGGGGCTCACCCAGTCCGGAATATCATACAGGCTGTAGAGACTGGAGGTATAAGAGAGGGCGAAAAGAAAGATGATGACGAGGCACCACAGGACCCATCGCAGCAAGGATCTTCCACAATCGGCAGCGATGAACCAGAGCATGTAGATGGGATAACGCCACCAAGCGCTGCGGAAGTCTTCGATATAATCCTGATCCTGCGCAAACCTTCTGAACCGTGGGTTCCCATAGCAGGTTGCGGCCCTGATTCCCCTGTACCGCCCGCGGCGATTGAATCCGACGTGGCTCACATCCGCATCCGAAAGGTTGGTCCCCTTCAAGTTGGCCCCTTTCAGATTGGCATATCGAAGAATAGCCTTATGGAGGTTGGCACCTTCCAGGCTCGCCTTTTGGAGTTTCGCGCCCTGGAGGTCCGCGTCCTGCAGGTCGGCGCGGTAGAGCCTCGCTGCCTGGAGTGCTGCCCCCTTGAGATCGGAACGGCGCAGGTCGACGGCCGTCAGATCGGTTCGGCGCAGGTCCGCGCCTCGCAAGTTTACACCCTGAAGATTCGCCTTGCCGATGAGGACCCCCCGCAGGTCGGCCCGATTCAGATCGGCGTCCTGCAAGTTCCCGTCTCGCAGGTTTGCGTTCCTGAGGTTACTAAGTTGAAGGTTGGCCCTGACGAACCTGGTTCCGTGAAGATTCGCGTCTCGCAGATTGGCCCTGCTCAGGTCTGCCCCCGCCAGATTGCTGCCTTTGAGATCCGCCTGGCTGATGTCCGCACCTTGCAGGTTGGCGTTTTGAAGGTTGGCTTCCTGGGGATTCGCTCCGCGCAGATTGACATCCTGGAGGTTGGCATTTTGGAGGTTTACTTCTCGGAGATCGGCATTCGCGAGGTTGGCACCCTCCAATCGAGCCCATCGAAGCACCTCCCCCTTCAGGTCGACGCCGCTCAACTCGGCGCGAGAGAGATCGGCCCGTGCCCCCGTCTTTCGCTCGGACTCAAGCCAACTGACATGCTCCTCGAGGACCTGTTTCAATCTGAAATCGGATACGGCTCCTCGATCTGTCTCAGCTGATTCTGTTGCCATTAGCTACCGCTCCCTTACACCCAAATCTATCCGTATAAACACTCTGCCGCTATTGATAAAACGAAGCGTACGGCTGTCTTTTTCATTCCGGGCTTGACCCGGAATCCACTTTCTTTTCAACGTCCGGCAAGACGCACACGAAATCAGCCTGTTCTCTTCGTTGCGAGAAAGTCTTAATAGGGTCTACTTCTCCAGATTCATTTTGCCGGGATTCAGGATGTTGTTCGGATCGATCAGTCGCTTAAGTGAACGCATCAGGTCTAAGGCGACTGTCTCGTGCTCCAAGCCCATAAAGGGCGCCTTTGCCAAACCAATACCGTGTTCTCCGGTAAGGGTGCCGCCCAACTCGCAGGTGAGTTCAAACATCTCCTTGACCGCCCTTTGGACCCGTTGGACCTGATCGGGATCTGCGCCGTCGTACATGATCCGGGGGTGGAGGTTACCGTCTCCGGCATGTCCGAAGATCACGAAGGGCAACCCGTGCCTCCGGACGACGCTCGAAAGCCGGGCCAGGAGTTCGGGGACTTTGGACATGGGGACAGTCACATCCTCTGAGACGTTGTTGGCTCGCATCTGGGCCGCGGCACTTCCGGCCGATTTTCTGATACGCCACAATTCCTCGGCCTCAGATGCCGATTTGGCCAAGCTGATGTCGGTGGCCCTATTCTTGCGGAAGACCTCGATGACCTTGTCCATCTGGAAAGAGGCCTCCTCCTTGGTATATCCGTCCGTCTCAGATAGGATCATCGCCGTGGCAGACGGGAGGTTCATGCCCGCTTGCTCCCGAAGCACCCGGATCGTGTTTTCGTCCAAAATCTCAAGTACGCTCGGAATAATGCCGGCCTGAATGATATCGGTCACGGACTGTCCGGCATCTTGGAGGTCGGCGAAGTAGGCCATGGCCGTCTTGACCGCCTTCGGCTTTGGATTGATCTTGAGTGTGATCTCGGTGAATATACCCAGTGTACCTTCGGAGCCAACGAAAAGACGTGTCAGATCATACCCTGAGGCCGATTTCATGCAACCGGAACCGGTCCGGGTGATTCTGCCATCCGGCAGAACAACCTCCAATCCCATCACGTAGTCCCTGGTTACACCGTATTTGGCTCCCCTAATCCCACCGGCGTTCGTAGCCACATTGCCGCCGATCGTACAGACCTTGCTGCTGGCCGGGTCCGGGGGGAAGAAAAATCCATGCGGGGCCAAGGCTTTTTCAAGATCGGCATAGACCACACCTGGTTCGACAACGGCCAGGCGATCGGCTATGCGAATATCTCGAATCTCAGCCATGCGACACAGGTCAAGGACCAGGCCGCCTTGGTTGGGCACGGCCGCTCCAGCAAGACCGGTGCCGGCCCCCCGGGGAGTCACGGGGAATCGCTCTTCGTTTGCCATCTTTAGGATCTGAGATACTTGCCCCGAGGTGGTCGGCCATACCGCCGCCGCGGGTCGATGGTCGTGGTCTGAGGAATCATACGAATAAGAGACCATGTCGATCAGGGCATCGGTGAAGTTGGAGGTTCCGACAATATCCATAAGGGCCTTTTTTAGGTTGTCTCGCAATTTTCGTTTCCTGGCACTCAGTCTGGAGGTTTCGGCGTCCTAAGGCACTAAATTGGAATAGTGGAATACTGGAATCGCAGTGGCCCCACAAAAAGTCTAGGATGCGTTCTTTCGGTCATTCCAGTGCTCCACCATTGCCCTGAGACTTCGTGACTCCCGTTTCAATCGATTCAAGGGCTTCCTCTTCGACTTGGAGGACCTTCTCGGGCCATGGGGTGGTCCCAGACTCAAACTCCGGGGCGAACTTGGGTGTCCTTTCAGGCGGGCAGACCGCTGCGGCCTGTTCACTTCCGGGGATTCTATCGGACTTCACGGCCCATTCCTTGGCCAGGGCTTCCTCACGATCGGCAGGGGTCACGATCCCCGATAAGATGACTCGAAATCCGAGATCACTGCTCCGAAAAGCGCCGTCCTTTAGAAAAAAGGGGACTTCCTCTCGCCTCCCCGGCATGATTTCCACCTTCGTCTTGCGAAAGCTGCCACCCTTGATGATGATTCCTCCCGCCGCGCCGTGAAGACGGTTGTCAATCGAAAAGCGAAACGGGTCGAGAACCATCTCGGCCGCGTTCCCTGCCGTATCGAAGAGGCCTGCCGGGTTTGGACTCTTCGACCCAATCCAGGCCAGTCTCTCCGGCAATTTGGCCGCCTCTCGATCGGTGAAGACGGCGAAATCGCCGATGGGTCGATCGTGAAGGGGGAAAAACTCCTCCTGATTCATTTGCAGCCTGGGGACGATATGACCGCCGCGGGCGGCATATTCCCATTCGGCCTCTGTAGGCAAGCGGATGTAGCTGACGCGACCACCCGAAAACGTGGGTATTGATTCGGGGGCGTTCTTGAGCAACCATTCGCTGTAGCGGCGTGTGAAGTCGACCGCCTCATACCAGGAGATGTTTGATACGGGCCGGGCATCATCGGGATCAAATGGCCCGTCCGGCCCCGGGCAATCGCCCACCATGACGGCTCGCCACTGGTAATTCGTGACCTCGTATTTCCCGATGAAATAGTAGAAGGCCAGCACCCGATCGTCCTTGGGGCTAGGGCAGGCGCCATCGCCCGCCTCGGCCAGGTGGGTCAACTCGGTGCGCCACGAGTCGGGCAGGTTCTTCAACGTAAACGGACCGGCGACGGTCGCCCTGCGTTTACCCTCCATATAGCCTCGCTGGCCCTGCGGACCGCAATCGTAGCAGCCGAGATTGAGAAGCAGGTCCCCGAAATAGCCAGCCGCAGGCACGCAAGCGTGCCGCAGGATCATCTTTACACCGCATGGCATCGGCAATTCGAAGTCGCCCTTCAGGGGCCGGGGATTATAGAGGTCGGCCAGAGTGGGGGTCAGAAGGGCTGGTCTGCGGTCCTCCGGCACCGCATCCTGCGCTGCGGCCGGACTGCAAAGGAACTCAAGGAGGAGGAAGGCGCAAGCAACAAGGGATCGTCTCATCGCGGAGAACAGGTCAGACATCACGAATGACCTCAGAGGGCTCGATCCTGGCCACCCTATAGGCAGCATAGGCTGAGGCCAGCATGGACATGCTAACGGTAAGTCCCAGGGCCATCAGCAAGTGATACCAGGAGAGCCGGCACACGTATTCGCCGGACGAGAGATACTGGCCAAAGGCTTGATTGATCATTGCCCCTGCAATGAGATAGAAGAGGATCGCCGTCCCGGTACCAAGCACACTCGTGGTCACGGCTTGGACAATGGGAAAGGAGACAATACTGCCCGTCGAAAACCCGATCAGGCGTGTTACGCCCAGATGACGGCTCTTGCGGTTCACGTTGGCTAGGACGTTGCTCGCCATGGAGGCGAAGTAACCGAGGACGGCAACGACTGAAATAAGCATAAATATGAGGGTAAAAGATCGGTCGAGACTTTGGACAATCTCGATCTCTTCCGCCTTGGTGTAAACCTCAATGCCCTCTGCCTCAAGCATGTTGCGCAATTGGGCAACGTCATAGATGGAGCGGCCATACAAGCGAAAGCTGGGATAGGTCCTCGGCCCGGGCGCCCGTTTAGGGCCTGGCCAACCGAACTCCTCGGAACCCAAACCATCGCGGTAATCCTCCGTGGCCTCCAACAGTTCCAAACGGACAAAAGCGGCCTCTCGTTGATAGGCCTCTACGGGCAGGACCGCCGATACCGTCAACTCGATCGTCACCTGTTCCTTGACCCCGCCCTGTGAGCGACCGACCCACCCGGCGACGTCTTGACCTGCAGTTACGCCTAATTTGCGGGCGGCCGCATTCGACAGGACTACGGTCCTGGCCTGGCCTGGGACTTTTCCCCACTTTTCAAGAAGCGGATCCCCTTCCGCGGTCGGAATCAGGTCCACGGCCACCGTTTGGGCGTTCTCCGTACGCAACCTGTAGAGGACCATGTTGGCGGCGATGGAACGCGTTTGAGGAATAAGGAAGGCCACATCGGGTCGCGCCGCCGTCCTTTCAAACCAGGCATTATCGTACTTGCCGCTTCCGACCGCCACGATCTCACGGTTGCGCGGGTCTTCTATCAGACGATCCGCCATCGTGTTGATGATGCCGCTCTTCACGCCAAATAGAACCAACAGGGGCGCCAAGACAGCTGCCAACCCGAGCACAGCGCAGGCAGATAACAACCGCTCGTGGAAGTAGTCACTGAGTGACAGTTGCAGGATGGTCTTGAAGCTATTCATCCACGATTCCTAAAATCCAGGTGTTTAGGCCGAAGGTAGAAGGTTTACTTGCCCCCGGCAGACTGAAGGATACCACACGTCCACTTCTACCTTCAGCCTTCTACCTTTAACCTTGGGCTGCAGGCCCCACGCCCCCGACCTCCACCTTAGCCCTTCCGTCTCACTCCCTTTCGGGGCTCGAACCACGAACCTCGTTCCTAGCCCTTGACGGTTGCCCGGACAGAGCCCGTGGTCCGATCCGGTTCCAGGTCGAATTCTATACGTCGGAAACCGCCCTCTTCGACCCGATCCCAGTCGTGGGTGGCGAGAATCAATGTGACGCCGTACTCTCCGGCAAGCTCGGCGAAAATTTTCATGATTTCTTCCGCCGTGATAGGATCCAGCGAAGCGGTCGGTTCGTCCGCAATGACGACAGACGGCTCGTGGGCCATCGCCCTGGCGATGGCCACCCGTTGTCGCTCGCCTACCGATAACTGAGCGGGGAGTTTCTCCAAGTGCCGCTCGATGCCCAGCCGCTCCGCCACCAAATCCACCTTTTCTTGCAGCGGGAGGCCCAGGCCTTGTCGGCTCAGGCCGATATTGGCTCGCACCGTGAGGAAAGGAAAGAGGCAACCGGTTTGGAGGACGTAGCCCATGTGGCGCATTCGAGACCGGGCGAGAACGTCAAGATCATTGTCTCGCCACGCGTCGGCCACGTTCAATCCGTCCTCCGAACCGCCCGAGAAGACGAATTCGGCCGCTTCATCCGGCCGCAGGATCATCGCGAGGATGTCGAGCAGGGTACTCTTACCGCACCCGCTGTACCCGACGAGGGCAAGCTTCTCACCCCGATGAACACGCAGCGAGGGTACCGTCAAGACAAACCCATGTTCACCGGCCCATGCCTTTGATAGACCTTCGAGGCGAAAGACCTCGCGGGGTGGATCGGGTTCCGAGGCCCGTTCGGTGGCCTCGGGTGCCTCGGGAGCGCTGATGTCCTGCCCTTTGTTTCCGATCAAAAGGATCTCCTGCCTACCTTAGGGCATCATAGTCAGGGGCACGCGGTAGACCGCGTCACCAGGATCGGAGGCACCGAAGCTGACCCAATTGGCCACGTCATTGTTGTATCCCTGGTATCTCCTCAGTTTCGATTTGAGGTCATCGATCAGGGCCTGTTGTTCCCCGACACTCAAGCGATACCAGTCATCTTCGGTCAACCGCATGATGCTGCTTCGATAGGGCAGATCGTCCAAGAACTCAGCCAAGACGCCCAGTTGCCCAAGATTCTGATTCGGCCTCTGGCTGAATTGGTCGGGATCGCGCGATGTTTGGGCGGCGGCGGAGAGGATACTCTCAAAGAAGTCCCTCGCGCCCGTGCGTTTGGTCCTTTGGGCCTGGTCCAGGATCAGTTTCAACCGCTGATAGAGGTCGCTCAACTGGTTCTTGGTCAGCAGCACGGACACCTGGAAGGCGGGCCTATCGGGTTGGGCCAGGTC
>CAZAGT010000080.1:0-16819 GCA_964484515.1 uncultured Desulfobacteraceae bacterium | reverse complement strand
ACATCACGGGCCTCCCACCGCAGAGGCCGGAAACGGTTTTTTCGCCCACAAATTCTTGTGAGGAGCCTTCAAAGAAATGGGGCTGCGTGAATTTTGGGCGCGGGTCCATGGGGTCAAGACAGTATTTGGGTGAAAAAGCCATGTATACCCCGGTGGGGTGTCGAAGACGCAGCAGGCGGCAATTCTATGAGGGAATATTGACACGAGTCCGCAAGCGTTGAGGCGAACGCCTATACCCGTCACGCCTATTTCACCTAAAATACACAACTCACCCCATATACTCCGCGACGTTTAGGTTCTTATTTATAGTACTGAACTTGTGCGTTTTTAAAAGCATGTTCTGCTGAAAAACCATGGGATATCATCAAGTTAGGTCCAAAATGCGCCTTGATGAATCTGTAACAATTGAAGTGCTGTCATTTCGATATGTTACATGCTTTTCGCACAAGTTCAGTATAGTAGTAAAGGTTGGCGGTGGCTTCACCACCAGAATCAAGACTGAACAGGAATGGAGGAAGAAACATGGATACAAAAAGATATTCACTATTTGTTGTCGTCTTGGCGATGTTTCTTTGTCTCGCCAATTATTCAATCGCTGCTGACATAACGGCCGAGGGGACAATCCAGGGTTTACTGAGTACCTGCTCCGGCAAGACATGCTCTCCGGGGGAGGAAATTATCATTGCGGCCATGGAGGACACGTTCGTGCTGGTAACAGATACCGGAAAGTATTATCTGCTACCAAACCTGAAGAGCTCCCAGCTGTCCCGCTATTTAAATAAACGCATCAGGGTCGAAGGAGAGTTGAAACTGGGCGGGAATGCCATCATGGTAAAGACTGCGGATGTAAAAGAAGACGGAAGATGGAGTACCTTCTGGAACCCGGAGATCCACCAGATGCAGCAATTGCGCGAAAAGGGGATTTTCGCTGGTGGTTGATAGGTGGGTCATCTGTCCTGCATGATAGGTGATAGCGACCTCCCAGGCAGAAGACGACCTTCCGTCCTCGCGCGCCTCGATTCCGATGGGATGATCGCGAGGCCGGGGGGTCAAGCTCGTCGGCGTTGCTCTTTTCATCTCGCGCCAATTCTTCACGCGCCGCCAGCCTCTGCTTCGCCACAGCGTCTCCCAGAGTCGTGTCTTGTACAAGACCACGGGATTTCATAAGTGGTATCAATTGAGGTTTTTGAAACAAGTCGACGAGGATCGTATGCGCTAACGCGTTTCAAGAATCTAAAATGTTACCGTAAGCTTATCCTCAAGATGAACAGCGAAAAGCCGGCCGGTTTTCTCGGTTTCAAGGGTGGGATTGGGGCGACAACTCTGGTACAAACAGGAAGGCGTTACCTTTCTCCACGGCTACGGGAAAATAGGGGGGGAGGCCGCCTTCAGGCCGAAGGTCTGGGAGGACCTCGAGATGTCTCCGGATAGCTATCCTCTTGCAAAGGCTATCTGTGAGTTGAGTTACGAGCTCAACCACCGACCCGATAGGGGATGAAAAAGATATGAATCCCGGCTTTTCATCCGATATTGGAGACAGCAAAAACACCGGAAACCCGCTGGGGAGTTCCGCCCAGCAGGTCACTGCGATCCTTGACGGCATAACCGACGGATTTGTGCTGGTGGACTTCGAATGGCGTTTTACGTATGCAAACACGTCGGCTGCCGGGTTCCTGAGAAAAGCCAAGGAGGAAATTGTCGGCCGACATGTCTTTGACGTGTTTCCAGAGGCGAAGGGGACGGTGTTTGAGAGAAACTTTCGCAAGGCCATGGAAGAGAGAGTGACCGTATCGTTCGAGGCGTTTTACAAACCATTGTTGTCCTGGTTCGAGTGTCATTGCTATCCATCACCCGAAGGGATCACCGTCTTATTTGCCGATGCGACCAAAGAAAAGCACCAGCGGAGGGAGCGTGACATATACCGCGAACTGCTCCAGAGCGCCAACAGCGCCATCATCCGCTGGAAAGGAGACGGTACGATCTCTTTTTTTAATGATTACGCCCAGGAATTGTTCGGCTACGGCGCCGAAGAGGTCGTGGGCAAGCAAGTAAGTATCATTGTCCCCGAGATCGAGTCCTCCGGCGTCGATCTAACCACCCTGGCCTGGGACATCGTAAACCATCCTGAACGCCATTTAAACAACGTCAACGAGAACGTCTGCCGGGACGGCCGCCGGATCTGGATGACGTGGACGAACAAGGCGATATACGACGAGAGCGGGGAGGTGGCCGAAATCCTGGCAATCGGAAACGATGTCACCGAGCTCAAACGGGCCGAGGATAGGCTTCAGCATAACGAGGCCCGCTATCGATCCACGATTGAACTGACGGAGCAGTTGGCATGGACCACCAATGCGGAGGGGGAGGTTGTGGAGGATTTACCCTCATGGAGAAGATTTACGGGCCAGAGTGAAGAGGAGATCAAGGGGTGGGGATGGTCACAGGCCCTTCATCCGGATGACCTTGACCACACGGTCAGGGTATGGACGCGGTCTTTAGCTGAAAAGGGTAAATATGAGGTGGAATACCGCTTACGCCGATATGATGGCGTGTATCGCCACTTTCTGGCGCGCGGTGTTCCCATGCTCGACGACGATGGGAGGATTCGGGAATGGGTCGGTACCTGTATCGACATCACCGAGCGCAAGGAAATAGAGGAGTTGCTCAAAAGATCCCGCGACGAACTCGAGGCGCGTGTGCACGAACGAACAGTCGAACTCGAGAGGAGCAACCGGGAGCTGCAGGATTTCGCCTTCATTGCATCCCATGATCTCCGGGAGCCGTTGAGGAAGATTCAAACTTTCGGCGACATGCTGGTCGCCAGGCTTGGAGAGACGTTGGATGAGACGTCCAGGGATTATCTGAGGCGTATGCAGAGGGCTGCGGCAAGAATGACGGACTTCCTCAATTCTCTCTTGGCATACTCCCGCGTGACCACCAGGGCCGAGCAGATGAAAGAGACGAGTCTCCGGACGTGTGTCGAAGCGGCATTGTCCAATCTAGAGGTCATGATCGAGGAAAAGCATGCCATCGTGGAAATCGGCGAGCTGCCGGTCCTTGAAGCGGATGGGGTTCAGATGATTCAACTCTTCCAGAATCTCATCGGAAATGCCTTGAAATTCAGTCGGGATGGGGAGGTCCCCCATGTGAAGATCACCTCCCGGGAAGTCGGGGACGAAGAAAGGGGTCTTGAAATACGCGTGGAGGATAATGGGATCGGGATTCAAAAGAGATTTCTCGATAAGATCTTCCTTCCATTCCAGCGGCTGCACGGGAGAAGCGATTACGAAGGGCTGGGGATGGGACTGGCGATTTGCAGAAAGATCCTGGAAAGGCACAAGGGTAAGATCAGTGCCAGCAGTACATTGGGCGGGGGATCCACCTTTATCGTGAGACTACCCCTGTTGGCGCCGCAAAATGGGTGAGCACTACCCCTACCGGAAGATCCTGCGTCGACACCGATCGCCTAAGGACAGCGAATCCTCGTCATCATTCTCCTGATCCTGACGACAAAATACGGTGTCACTTCAGCAGGCCGGCCGCTACCGTGGCCAGAGAATAGAGGGCATCGGGCTGCATGCCTCCGGCGACGATCAGCACCACGACCAACCAAATGAGCCCCCTGAGCGGTAGCGTGAGATGGATGGCAGGACCTTCTTTCTCCGGCTCGAGGAAATAGGCGGCCTTGACCACGAGGGCATAATAGTAAAGGGAAACGGCTACATTGATCATGGCGATGAGCAGGAGATAAAAATAGCCCTTTTCCACGGCTAAGGCGAAAAACACTCCGGCGGTGCCAAGGAAGTAAAGCTCCGGAGCAATGATCGTCCAGTTCATTTGGGCAGGCCCTCCATGAAAGACAACACGGAAGTCTGGATGAGATCCATCATCAGGAAAGGGAAAAACCCGAACAGGAGTAGGACCGCAACCAGGATAATTCTGGGGAGGCCCAGCCGCACAGAGACATCCGGCAAGCGGGCAAAGCGTTCATTCCGCACTGGGCCGGAACCGTGAGGACGACCCTCGAAGCGGGTGGATCAGCGGTCTTTGCGAGGCAGTCCCCAATGCCAGCCGGATTCGGGAATTTTTTGTCCAACATTCCGCACGGGTTTATGCCTTCGCCCTTTCCGGGGCCTGAGCGAGGTATGCATCCGTAGAGGTCGGTGAGTGAACCCTAACGTTGCAAAAGTCGAGGATGCTGCAGATTCCAGGCGCCGAGGGTGCAGCCGTAGTAGCCTACTGCAAACCCTCGGCAACGCAGAAGATGCGGTATCATCGGCTTTCCCGGAGGGTAAACAACACGGCGTATTTTGGGTTTCGCTGGACTTAACAGTCGGTGATATCCAGAGTGAACGCGAAAAATGGCGCAGGCCTCTATTATTCTTGTCTTTTCACACTTTTCGACGTGTTGTTTATACAACAGTAGGGTGAATATGACTGCTCTCAATTGGGTTCATCTCTGGTTTGAGTGGTTGTGGCCAATTCTGCAATTCGTTATTGGATTTGGTTTGGTCATATTCGTTCACGAGCTCGGTCATTTCATGGTTGCCAAGGCCGTGGGAGTCAGGGTCGAACAATTCGCCCTCGGATTCGGACCGCGGTTGTTCGGCTTCAGGCTGAGGGAGACCGACTACCGGGTCAACATCCTGCCCATGGGCGGATATGTGAAGATGACCGGCCAAGCGGACTTCGGTTCCCTACGGGAGAAGGACCGCGATCCAAGGTCATTCAGTAATAAACCGATCAGTGCACGTTTTGCGGTCATCTCAGCAGGCGTGTTCATGAATGCCTTTTTGGCCAGTGTGCTCTTCGTCGTCGTCTGCCTGGAGGGCATCCGTTTCCCGGCTCCGATCGTAGGCGGTTCCTTGCTCGGGTCACCGGCCCGAGATGTGAGAATTCACTGGCGGGCGGGCGGCTATCAGGGCGCGGGATCATCGTTCGCAGCGCCTCGACAAACAAAATCGTCAGCGGGCATTTCGATCGGTTTGAAGCCTGGTGACAGGATTGTGACGGTAAACGGCAAGAGCGTCACCCGTTTTGGCCAACTCGCAGCGGTCGCGGCCCTAGCTGAACCCGGCCAGGACTTCAATATGGTTATTGAGCGGGAGGGAAAGGACCGCTTTCAAAGGGGCCGCACCAAAATCGGCGTCATGACGCTGGGGGGGCGTCTGAGTTTCGGGATCATCCCCGCTCTAAGTACCATCTTCGGTTCTCTAGGAAACTATATTGCGGATGATGCCTTCAGGGGGGGCGACAAACTGCTCGCGGTCAACGGGCAGAGGATCCGACATCACTGGGAGATCCCGTCGGTCGAGGAAGGTCTTACCGGACAGGAAGCAACGATAACGATTCTGCGTGGCCAACAAGCGGTCAAGGTCAGAATCCAGCCGAAGCTTCGCATGAACAGCGAAGTGCTTTTCCTGAAAGATGGCACTAGGATACCCGGCAGGATCGTAGCTTATGAGGGCGAGGAAGGCGCGGTCGTCACAAGGCTGTCGAACGGGCGCAAAGAGCACTTCCTCCAGGGCGATGCGGTTTGGCCTGCCAAGGACGAGGTCCTGGACATCCTGGGACTTGTCCCCCGATTGCAGATTTCAGGTGTGATCAAAGGATCGCCGGCAATGCAGGCCGGACTGCAACCGGGCGACATCATTGTGGAGTATGCCGGCAGGCCCTCGCCAACTCTGAAGGCTTTTCACGACATCAACAGGGAAGTCGCAGAGAGCGTCACGACAATCGTGGTCGAGCGAAACGGCCAGCGCCTGCCACCGATGGAGATTCGTCCCACAAAGCACCAGGGGCTCATCGCCGTAGGCATCGCTGTGAGCATCGACCAGCTCAATCCTGTCGTGGCGTATGTGCGCCTCGGTTCTTCAGCTGCCAAGGCGGGAGTAATTGCAGGTGATATCTTCACCGAGGTGAACGGCAGGGTAGTCAGAGACTGGGTTGAGTTGTTCAGCGCCTTGAAGGCGCTCCAAAACCAAGAAGTTTCCCTTTCCATCAAGCGTCGTGGCTTGACTGAGAGAAAAGCCCGCATCGGCCCACTCACCCATTCGGTCTTCGACCCGGGGGACTATCACTTCGCCCTCTTTCCGGGCCCCCGCGGATTCACCATCCTTATGGGCAAAGAGGTGAAAAAGAACCCCGTAGCGGCGGTCTTTTGGGGCTTCCATGAGACGTGGGACTTTATCGCCATGACCTATGTCGCGCTTGCAGACACATTCAGAGGAACTATCTCTTACAAGGAATTCAGTGGACCGGTAGGCATCGGAAGTATGGCTATCCAAGCGGGGCGACAAGGAGTCACGTATTTCCTCTATTTCATGGCCATCATCTCCGTATCCCTGGCGGTGTTGAACTTCTTGCCGCTTCCCGTGGTCGACGGCGGTTACGCCGTACTCCTCCTTGTAGAAAAGATCCGGGGTAAGCCCATTCCCCTGAAAGTCCAAAACGCCGTCACCATGGCGGGGTGGGCGCTTTTGAGCCTCCTGGTTGTCTTATTAACCTGGAACGACATCATGCGGATCCTTAGCAACTTGTGGTGAGGCTGTCGGAAAACGCCCATCTGCCGTTCGACAGGCCGTTCGACAGGCCGTTCGACAGGCTCACGGTCCTGAGCAGAGTCGAAGGACTCACGGCACTGAGCGAAGTCGAAGGGCTGCGTTACCCTCATCGACATGTTGGCAGACCTCGTTTAGGTGAAGTCACGCCTTGCCATCGCTTTTGTTCGCCTCTTCCTCTAGATCCCCGCAGACACGATGCGAGAGATGAGGGCAAGCAAGAGTGACGGCGCGATGCCCGCCAATAGGAGAAAGAGCAGGATGAGACCTCCTCCGACGTGCTCATAAAGATCCGCCGCCGGAATGGTCGTCGTTGCGGCGGGCCTCATGTAAAGAGAGACCACCACCTTCATATACGGGTATATGGAGAGTACCCCCATGGAGATCGCGATGACGGCCAAAACGACGACCCCTGCCTCGAGAACCGCCTTGAAGAATATCACTTTACCTACAAACCCGGCGGTGGGGGGCAGCCCGGCCAGGGAGATAAGGCAAAAGCTGAGAATGGCCGAACTCCAAGGACGGGAGTAACCAAGCCCTTGATAGTTCTGGAGAGCATCACGATCCCTTTCTTCCTCGGACAGGGAGGCGATAATCCCGAAGGCTCCGAGATCCATGGCGGCATAGACGATGAGATAGAAGGCCAAGGCGAGAAGCCCGCTTTCCAGCTTTACGGCCAGCAACGTCATCATGAGATAACCCATCTGGGCTACGGAAGAGTAAGCCAGGAGGCGTTTCAGATCGGACTGGCTGAGAGCGGTCACCGTTCCCGTCACCAGGGTCAGGAAGGCGACAATCCAGAGCACCGGTTTAAAGGCACTCCACAGAGGGTCCTGCAAGTGGAAGCAAAAGCGGATGAGGAACCCGAAAACCGCCACTTTCGATCCGGTGGCGAGGAAGGCGGTCACCGGCGCGGGCGATCCCTGATACACGTCGGGTGTCCAGAGATGGAAGGGCACCATGGAGATCTTGAAACCGATCCCTACCAGGACGAAAGACAACGCAGCCAGCATGATCTGGGTGTCCACCGATTCGCCCAGGGCGGCGAGATCGGTGCTTACCGCCAGGGATCCGAACCCCGCATACCAGAGTCCGATACCGAAGGTGAGAAACGCACTCGCCACGGCCCCCGTGATCAGGTATTTCAGTCCCGCTTCCGCTGACAAGGGATCACCCTTGCGGATGGCGGTCAGGACATAGAGGGAAAGGGAGAGAAGTTCCAGCCCGAGGAACAAGATAAGCCAGTGGGAGGCCCTGGCTACCAGGTCCATACCGAGGGTCGCAAAGAGGAGGATCCCGTAATACTCGTCATTTCCAAACTCTCGTCTTCTGCTGTATCGAAAAGAGATAAGGACGGTCATGAAGGCGACGGAACAAACCAAGGTGCTGAAAAGGCGCGAGTAATCTTCAGGGTCGAGCATACCTGACAAAGACATTCCTGCCATTGGAGCAGAGGCCGACGCCCCGACGGCTCCGGCCAGGAAGATCAGGGCCATAAAGAAAAGCAGCTTCTCAGGCCGGTGTTGCCAAAAAGCTCCCGCGCAGAAGATCAAGATCCCGCCAGCGGCGATCAAGATCTCAGGAAGAATGACCACCCACGTGCTTTCCATCCCAACTCCTTGATTTCGAGCATCACCCTCAGACGACCCCTAGGGCATCATGGCTTTCATCAATCCGTTTACAGGTTCTTCAAAGAGTTCCAGGACCGGTCTGGGCCACAGGCCCAGAAAAAGGACGCTCAGGGCGAGGATTCCCATAATGACGATTTCACGGCGATCCAGGTCCCGGATTGTCGATTCCACCCCTTTGAATTCACCGAAGAGGGCGTCCTGGACCATTCTCAGGACGTAAATGACCCCGAAAAGCAGGCCGCTAAACCCGAAGGCGGCGGCCAGGGGGTTCGCCTTGTACGTGCCGATCAGGATCAGGATTTCGCCCACAAAATTGTTGAGCCCGGGCAGACCGAGGGCCGCCATCGAAAAGAAGAGAAAAAATGCGCCGAACACGGGCATTTTCCTCCAGAGACCGCCGAAGTCCTTAAACTGCCTGGAATCAGTCCGTTCACCGAGGATGCCGACGAGAATGAAGAGGGCGGAGGTGGAAACACCGTGGTTGATCATCTGAAGGAGCGATCCGCTGAGGGTGATGGTGTTCAGGACGGCCAGCCCGAGAATGACGAGACCCATATGGCCGATGCTTGAGTAGGCAACGAGTCGTTTCATATCGACCTGGGAAAGAGCGATCCACGAGGCATAGAAGAGTGCGATCAGCCCCAGTACGACGAGCAGGGGCACGGAAGCTCTGAATGCGAGCGGGAAGAGAGGAAAAGCAAAGCGAAAGACCGCGTAGGCCGCGGTTTTCAGAAGGAGACCGGCCAGGATCACACTCCCTGCGGTGGGAGCCTGGGTGTGGGCATCAGGGAGCCATGTGTGCAGCGGTACCATCGGAATCTTGATGCCGAAGGCGAGCATAAAGGCGGCGTAGAGCCACCCCTGGACGCCTCCAGGCAGAGAGGTCTCAATCAAGGAAGTGAGGTCGAACGTATAGGTGCCCGTTTGACGGCCGTGGACTACGTACAGCCCAACGATGGCGATGAGCATAAAGAGGCTCCCGGCCATGGTGAAAAGGATGAACTTCATGGTTGTGCGCGTGCGCCGTTCGTGACCCCAGATCCCGATCAGGAAGAAGATGGGGATAATCTGCACCTCCCAAAAGAGGTAGAACAGAAAGAGATCGGTAGCCACAAATACGCCTAGAATCCCGGCGAGGGTTGAAAGCAGGAAGAAATGATAGGAACACACCTTTTCGTCTATCTGTTTCCAGGACACGAGGACGCAGAGCACTCCCAGAAAGGCGGTCAGGAGGAGGAGCATCAGACTGAGGCCGTCCGCAGCCAGGGTATACCGGATCCCCAACGAGGGGATCCAGGCGTGGTCTTCCACCCGGAGCCAGGGGCCGGTGGCACCCCGGACGCCCGGGACGAAAAGAAGGAGTACCAGGGCGAGATCCGCCAGAGTCACGGCCAGAGAAGCAAGGCGGCACAGGCGGGGGCGTCCCCAGACCAGGACAAAGAGTCCGCCCAGGAGAGGCAAGAAAATGATTACGGAGAGAAGTGGAATTTCGTTCATCCGCGTATTTCCTTTACCAGAGAAGACATAGGAGCCCCAGAAGTCCCACCAGGAAGGCCTTGAGATAGGTAGACAGTCTGCCGGTTGTCCAGAGCCTGAATGCCACGCTCGCAGCGTCAAAGCCGATGCCGAAACTCTCGAGGGCTTTGTCGACGCCTTTTTCGTCCACCCCCTGCCACAGCCACCGCGCCACCCAGCGGTAGGGCCGGACGAACAAATAGCGGTAGGCGTGGTCCAGATAAAAGGCGGAAAACAGAAGGGCATGCCAGCCTTCTTCTTTTGGCTCTCGGGGTCTTCGATAAAGCAGATAGGCCACCGCTATTCCGCTGAGAGAAAGAGACGCGCTCAAGATCCCCATGCCAAGAAGCAGGTCGAAAGGCGCATTCAAATCCACCACCGCTCCGGGCACGGGAGCAAGAAAACGGCCCAACCATCGTTTCCCGATCCCCCCGGGGAGATTGAGCAGGCCGTCGCCCAGGGCCAAGACGGCGAGGGGGATCAGGATCACCATCATGAATCCGGGGAGCCGATGGATCTCGGAGGCCTTTCGTCCGTCCGGTCTCTCCAGAAAAGCGATAAAGAACATCCGAAATGTGTAAAGAGCAGTCAGGAAGGCTGCCGACATCGCGAGGGCCCAAAAAAACTTGTAGATCGCGCCAGGGTGGATGAACGTCGAAAGAAGGATGCGGTCTTTGCTGAAATAACCGCCCAGGGTGGGAAAAGCGCTGAGGCAAAGCGCTCCTGCGAGCATCAGCCAGAATACACCCGGAAGATGCCTTCGTAGGTTGCCCATCCTGAAGATATCGTGTTCTTCGGCCAGGGCCTGAATGACACACCCGGCGACCAGAAAGAGGAGGGACTTGAAAAAGGCATGCGACAGCAGGTGAAACATCCCTCCCACGATGTCGCCGGCGCCCACGGCAAGGATCATGTATCCGACCTGGCTGATGGTCGAATAGGCCAGCACACGCTTGATGTCCCGCTGGGCAAGGGCGGACAGCGCGGAGTAAAAGGCCGTGACCGCTCCCACACCGGCAATGGTAAGCATTCCTGCGGGAGACTGTTGAACCACCGGAAAGAGACGCATCAGGAGGTACACACCGGCCGTGACCATGGTGGCGGCATGGATCAAGGCGGATACGGGCGTCGGCCCTGCCATCGCATCGGGGAGCCACGTGGTGAGCGGCAGTTGTGCAGACTTGCCCACTGCCGCCCAGAGAATGAGCAGCGTGAGGAGGGTGGCCGATCCGGTGGTCAGTGAAGAGGCCTGAGCATTGATCGCGGTCATAGAAACGGTGCCGAGGTGAGCGAACATATAGGCCAGGGCGACGCCGAAGGCGATGTCTCCCAGCCTGGTCATGATGAATGCCTTCTTGCCCGCCGTCGCCTTGGCCTTGTCGCTGTACCAGAAGCCGATCAGGGCATAGGAGCAAAAGCCGACACCCTCCCAACCGAGGTAGACGAAAATCAAGTTGTCGGCCAGAGTGATCACGAGCATGGAGAAGACGAAGAGGTTCAGGTAGCAGAAATAACGGACATAGTCCGCCTCCGCCCGCATGAAGGAGACCGAATAGAGGTGAATGATGGCTGCCACAAAGGTCACCATTAGGGCCATAATCAGCGCGAGAGGGTCATAGTGGATGTCCAGCGCAACATGGAGGTCTCCGGCGCCAAACCACGGAAACAAGGCGACGTTGCATGTTTCTCCTTCGGTCGCGATCCATGCGACGGCCGCCATGCAAAGGCTGCTCACGAGAGCGGCACAGGCGATAATCTCCACGACCCTCCTCGGAAGCAGCCGGCCGAAGACGCCGTTGAACGCCGCCCCGCCAAGAGGGAAAAGGATCAACAGAAAGAGAATCGCCTTCAAAATGTACTCCTCGTTTGGAACACGTTCGATCGATGAGGGGACTCCGTGTCCGGACGAGACCGGTCTCGATGACCGATCTGCGGCGGACTCGCCGGAGGTGAGGACCCATCCGCCCTCCGACCGTCTCCACCTGCGCTGGAACTGCGCCCACCCCCGTGGATACGCCATGAAAAGACAGTGCCCTCGAGCCAGCCACACCGAAAGGCGATCACCGTCCTACCCTCCAGGGGCTAAGACGTGTTTCGGTCCCCCAGATTATTGTGGGGATCATCTTATCCTCGCAGGACATTGTAATCGTCAGCGTGAACCGATCCGGTCCGCCGACGCACGTACGTGATCAAAGCGAGCGCCACGGCGACCTCGGAGGCGGCCACGGCCATGATAAAGAGGACGAATCCCTGGCCGGCCAGAGCCCCCCATCTGAGGGAGGCGCCGACGAAGACAATTCCGGCGGCGTTCAACATGATCTCCACGCCGATGAAGATCATGATGAGATTTCGGCGAGCCAGGGCGCACGCTGCCCCCATGAGGCACAGGATTGTAGCCAGAACGAGGACGTGACCATAAGGGACGATCATGACGCCTCCGGAGCAGGATCACTCATTTCTTGATCCTTTCTTGCTTCCCCCCAGGTAAAGGGCCCCCACCAGGGCCACGAAGAGCAGGAAGGAGGCCACTTCCACCGGAAACCAGAACTCGCGAAAGATGTAAGCGCCGAATTCCGAGGGAGAGGCCGCAGCCGGCTTGAGCGGAACGCCACGACCCGATCCCATCCAAATGAGTGCCGTCAGCACAACCAGCGTCAGAGCGCTGAGAACGATGGCGGGCACCCAGGGCCGAAAACGAGCTGCCGGCCCCCTTGGCTCTTCCTCCACCTTGAGGGTCATGATGATGAAAAGAAATATGACCATGATCGCCCCGGCGTAAATGATCACCTCCAGGGCCGCGATAAAGGGTGCTCCCAACAGATAAAAGAGCAGGGCCGTAGTGAAGAAGGAGATGACGAGGTAAACCACGGCATGCACGAGGCGGGTGCGCGAGACGGCCATGGCCGTGGAGACGATCAGCACGACGGCCAGAAGATAGAATATGACGCCGTAGAGGGTCATCGTTTCAACCTCCCCGTGCGCAGGCGTTGAGCCGCGAGCGGATGCGGTGCCGATCCTGAGGCCTTCTCTTCTGCAGCCTGCAAAGATCTTCCTCTCATAAACGTTGTCCATCCGGCAGGAGCTGCTAAGGAAGATTGCTCCTTAGGTTTACCGGCCGGTCCTCGTTGATGTGGGTGCCCTTCGCTCCTACCATGCTCACCCCTGCGTAGCGGTAGAAGTTGTACTCCTTGTTCTTGCCGCCATGATTCACCAGGAGATCTTCCTTTTCGGCCACCAGATTAAGGATCTTCCGATCAGAGAACTCATAATGGGGGGTCAGCTGAAGCGCGAGGGTGGGGCAAGCCTCTTCGCACAATCCGCAGTAAATGCAGCGCGCGAAGTTGATGCGGAACCATCGAGCCCAGCGTCGGCCATCGGCGCGCTCTTCCCCCTCCATGGAGATGCAACTCACCGGACAGGCCGCCGCGCATAGGAAACAGGCGACGCATCGCTCTTCACCTTCCGGGTCGCGGGTAAGAACAATCCTGGCCCGCGCGCGAGGCGGGAGTGGACGTCTCTCTTCCGGATATTGCTCCGTGATCTTTCGGCGAAGGAGATGCAACAAGGTCACACCCATTCCCCGTGCCAATCCCCGGAAGATGTCCGTCGTCTGTTCAAGGTAACCGTCTTTCTTTTTGATCTCTGTCACGTCTATTGTGCCCCCTTGCTGCAAAACAATGGTACCGCGGAGTACCATTTTAGATTCTTGAAACGCTTTCGCGCATACGATCCTCGTTGACTTGTTTAAAAACCTAAATTGATACCCGCGGAAATGATCCCGCGTGCGCTCGCAAAAAGCCTCTCTCAACCTCTCATGATCAACAGCAGGCCGCCGGTGGCCACGATGTTCAAGAGGGCCGCCGGCACCAGGACCTTCCACCCCAGGTGCATCAGCTGATCATAGCGAAGCCTGGGAAAGGTGGCTCTGAACCAGACCAAGACGAAGACGATGGCGACCACTTTCATGAAAAACCAGGCGATGGAGGGCAAGAAAGGGCCTCGCCAGCCCCCCAGGAAGAAGACTGCGACCAGGGCACCCAGGACCACCATCGTCACGTATTCACCGAGAAAGTAGAGACCGAAGCGCATGCCGCTGTACTCTGTGTGGTAACCGGCCACCAGTTCGTTTTCCGCCTCCGGGAGGTCAAAGGGAATTCTCTTCACCTCGGCCACGGCACTGGTGAAGAAGATCAAGAAAGCCACGGGCTGTATCAGAATAAAGGGGACCTTTGCCTGGGCGGTGACGATATCCACAAGGCTGAAAGATCGCGCCAGCATCACCACGGGGACCAGGGACAATCCGAGGGAGAGCTCGTAGCTGATCATCTGGGCCGCAGCCCGGATACCGCCCAGAAGGCTGAACTTGGAATTGGAGGCCCAGCCGCCCAAGACCACGCCGTAGACACCGAGCGACGAGAGGGCCAGGAAAAAGAGCAGCCCCACGTTGAGATCGCTGATGACCATCGGGATCTTGACTCCCATGAGGGTGAAGGTGTCCGCGAAGGGCACCACCGCAAAGACCATCAGGGCCGTCAACGCAATCACGGCCGGGGCATACAGAAAGATGAGCCGGTCCGCTCCGGCAGGAATGACATCTTCCTTGGTTAACAGTTTCACGATATCCGCCAGGGGCTGCAGGAGGCCCCAAGGGCCGGCTCGATTGGGTCCCAGCCGGAGTTGCATCCAGCCCAGAAGCCGTCGCTCCCCGAAGGTGAGCCAGCCGGCTCCCAGCAGGAGACCGGCGAGCACCAGGCCGAGCTTCGCCAGCAACAGGATGATTCCGAGCACAAAGGACATGGGCAGGACCTCAGCGTTTATGAATTTGCCGATCCGTGACTATGCACGGGACTTCTTTCAGCGTTTGCCAATGGATTTGCCGATGCCGGGGAGCAATGATCACTCCGGCCGCCATCGATGAGACAAGCTTTAATTCAAGGGAGAATTCGGCGCCGTTCAAAACGATGGCGATGCGGTCGCCCGCGGCAAGCCCGAGCCGGGCCGCATCGTCGGGGTGCATCTGAAAGCAAGGGGTGCTTTCAGCTTTCAGCGTGAACCGCGAGGAGCAAGACAGTTGCTCGGTGCCGAAGGTCCAGTCCACCAGGAAGAGTTCGATCCCGGCCTTCGTGGCAGAGGGCGGCGCCGCTTGGGAAGAAAACGTATCTTCGGACGGCCTCTGAGGGAGAAGGTGACTCCCGCTGCAAGGAAGGCCCATATCCTTCGCAAGATCCTTCAGGAGCACGGTCTCGTCTTGCCCGCAGATCGCCGCGTAGAGTTGCGCGAGCGCCTCGTGGGCGGCCCTCGGGTCTGTGCCGGGTGCGTGATCCAAGAACGTCCGCGGCGGATGTTTCCCCTCGCCGACCTCCGAGAGGGGGGTGCCTCCCCGATGGACGGGGAATACCTTTTGTACTCTTCCTTCCTGATTCACGAAGGTGACGGGTGTCCGCTCGAAGAGGGTTGTCGTGGGCAAGACGGCATGGGCTCTCTTGGCCGATCGGGAAGGCAGATAATCCAGGACCAGCAAGTATTCCAGCTTGTCCAGGGCCTTTTCCAGCCGGTCATGATCCGGGAAAAGCCAAAAAGGGTCCTGTTCCACCAGCACCAGCGCCTTGACACGCCCCGATTCGATCGGCTCCAGGACGGACTGCGGCGGATGGGCCGGTGACATCAACGCCGCGCCGAAGGCGTTGGGTCCTGGCAGAACGTAGAAGAGGCGCGTCCCCTCGATTCTCTTTTGAAGGAGATGCGCCAGGTCGGAGACCAAAGCCACGGTGGTCTCCTCGGTCAGATCGGTACCGCAAATAATCATCGGTGTTCTGCTGCCGCCGAGGGTTCGGCCGAGGGCTTTGATCTTTTCCGCCAGGTCCGGATTCAGCGCGTCGCTTGCCGGGAGCGAGGCATAAAAACGTTTGGCCTTTCCCGGGAGCGCTGCGGGCGTCTTATCCGCCAAGGCCTCTCGAACGAGGGCCCCTGCAAAATGATCAACCGACCCGGGCGCGATCGCAAGATGCGAGAACTCAAAAGGAAGCGAAACGGGTCTGGGATCCATCACCACCACGGTGGCATCCTCCCGCCGGGCCTGCCGCATGGAGAGGGCCAACATGGGCGCCTCGTTGAGGGGATCAACTCCGAGCGCTACAATGAAATCAGCCTCCGCCACCCGGCTCAGGGAGGCGCCCACTTCTTGATCGAATCGATGTACCGCCGTCGCGACCTTTTGTTCAACCAACGGATCGATGAAATACCTCGGTTCAGGCCACTCCAGCATCCTGCACAAGCGTTTGAGGGCCCCCTGGGTCTCCAGGCTGCAGCGCGGCGATCCAAGACAGAGGATGGAGTCGGCGCCCCATTGCCGCTGGATCTGTTTGAGGGCCGCCGCTGCCGCCTTGACGGCCGGCCCCCACGAGAGCGCCTTGTCTTCCACCCGCGCCTTTCGGATCCGCTCAGGATGGTTCGCGAAGTCAAAACCGAAGCGCCCCCGGTCACAGATGAAATAGCCGTTCACCTCCTTGTTGAAGAGGGCTTCCTGTCGCACCATCTCCCGGTACCGGGCGCTACCCGTGGTGTTGCATCCCAGCGAACAATGAATACACAAAGAAGGACCCCGCTCAAGATCCCATCGCCGGCCCTTGAATCGGGCCGGCTTGTCGGTGTAAACGCCGGTCGGGCAAATATCGATAAGGTTCCCTGAGAAGGGACTCTCAAGAGGCCCGCTCCGGAAGCGGCCGAAGTATTGCCGTCTTCCAATTTGCATGACCCCCAGGTCCCGGTACCCCGTAAGATCCTGGTAAAAGCGCCGGCAGCGATAACAGTGGATGCATCGATTCATCTCGTGCTGGACAAAGGGCCCAAGGTCCTGGTCGAGATAGGTCCGCTTTTTCCCCAGGTAACGGCGGACCCCGTGACCTCCCGCGACCGTTTGATCCTGGAGAAGACAGTGCCCGCCCTCATCGCACACCGGGCAGTCGAGAGGATGATCCAGCATGAGCCACTCAATAACGTACTTGCGAAATTGCACGGCCTCTTCATCCGTAGTGGAGACGACCATGCCCTCCTGGGCCTCCACCATGCAGCTCATATCGATCCCCTTGTGAGGGCCTTTCACGAACTTCACCG
>CAZAGT010000079.1:9449-17060 GCA_964484515.1 uncultured Desulfobacteraceae bacterium | reverse complement strand
CCGCATCTTCTGCGTTGCCAAGGGCTTGCAGTAGGTGACTACGGCTGCACCCTTGACGCCTGGAATCTGCACCATCCTCGACTTTTGCAACGTTAGGGTGTATTCTCGTCAACGCACGCCGGCCATAACGTGATTCCTCCGAGTTTCTGCATTTGCAGATTATCCGAATTGCATCGATCTCTCATCGTTTGCACCGGTTCCCCGATTTGATATAGATCTCAAAGCTTCAAAGCAGTCTCACCCCTGATTGCGAGAGGCACAATCAGGAAGCCACAACTCATCCGCACTCAGTCTAGGGTCAATAGGATCGAACTACTGAGGTGGATAGACCGAAGGGAAAAGGTTGATCTCCATTCTTCGTTCCAAAAGAGGTATCCCTGCTACCGATTTTATCCCTCGGAATTTCACCCTTGTCGCGGTAGGCCTCACCTTGTTACGCTCCAACCAGTCTAATGGTCATCTCCACCCTTACCGTTGATCATTTGAGGGTGCAGGTGCACAGGGCGAGGTCCGCTGGTTTCGAGGCGGGAGTCCGAGGAGGCCAAAAATACCGGAGGCTCAGTACAAGTTGAATAGGTGGGCGACTGCCATCGGGCTTATAACCCTGGGTCTATTCGTTCTTATGCCCTGGCAACCAAGGAAGCTGCCGGGTCTCATGAACAATCTCCCGGTTTATCCAGGAGCCGAGCTTGAGTCGTTGATGACTTTAGATTTGCCCGCCGGCGCTACTGCGCAACTGCAGGTTGAGGCACAACCGGATGCGGTACAGGCGTTCTATCGGGAACGGATGATCAACGATGGGTGGTCCGTGGTCCTCGAAAGGCCCGCTTTCCTGGCCCTCTCCAAGGACGATCTGTTCATGATGATCGATATTATGGAATCACCTGACGGTAAGATCAGGATCATCATGACCACCGCCGGAACTCTGAGGGTATGATTTAAGTTGGGATCTGATCCCTTCAAAGTGCACGCGAAAACGGGCTCTGAGCAGGGGAGACCCGGCCGTTGAAACTGTATCCATCAGTACACTCTGCGTGTACACTTTCGTATCCCTTCTTTCCAATCTCAAGTACCAGCAAATCCTACGCCATTTCCACACATCTGACTGAGTGATAACGCCCCGACCGCCCTGAAGGCATTTTCGGCACGCTATTTGCTGAGCGCAGGCCATCAGCCCGAAAAGCAGGCCAGTCCGGTGTTTGCGTGCCTTCCAACCCCTTGCTCCAAAATATCTTCGACACCCCGAATCGGGAATCCCGACACCTTCCTATCATCCCACCATCCTACCCCCTAAGGCTGGTACGAACCTTGAATTTCCCCAGGAGGACTTGAAGTGTCATTGCACCGAGCCTGTCTTTATTTAACATATATCCCTATGGGGATGGCCAAATTCAAGAAAAGGAGGGGAATGTCTTTTTGAGGGGTTAGTATTCTTCCAGAAAGGGGTTGATAGAAATGAAACAGCGTTATGCGAGTCTTCTAAGCGTCGTATCCATTCTCTTTTTGCTTTTCGGTCATGTCGGGGTTGCACATGCCGTTCAGGTGAGTCAAGACGCTTTCAGCTCTGGTGTTACTGAGAGCTTCGAAGGACTGTCGGCGACCAACCTTCCCCGATTCATGCAACCAGGGCCAAGGGGGATGCTAATGGCTACTGGATGGTTTCAACTAAGTTCCGGCGGTCCTGTTGCATTTGATTCAGGTGTTAGTATGGTGTGGCGTATCGGGCTGAGCGACACAGTCGGCGCTGCGTTGGTGGGCGATTTTTCAGTAGGCCCGGCAACTCCCGCTGTGCTACCCGACCCTATGCTGCCGGGCTACGTGCGAAAACCAGCCTATGAGAGTGTCATGTCGGAAGACGATCTTCCCCATGGTACGGCCTATATGACCGTAAACGGAGGAGGCGAGTTGGGAGGAGTGGAATTTGTCTTTAGCTCGGATATGTTTCGTGTAGGAGCCTGTGTGACCACAGATTCCCCCTATGATCCCAACAATCCGGGGTGGGTCACGCTGGTGGCCTACGACGCAAACGATTCCGTGATTGAAAGCCAGCAGATCGACGCGGTCGACGTGTCGGATTGGGGCACAAATTTCCTAGGTGTGGAGACTGAAGGGATTCGGAAGGTGAGATTCACAGGGGACTTCCTGCTCCTCGACAAGCTTATGTTCGAGCCAAAGCCGGAAGTAGTGACAGGGAATGTTCCTAGAGATATATCCCATATTGGTATCTTTGCCACCAATAGCATCTGGCTGCTGAGAGGGGCCAAGATCCGCAGCGGAGACTTGGTTGTCGGTAACGGTGCACCTGAGATTGACATGCTTCAGGATGTCGAACCCGAGCTCGTGGATTGCTCGAGTTCGCCGCCCTACCTTAACTCCGATTGCCAAGTTTCCCTCGGGAAGTGGGCTTACCTCGCAGATGGGGTCACCGTCTGCGCCGACTCGATCAAGCTCAAGCAAAAGGCCTCGGTGGATGACATTCAATGCAACTACCTCGTAAACAAACGTGGCAATGTGCGGGGCGAGGAGCTGGATTTTGAATGTCCGAAGGTTATTCCACCCGAATTCCCAAAGCCTGAACCTGGGACCGAGTATATCAGAATCAAGAGAGGAAAGAGCCATACGCTTGAACCTGGGTCCTACGGCGAGATCAAGATGGGTAGGAGATCGAAGCTAATTTTCACGGGTGGTGTGTACCACCTGGAAAATCTCAAGGTTGGCAGCGGTTCCAAGGTCCTTTTCCAGGCTCCGACGGAACTGGTCATCAATAATCGGCTGCAACCGGGAAGTTGGGCCTATATCGGTCCTGATTGCGAGGCCAAGAAAGCAGGTTTGAGCGCCAAAGACATCCACATTTACGTCAATGGTACCAATGGTAACAGCGGCATCATCGCAGATAGGCCCAGAGCTGCGGTCATCGGTAGGAGCAACTGCGTAAAGGCCAATATCTATGCCCCGAATGGGACTCTCTGGATCAGACTCTACAGCAAGGCCGAGGGGGCCTTCTTCGGGCGAGAGGTCAGGATCGGAATTCGGACGCAGGTTACACTGGATAACGGCTTCTAACGTCAACATGAGTTTGACAATATAAAGAGAGCAGGGTCTCTCAGAAGAAGACCCTGCTCTTTTTTTGTGACGATGCTAATTAACTCGAGGTTGCCCTCCCTTGGCGAGCAATTCGTACTTCGCGATCATGAGGTCGAATCTATCCTTCTCACTCATCTCCTCCAAGTAGAGCCTGGGCAGATACCACTTTTCATTGTAAACGGCCATTCGTCTGAAAAGGCCACTGTTTTTTGCGACCAGGAGGTCAAAGGCCTTTTTGCTGATGCCCAGGATCCGCGGTGCTTCATCCATGCTGGTCCAGCCGTTGTTGGTCGTTTCATATTCCTCTTTTCCGTAACGCAGGGGTGTCAAGATGGACATTTCAAACTGTTCAGGCGCAGCCTGTAATAACTGGGATTGAATGCGTGATTTCAGCAGGACGAGCAGCTCTGAAAGCCGTGAACTCGCCAGGGACCGAGGCAGGGATCGCAGGGATAGATGGGGTGTTTGCTCGACGATGGCAAGGCAGTCCCGGTAGATTCGCTCTGTCCGCCAGGAGGCGATGCGCTTTAGTTTGCCCTTTCGATAGGCACTGGTGCTCCTCCCCAAGTACCTCTTAGGGCTCCGACCCGTATGTTTGCGGATGAACTCCAGCTCCTCTTCAATCCCGGAATAGAGGGTCAGCTCTTTTCTCGTACCGTAGATCTTCTCCCTTAGCCTTTCGACCTCATACTTGGAGCCGGATCGCAAGGCCCTCTCGGCAGCTTCTTTGAGCGATACGGCGGCTTCATGGGTCTTCCTTGGAACGGTCTGTAGCTCTCCTGATTCGTACCGGGCGACCCATTGGTTCAGGACCAGGGATGGGTTCACGGCCAGGGCGTATTCGATGTAGTCCAGAAAGGGCTTTATTTCCTCATAGGGCACTCTTTCTTCGTCTTTGAGACGATCGAGCTCGTGGATCCAATTCCGGACCTCGCGGCGATCAAGACCTTGACGGGCAAATTTCTGCTCCATGAATCTCTCGAGCCTGGACGGCACCGTCTTTACCTCGCCACTAAAGATGCGGTAATCGACCCTCGCAAAGGCCTTGTCCAGATGGAATTCTCTGTAAAGCTGGGCCTCCGTAATTCCGTCATTTAGATAAAGCCACAGCTTCACCATCTCCCTGAAGAACGATCCGTCGATCCGTTCGGGCTCCTGAAAGGGCGGGTCTTCGCCAAAGATGACCCGATAGTTCCTCTTGGAAAGGGAATGAACCCTCCCGTGCGCGAGGTTATAGATCAACTGGTAGGACAGGCCCTTTTCGGCGGCAAATTCGGATGTGGTTCCTTGGAGGATATCGTGCAGGAAGACCTTGAGCATGGTTTTCGTGATTCTGATTCTGTTTTCATTTGGTGTCTTGATCGGTGAAACCATTTTGGGGCTCCAAGGAAACAATACGGTTTGACTGTATGCCCACGCCTAGACTTAATTCCTACGCTCTAGGTAGAAATTAAGCGATAATCGCATTAATTCAAGCTGCGGAAGGGTTGGAGAAGGGGAACAAGCTTGTGAAATTTTAGCGAAATAACCTTGACAAAAAACCTCCATCCTCCTATAAATCGCGGTACTTAAGTCCCCACCTGTCTGCATCTCCAATCCCAAAATGCGACGAGATTGGTTTGCTAACACCCGCCTTCATGTGTGCCCTTCAGGGGGTGCGGATTTGGGCCGGATGCCGACCAGGGAGGCGGCATGATGGGAGGGGCGATGCGGGTTGCAGAGATGGCAAGGCGTAAAGGGTACATAGGAGCTTAAGGCATGTTGAAAAAGCCGTTTTTGGGTCGGGTAGACCTCGGATTTCCGTCTGCAGGGGTCGTTGGATACGGAGGGGAGACGGTGGGAGAGGTCCCGGTGCCGGACAAACTCACGCTCTACTTACAGCCAACCGCTGGAGCGCAAAACGACTTAACCCTCAGGGTCGGCGACAGGGTCAGGAAGGGTCAGAAACTGAAGCTCAGTGATGAAAGCGGAGACTACCTGATATCGACGGTAACAGGCACCATATCTGATGTTACCATTATTAAAGGCTATCTAGGGCAAGAGCACGTGGCATTGTCGATAGAAAAGGCGGACGAAGTCGAGGGCGGCGACCCTTTCCGCACGATTGCCAAGACACCTTCTCTGGCAAATGCCCGCGATTACATGGGGTGTCTACCCGGGGCGCCTGAGTTTGCCTCTCTCCTGAAGCGCTTGCCAGATCTGGAGACCATCGTCATCCTGGGTATTGACAAGGATCCCATGGTCACGACCAACGTCGGGGTGCTTCACGACGACCTGGAGAGTCTCAAGGCCGGCGTCGAGTACTTGCGCGCGATCGCCTCCCAACCGAGGATGCTCCTCCTGGTCCCGTCCAGCTTGACCGTGCGAATCGGGGATATCGGGATCGATATCGAGTTCATGGAATCCCTTTATCCGGATACCCTGCCGCCGCTTATCGCCAAAAACCTCCTCGGAAAAGTAGTTCCGGCTGGAAGGCGTTGCGAAGACGTCGGTGTCGGCTTCGTGACCGCCGAAGCCGTGGCTTCGATCGGCCAGGCCTACAAACAGGGGAAGACCCCCGCGGACAAGATGGTCACAGTTATCCGAAAAGACCTTTCGACGGCCACCGTGCGGGTCAGAGTCGGGACGCCGGTCAAGGACGTCCTCACCCATCTGAATCTGGAAACGCGTCATGGAGACCGGCTCGTGTTGGGCGGCCCTATGACGGGTCGTGCCGTCTTTTCAGAGCAGACTCCGGTGCTTCATGACACGGACGCGATTCTCTTGCAGGACAGTGATCAGGCTCATTTAGACGCCGATTGTCACTGCGTCAATTGTGGTGCCTGTGTCAGGGTTTGTCCCGCCCGGATTCCCGTCAACATGCTGGTAAGGCTCCTGGAGAACGGTCTCTACGAGGAGGCGGCCACGTCCTATGATCTTTTGTCCTGCCTTGAATGCGGACTCTGCAGTTATGTCTGTATGTCCCGCATCCCGATATATCACTACATCATGCTCGGCAAGGTTGAGCTAGCGAGCGCAAAGAGCGCGGAGGAATCGAATGGAGAACGCGAAGCTGCTCATTAGTTCTCATGCCCCCTTTTGGCACAACGGCAGCAACGTCACCGCACGGAGCTATCATATCATGCTGGCAACGGTGCCGGCCCTCCTCTATGGGTTTTTCCAATACGGCATGCCCGCCTTGGGGGTCGTCTCGCTGTCGATCGGGTCCGCCGTCCTATGGGAACTACTCATGAATATCGTCATGCGAAGGCCTATCAGCGTTGGGGACGGCAATGCGATGCTGATCGGCCTCTTGTTTGCCATGCTGTTGCCGGCCACGGCGCCCTGGTGGGTCGTCCTGATCGGGACTTTCCTCGCTGTCGTCATCGGCAAACACATCTTTGGCGGCATCGGGTGCAATCCATTCAATCCTTCCTTGGTTGCGATTGCCATGGTCATGCTGTCCTGGAAGCTTTTCCTGGATTTCAACGCGGCTCTCGTGAATTACGACTTCGGATTCTACGCGGCCTACCCCTTGAGCGAAGTCAGACGCCTGGGTCCATTCGTGCTGGATAGATACAGCCTTTGGGGCTTCCTCATGGGGCAACAGGCAGGAAGCCTCGGCTCTACTTTCGGATTGGGGCTCATCATCGGAGGCATCTATTTGATCGTACGCCAGCACATCCGATGGGAAATAAGCCTCACCTTTCTCGTCGGGGTCTTTGTGACCGCCTGGCTATTCCGAGTCTCAGACCCGACAAAATATGCCGGCCCGATCTTTCATTTGCTGACCGGTTACACGCTGATCGGTGCCTTCTTTCTGGCGACCGAGGATTCTTCGTCACCGGTCAACTTTGTGCCGATGTTGATCTACGGGGCCTGCGGGGGTGTCCTGACGGTCTTGATCCGCAATATCGGCGCCTTTCCGGACGGCGTCGTGTTCGCCATCCTACTCATGAACGTCACCAGCCCGCTCATCGACAAGATTAGACCAAAGGCCCTGGGGAGGGGGCTCGAACATGCGTGAAATGCTAAAGCTATTCATAGCCGTTACTATGTTTAGCACGATTTCGGGAGGAATCCTGGCTGCCATTTACGGTGCCACCAAGGAGCGGATCGAATACCAGGAACTGACCTTCGTCAAAGGGCCGACGATCAAGAGGATCATGGAGGGTTGCTCGAACGACCCGCTGGTCGACCGGTTCAAACTCAAGGACGGCCAAAAGGAGCGCAGTTTTTTCGTCGGGGTATTCGATGGTAAGCCCGACAGGGTGGCCTTCGAGACCATGGGGAAGGGGTTTGGCGGTCCGATGGGCGTCATGGTGGCGGTCAACCTGGAGAACGATGAGATCGTCGGCGTCGGCGTAACCACCAACAACGAAACCCCGGGCGTGGGCTCAAGGGTCAAGAGCGAGCCCGGCTTCAGCCGTCAATTTCAGGGCCTCTCGATTGAGCAACCGTTCAAGGTAAAGGCGGACGGCGGAAAGGTGGATGCGGTCAGCGGCGCTACCATATCGTCGCGAGGCGTTTGCGGTGCCCTGGTTGCCC
>CAZAGT010000079.1:0-9439 GCA_964484515.1 uncultured Desulfobacteraceae bacterium | reverse complement strand
CTGGGGGAGATCTACAAGCGGCTGAAGCCCGAAATCGTGCAGAAGTCCAAAGAATTCAAGGGCTAGGGAGATTGATGACCTATGGCAAAGAGCGCTGTGCAGGAATTTACAAAGGGACTCTGGGATGAGGTCCCACCGTTTCGGCTCGTCCTCGGCCTGTGCCCTACCCTGGCCGTCACGAAGACGGTTGAAAATGGGGTGGGGATGGGATTGGCGACCACCTTTGTCCTGGTGTGTTCGAATGTGATCATCGCGCTCCTCCGGGATACAATCCCGAAGCGGGTCAGGATCGCCTGTTTCATCGTGATCATCGCGACCTTCGTGACGGTGGTCGAGCTGACGATGAAGGCATTTGCCTACCCGCTGTCCTTGAAACTGGGGATCTTTATTCCGCTGATTGTGGTCAATTGCATATTGTTGGGTCGCGCGGAGGCGTTTGCATCCAAGAAAGGCGTCCTGCTTTCCCTCTTAGACGGCCTGGGGATCGGCATCGGTTACACCCTGTCGCTGACGGTGCTCTCCCTTTTTCGAGAGTTGCTCGGAAACGGAACCTTCACGGTCCCGATCACGGGTGTCTCATACCCCGTCTTCGGCCCCTCCTTCGAACCCTTTTCCTTCATGGTCGAGGCTCCCGGGGCCTTTGTCTGTCTCGGGCTCATGCTCTGTATCATGAACATCCTCGGGAAGAAGTAGGACTTCCAAGTCGATCCCGATCGCGTCAGGAGGCATCAATGGATGAACTCATGGTTCTGGCAATCAGCTGCATCTTCGTGAACAACATCCTTTTGATGCAGTATCTCGGCAACTGCCCTTTCCTCGGCGTCTCCAAGAGCATGACCACGGCCGTCGGCATGGCCATGGCCGTCGTTTTCGTGTTGGTCATGGCGGGTGCGATCACGTGGGTTACGAACAATCTGCTGCTGAAGCCGTTCGGCTTTGAATATCTGAGGACCATCGCCTTTATTCTGGTGATCGCTTCTTTGGTTCAGTTCGTCGAGATGTTTCTTCGCAAGAGCATCCCGGCGCTTTACGTTGGACTTGGAATCTTCCTGCCGCTGATCACGACCAATTGCGCTGTCATGGGCGTCTGTCTCATCAATATCCGGGAGGAATACAGTTTTCTTCAGGCGCTGGTATCGTCCTTTAGCTATGCCGTGGGATTTGGATTGGCTCTCGTCCTTTTCGCCGGCGTGCGGGAACGGATCATCCTGGCAAGAGTGCCGAAACCCCTACAGGATACCTCGATCGGCCTGGTGACAGCCGGCATGCTGTCACTGGCATTCTTTGCCTTCAAGGGCATGGTGTAGGTCCCGAGGTACTCGAAGGTCGCTGCCAAAACGGGTTTGGGTGGGCGCGGATAGGTGATTTGAAAATTCGGATGTGACGGTTATATTGGGTTGCCTGTAACCCTGTAGCCGGTGGGTAACAGTCTCGTTTCTTGAAATTCATCGAACGGTGTTTCTACGTGAAGGTCCTGCATGGATCTCACGTGATGCGTTTGCCCTTTTGTTTGGGAGGAATTGAATGGTAGGCGGATTCTTGATCATGGGAGGACTCGGGGTCTTTGTCGGTGCCGGTCTCGCTCTGGCGTCGAAGATCTTCTATGTCTGGGTGGATCCTAAGGTGGAGGCGGTTGAAGACGCCCTACCCGGCGCCAATTGCGGCGGTTGCGGCCTACCGGGGTGTGCTTCGAACGCCGCGGCGATTATAGGCGGTCAGGCCTCGGCCGCGTCGTGCGTGGCGGGGGGCCCCGAGGTGGCTGCGACGATCGCCGAAATCATGGGCGTCAAACTGGAAGCAAGAGAACCGGACGTCGCCAGGCCGGGTTGTACCTACGGATATCAGGACGCCGATCTGAAATACCTCTATGGAGGTATCAGGGATTGTCGTGCCGCGGCACTGCTGAGCGGTGGCACCAAGGTCTGTCCGATCGGCTGTCTCGGGCTGGGGACCTGCGTCCGGGCCTGCCCGTTCGATGCCCTCTCCATGGGACCGGATAATCTACCCGTGGTGGACCCCGTGAAATGCACTGGCTGCGGCACGTGTGAACGCATTTGTCCCAAGGACATTATTACGCTTTCCTCCAATTCGCGACGCATTCAGCGCGAGTACACGACGGCCGAGTGCACGGCTCCTTGTCAACGGGCTTGTCCGGCCGGCATCGATGTACCGGCCTATATCCGACAGGTGTCTGAAGGGAACCCACTCGAGGCCGTTCGGATCATCAAGGAGACCAATCCTTTTCCCCTGGTCTGCGGCCGAATCTGCGTCCATCCGTGCGAGTACGAATGTCGCCGCAATCTCGTGGATGAACCGGTTGCGATCAATCATCTGAAGCGATTTGCGGCCGATTATGAGATGAATTCCGGCCAGCGAGTCCAGATACCGCGAGCCCCCGAAAGCGGCCGACGCGTGGCCGTTGTCGGAGCCGGTGCCGAGGGGCTGACCGCGGCCTATTTCCTGAATCGGCTTGGTCACGAGGCAACGGCCTATGAGGCCACCTCCCAACTGGGCGGCCTGCTTCACGCGGGGATTCCGGAAAACCGGCTGCCGCGAGACGTGCTGGCGTATGAGATCGAAGGAATCCTGGAGGCCGGCGTAAAGGTCCTTACCAATCAACGGCTCGGTAAGGATTTCACCATCGAATCCTTACTAGAGGAAGGTTTTGAGGCCGTGTTCGTGGCGACCGGCGGGTGGGACACGCACCTTTCCATGCGAGCCCAGGGCGGCTCCTTGGAGATCCTGCCGGGTGTCCAGCTTTTGATCGACTTCATCATGGCTCAAAGGGCCGATGAGAAACCCTCCGCGGGCAAGCAGGTCATGATCCTTGGGGGCGGCAGGGCGGCGCTCGAGGCGGCGGCGACCTGTCTGGTGGAAGGTGCCAAGGGTGTTCACCTGGTGATCCGGGATTCCCGTGAGGAAGCGTCTTTCTCGGAAGAAGACCTGGCGGCAGCCGAGGAGAAGGGGATTCGGCTTTCCTTCCAATCGGCGGTGACCAAGATGATCGGGACGGGCTCACGGCTTAGCCATGCCGAGATCGCTCCGCTGACATCTGAGGACGAAGAAGGCGCGCCTGAAGTCGTGGACGTGGATGTCTTGCTGACAGGCGCGGGACGTTTTCCTGAACTGATATACGTCCCTCACAGGGATCCGAATGAAACGGAGGAAGGCGAACCCCAGGGGGCATCGAGTGCCTGGGAGACCCTTGTTCCCTATCCAAGCCCCGTCGCTGATCAAGATGTTGGTATCTTTCGGCCCGGTGAGATCCTGAGTGACTATAAGGCCGTGGTTGAGGCGATTGGATCGGGAAGGCGAGCGGCGAACTCGATCCACAAACACCTGACCGGTGAAACCGTGACGGCCCCGGCCCGGATGATTCGCAAGCATACACATGTCCTGAGCCTTGACCAATTGGAGCCGGTCGCGGAAGCTCCGCGCCAGAAGATGCCTGAGCGATCCAAAGAGGAGCAAATCAGGGATCCTGCCGCGGAAATTGCCCTGGGCTATCCGCCGGATCAGGCGAGCCAGGAGGCGAAGCGTTGCCTGCAGTGCGGACTCATCTGCTATCGCCGGTTTCGGGGGCCCCTCCACTGAGCAGGATACGCGTCATGCGCGGTTGGTATCTGTCTTTTGCCTGAGCGGTTCGCTCCAGCCTTTTCAACACCCAGAAGGTCAACCCCAAGGCCGCGCAGCCGGCAATGATGGAGGGCATCGTCGGTGGCATTTTGCGGGCCTGGGCCCAAACCTGGCCGGCGTAGGCGCCGATGATGAGTGTCACGATAGGCAGGATGTAGACCAGGAGGGAAACCTTGATCAACGATTGGGTAGGCATGCTGACCTCCACTCGATCCCCAACCCGGGCATGCAAGTGATTGTCGACCTCAAGGGTCGCCTCACGGTCGTTTAACGTCTGGCAGAACCCGCGGGATTCGCAGCTGGCACAGGAGGAACTCCGCTTTATGCGGATGCGGGCCTTTTGTTGCAGGAGTTTTTCGACAACGCCTTCTTCGGTGAGCATTGAAAGCCTTTCTGCGCGAGAGAATGGATCCAATAGAATTCTAGTACCAGAGGGTTGAAATGGCAAGGTGAGTTGTTTCTCGTAAGGTTAATAGGTAGAAGGTCGAAGGTAGAAGCTTATATTTGATGATTGCTCTGGACTAAGGGCATCTGGGTTGGTGGACTTACTTCAGCCTTCAACCTAAATACCTATGTAATTACAAGTAGATAATTCTTGATAACTCGCTTGCCGCGGCGAGCGATGAATCATTTCTCTATGAGGAGTAGCTATGGCTTCCGAAAACATCATCGTGATCGACGGTCAGGAATTTACCTTTGAACCGGGTGAAACGATCCTGGAGGTAGCCAAGAGGCACGGCATCGATATTCCCACCCTCTGCTACATGAAGGGGGCGACCCCGACCGGGTCTTGCAGGGTTTGCGTCGTCGAAGTTGAAGGCGCCAGGAATCTGGTGGCATCCTGTGCCGCCCCGGCCGCGCCCAAGATGGTGGTCCGGACGGAAACTCCCCAGGTCATTCAGGCCCGGCGCATGAACATCGAGTTGCTCTTGGGCTCCGGGGAGCACAACTGCCTTGTCCAGGGCTTGGACATGGACTCCTGGACCGATTTCCAATTAAAGACCTTGGAGACCAAGGAACACCAGAACCTCTGCCCTGCCTATGGTGACTGCCGACTTCAGGAGCTGGCCGTCCGGTATCAGGTCAAGGCCAGCCGCTTCGATCCGCCGGAGCCACGCTACCCCATTGAAAATATAAACCCTTTCATCGTACGTGATTTTTCGCGGTGTATCCTCTGCGGTCGCTGCGTTCAGGCCTGCAACGAGATTCAGGTCAATAATGCGATCGGCTTTGGGTACCGCGGATCGGAGGCCAAGATCGTGGCCAAGGGGGACCTTGCCCTCAGGGAGTCTGATTGCGTCTTTTGCGGCGAGTGCGTTCAGGCCTGCCCCGTCGGGGCCATCGTTCCCAAGACCAGCTTCCTGCCGGAAGGGGCGCCGGGGGGCGTCAGGCAGGTCAGGACCACCTGCGGCTACTGCGGCGTAGGCTGCCAGATGTATCTTCACGTCAAGGACGGTAAAGTGACGAAGGTGACCGGGGTAGAAGACGTTGGGCCGAACCACGGCAGCCTTTGTGTCAAAGGCCGTTTCGGAAACGACTTCATCCACGACGAAGGGCGCCTCACGAAACCCCTCATCCGGGAAAACGGCGAGCACCGGGAGGCCTCGTGGGAGGAGGCCCTGGGATTGGTGGCTGAAAGACTCACTGAGATCAAGAAGGCCGCGGGCCCCGACACTATAATGGTCCTGAGCAGTGCCCGGATCACGAATGAGGAGAATTACCTGGCCCAGAAATTCGCTCGCGGTGTGATCGGAACCAACAACATCGATCACTGTGCGCGGCTCTGACACTCCTCCACCGTGGCCGGTCTGGCCGCAACATTCGGAAGTGGTGCGATGACCAATCCGATCGAGGATATCGAGGCGTCCCAGGTGATCTTGATCACGGGCTCAAACACGACCGAAAACCATCCGGTCCTCTCCTCTTACGTCAAGCGGGCCGTCAGTTTCAAAGGAGCGAAGCTGATCGTCGTTGATCCGCGTCGGATTCCGATCACGCGTTTTGCAGCCCTTTGGCTCAGGCCCAAGCTGGGCACCGATGTGGCCTGGATCAACGGCATGATGCATGTCATCATCAAAGAGAACCTCTATGATGAAGCCTACGTCAGATCCAGGACGGTCGGGCTAGAGGATGTCCAGAAAGTCGTTAAGAAGTACACACCCCGATACGTTGCCGAGATCACGGGGATCCCCGAAGATCAGTTGACAGCGGCGGCGCGCCTTTATGCAGGGACACCGGCAGCGTCGATCCTGTATGCGATGGGAATCACCCAACACACGTCGGGGACCAATAACGTCAAGTCATTGGCCAATCTGGCCATGCTTTGCGGCAATGTGGGCATTCGCGGCGGGGGTGTGAATCCGCTCAGAGGGCAGAACAACGTCCAGGGCGCCTGTGATATGGGAGCGTTGCCCAATGTGTACACGGGATATCAGAGGGTTGCGGATGCGGAGGTGCGCCGGAAGATGGGCGAAGCCTGGGGTCTAGAGGGCCTGCCCGAAAACCCTGGCCTTACAGCGACCAAGATGATGCAGGCGGCCCACGAAGGGGAATTGAAGGCCCTTTACATCATTGGCGAAAATCCGATGGTCTCTGATCCCGATCTGAATCACGCCAAGAAAGGGCTTGAGAACCTGGATTTTCTGGTTGTGCAGGACATATTCCTGACCGAAACGGCGCGATTGGCCGACGTCGTTTTACCCTCCGCGTCGTTCGCCGAAAAGGAGGGGACATTTACGAATACAGAGAGGAAAGTCCAGCGCGTTCGGCGGGCGGTAGTGCCACCGGGGGAGGCCAAGGAGGATTGGCAGATCCTTGCCGATCTGTCCGCGCGAATGGGATACCCGATGACCTACGATAGCAGCCGGGCGATCATGCAAGAGATCGCCTCCGTGACCCCCTCTTACTGCGGTATCAACCACGAGCGGCTGGAATGGAACGGGATCCATTGGCCCTGTACGGGCACGGATCACCCTGGAACCCCGTGCCTCCATGTCGATCAGTTTACATGCGGGTTGGGCGTCTTTCAGCCCATCGAATACGAGCCTCCGGCCGAGGTCCCTGATGATTTGTACCCGTTATACCTGACCACCGGGCGCATCCTCTACCAGTACCACACGGGTAGCATGAGCATGAAAAGTGAGGGGCTGAATGAATTGGCCCCGGAATGTTTTGTCGAGATTTCACTCCAAGACGCCGAGGCCTATGGGGTCGAAGATGGCGATCGGTTGAAAATCACGTCGAAGAGGGGTTCCATCGAGGCGAAGGCCCAGCTTTCCGACAAGGCTGTTGCAGGAACCGTGTTCGTACCCTTCCACTACGCCCAAGCAGCCGCAAACACGTTGACCCATGCGGCTCTGGATCCCACGTCCGGGATTCCGGAATACAAGGTGTGCGCCGTGCAGATCGAGAAGGCGTGAGGACAAGACTCATACCGATTGAGGTGATTAGGGGGGCTCCCGGTGTGTGAGGAAGGCCGCCTAGAGGGGAAGCGAATCCTCATCGTGGATGATGAGCCGGATGTCCTTGAGTCGCTGACTGAATTGCTACCGATGTGCCGGGTGGTGCAGGCCTCCCGTTTTGAGGAGGCCAAACAGCTCCTGGAAGATCAGCCTTTCGATCTGGCCATCCTCGACATCATGGGGGTCGACGGCTACGAGCTGCTGAAAATCGCCAACCAAAGACAGGTCAGCGCCGTCATGCTGACCGCCCGCGCAATCAATCCCAGCAACATCATGAAGTCCTACGAAGAAGGGGCGGCCTCCTTTGTTCCGAAAGAGGAGATGGCCAACATCATCCTGTTCTTGGAGGACATCCTAGAGGCCAAAGAGAAGGGCAAGCACTTTTGGTGGCGCTGGTTTGATCGAATGGCCGATTACTGCGACAAAAAGTTTGGCCCCGACTGGCAAAAGGAACACGGCTTCAAGGTGAAGTGAGCGCAATCCTTCCTGCAGGCCCCCCCGCCCGCACCCAGGCTTCTGGGCTCCTCACAAGAATTTGTGGGTCAAGGCGTTGAATTTGAATCTGATTGCTGTGGACTCCGAGGGGGAGGACTGCGATATCTTTTCTTCGATTCCGAGTCTACCGGGCTGGTCTTTTCTATGCCTTATCTGCGGGGGAGTTCTGCCCCCTCCGACATTCCCCTCGACTTCGCTCGGGGCTGCGGTTTCCCCCACAGATAAGCCATGAAAAGACGGCGCCCTCCCGCCAGTCACTCCGAAAAGACATCACAGTCCTCCCACTAAGGTGGCAGGAAACTGTTTTTCGCCCACAAATTCTAGTGAAGCCAGTTTTTTTCATGCTCCGCAGCAGATGGGGTTTCCCGGCAGTTTCCTAGAACATCTTACCGGGAAGCCACAGTGCCAGTTGCGGGAATATCATGGTCAAGACGAGCAGGAGCAATTGAATGGCCACGAAGGGCGGGATGGACTGCCAGATGTCTCTCGTACTGATCCCGGGAGGGGCGACGCCTCTGAGGAGAATCAAGGCCCAGCCGAATGGTGGGGTCAGGTAGGCCACCTGCATATTGAGGATGAAGATGATCGAAAACCAGATCGGGTCAAACCCCAGGGAGGTGGCGATCGGCACGAAGATGGGGGCGCAAATGGGCACGACCGCATAATCGTCCATGAAGGCCCCAAAGACCAATAGGATGATTTGCATGGCCCCCAGGATGAGCCAACGATTTACCGGCACCTTTTCCACCAATTCCAACAAGAAGTCCTGGGCGCCGGCACTGGTGTAGACCACCCCGAAAAGTGTGGCCGAGACCAGGATCCAGAGGGCCATACCACTGATCTTCATGGTTTCGATACAGGAATCAGAGATCACCCGCCGGCTCAATTTACCGTAAATCAGGCACACCAGGAAGGCACCCATGGCGCCCACGCCGGCCGCCTCCGTGGGCGTCGCCATTCCCAGAAATATCGAACCCAAGACAAGCACGACGAGTGCCGTGGGCAGAACGATTTCCTTGAGTGATGTCCATCGCATCCTCCAGGTGACCTCTTCGGAGGCCCTGGGGGCGAGATCGGGCTGGAGGCGACATCGGATGACGATGTACAGGATATATAGAAAGGCGCATACGAAGCCGGGTATGGCCCCTCCAAAGAAGAGTCTGCCGATCGAGACGCGCGAGATAAACGCAAATATGATCATGATGATACTGGGAGGAATCACGCATCCGAGGACGCCGCCGGCCATCACGCTGCCCAGAGCCAAGGACTTGTCATAACCATGCTTGAGCATTGCGGGGACCGCAATAAGCCCCATGGTCAGGATCCCGGGGCCGAAACCGCCACACATGGCCAGGGCGACACAAACACCGATGGACACAATGGCCAGGCCGCCGCTCAAGCCTGAGAGCCAGTAATTCAACGCCTGAAACAATCGATCCGATATGCCTGAGTGGAGCAGGAAGTTGCCCATGAGCAGGAAGAGCGGGATGGTAATCAGGCCGGGATGGGTGATTTGACCGTACGTCGTCGTGGCAACGATAAAGAGATCGTTGGTATCTCCTAAGAGGATCGTAAAGGCGATACTGATACCGCCGAGGGCAAAGACCACGGGGACACCCATGGCCAGCAACAAGACCATGCCGCCAAAAAGGAGCAGCGTGACCAGCTCAATGCCCATAGGAGCTTATACCCATCGTATTTGAGCATTTTTGCCGTGTGCGATTCATTTTCGACTCATTTCGTGCCGGTCTCGTCCTCACCTCGAAGGAAGACGACGATTCCTTCGAGCAAGAACAAGAAGGCAGCGATCGGTATGAGCAGCTTAAAGGGATAGAGAGGGATACGGA
>CAZAGT010000078.1:0-17128 GCA_964484515.1 uncultured Desulfobacteraceae bacterium | reverse complement strand
TCCTCGTTTTTGAAAAGAGACCCCCATGACCAGGCGAACAGACGTCGAAGAATCTTAAAATGTCAAATTCGAGTACCGCTTTCATGAAGATTCTCAGTCGATCAACCTGGCCGCTCCGGCGGCAAGCGGCGGCGCTGACGTCTCAAACGAGGGTAGAACGGAAAATGGTATAAATGATCTTGCTACCGGCCAAAAGGACGCCTTTGAGCGTGCCGGAAACCTTGGACGTCCCGATCCTTCTGCGGTAACTCACAGGCACTTCCATGGAACGGAGTCCCTGTTTCGCTGCTTTGATCTGCATTTCAATCGTCCAGCCGTAATCGAGGTCGCGCATCTCCAACCCCATGAGGGCGGGATAGGCGATGGCCCGAAAGGGGCCAAGATCTGTGAATTCAACCTTCCAAAACAAGCGCATCAGGAGACAGGCGAGCCAATTGCCGAAACGGGCCTGCGGTGTGAGTGATCCCGGCTCATGGGTTCCCTTGACCCGCGAACCAATGACCATGTCAGCCCGACCCGCGATCAGGTGATCCACCAGCCGGTCCATTTCATCGGGATAATCACTGAAATCCCCATCAAGGAAGACGACGATGTCCGTATGCTTCAGGGCTTGGATACCGGTGAGGCATGCGGAGCCGTAACCGCGACGTGGCTCGCTAAGGACACGCGCAC
This sequence comes from uncultured Desulfobacteraceae bacterium, assembly GCA_964484515.1. Taxonomy (GTDB): domain Bacteria; phylum Desulfobacterota; class DSM-4660; order Desulfatiglandales; family HGW-15; genus CAZAGT01. The sequence goes on along the minus strand of CAZAGT010000078.1, from coordinate 16,456 downwards.
CGGAGGCCTTTGCGACCGCCATCGTCATGTCCTGCGAGCCGTTATCGACGACGATCACATCGTCAACCCAAGCTGGGACGCACGCAACGACTTTACCGATCGCCTTTTCCTCGTTCAGGGCCGGAATGATCACCGCGACCCTGGTTTCAGTTCGCATCTCAAAAAGAAACCCCCGGAGCCGTGAAGCCAACCAAAAAGAACGGTTCGAGAACGCCCCCCTCTCAGTCTGGATGGAGCCAGGATAAGTCGAGGGGATCTATTTTCTTGGACGTAACAGGAGCTGATGAGCGGCGCTGAAGCAGCGCCTGAGCACAAGCAGCACGACGAGGAGTGATCCCACCGCCGTTGCGCCGACGATCATAACCATGACGACGACCTGGTAACGCACAGCGAGGAGGGGGTCAACGCCGGCCAGTATTTGTCCGGTCATCATGCCGGGGATAAAGACGACGCCTACCGCCATCATCGAATTGATGGAAGGTATCATGCCCGCCCGCATAGCGCGGCCTACGCTCTCCTTGCTAGCCTCCCGGTAGGTCGCCCCCAGGCAGAGCTTCATCTCCAGCTCAGGGCGTCGTTGCCGCAAGTCATCGAAGAGCCGATCGAGCGCAATGGCGATGGCGTTCATGGAATTCCCGATGACCATCCCGCCGAGAGGTATGAAATAGTTAGGTTTCCACCAGGGTTTTGCACCGACGACGAGCGCTGTGACCGTAAACGAAACCAGGGTGTAGGTCACCACCATCGACATCAAAGTGGGCCAAAAGAAGGCGATCCCTCTCTCGGTCACGCGCCCTCGAATCGTCCAGGCCGCAAAAACGATCATGAAAGCGAACATCGTGAGGACCGACCACGCCTGCTCAAGACGAAAGAGAAAGTGGAGGGCGTAACCCAAGGCCAGCAATTGGACAAAGGTGCGAACAGTGCCGATTGCGAGATCGCGCTCCAGCTTCAGGGCGTGATGGAGGGACGTCAATCCGGCGGCCAAAATGAAGAGCAATCCTAGGGCTAGCTGACCAGCTCCGATCGATAACGGTTCCTGTCCCAAGTGACCTCCTTCAATTTCTTGTTCACCAGTTGAAGAACCACGGGCTCAATCTCGAACGGCCGGATAGGCTCATGTGCAACGGCGATGACGGTTGCCTTGGTCTTACGGCAAAATCGCTCCGTAATCGATTGGACTGCGCGGCGACTTGCAGGGTCAAGAGCGCTGGTGGGTTCGTCGAGCAGCAGCACCTCCGGCGACAGCAAGAGTCCCCTGATAAGACAGAGACGCTGGAGCTGTCCGACAGAGAGGCTTTGGGCGTGATCCTCGAGATCGACCTCGTCCAGGAGGAATTGCGCGAGCCGTCTTCTTAACGTTTGCTCATCGGGTCTGTCCATGACGGAGTTGGTCTGAAAGGTAAAGGGAAGCATGAGGTTGGTCTGAACGGAGCCGTCGATGACGATCGGGGTCTGCGGGAAGTAGAGGACAGACCTGCGCAGCTCAGGGACATCATAGGAGGAAAGCGGCCTTCCGCGAAAGGTAATAGAGCCGCTAACGGGCTCCTCTAATCGATTTAGCAACCTAAGGAGCGTCGATTTACCGGCCCCTGAAGGCCCTTGGACCACGTAGAACCCACCGCTCGCAAAAGAATAGGAAACATCCTGAATAAGGGTGAGGTCACCGGTATAGCCGAAGGTTACATTGGAGAGGCTGATCATCAACACCCCATTCCTTTGGCGGCCTTGACTTCTCGTATCCGTTAAGGCCTCAATCCGCTTCAGGAATCAAAACCGTTACGAATTCGTCTTCTTTGGCGCCGGCCGAGGCGGCCCTGAGACCGTGATCTTACGGTATGGACGTTTCGAAGTGAAGCGAGAAATCCGATGAACGGAGCTAAGTCAGCCCGCCGCTTGCCGCAGGAGTTTACCCGCCTCAGGAGGGCGGCCAGGTTGATCAACCGGGAAACTGCATGAAGTTGGTACTCGAATTTGACATTTTGAGATTGTTCGACATCTGTTGTTTTGTGGCATCAAAGATCTTCCTTCATGAACTTTCATACGAGTTTTTCGGCATTCTCGTAAGAGAGCCTAATCGAGGAGTCCATAAGGAGACCTTGGCATTGCCGAAGGCTGGCATCAGGTATCTTTGGTGTGTTCGGAACGATGCCTGTTCGAATCTGGGAGTCAATTCTGATTTGGTGGGTTATCGAGCACCCTGCGGCAAACTGCCGCGAGCTCCTGAAAGACCAGCGGTTTCATCACGAATTCCCGAATACCTGCCGCTTGGGCGCCGTCTTTGCTGATCAGTTCGCTGAATCCCGTACAGAGGATGACTGCCACGTCAGGCCGAATACTCATGAGCCTCTTAGCCAGCTCGGCGCCCGTCATGCCGGGCATCGTCATGTCCGTAATGACGAGATCGTACTCCTGAGGGTGTAACCGGAAATCTCTAAAGGCCTCTTCACTGCTGGTACTCGTCTGAACATCGTATCCCAGGCGCTCCAGCATCTGTTTTCCCATGTTTGCCAGCGCCTCCTCATCATCGACGAAAAGGATTCGCTCATTACCGCCATGAGGCCATTCCGCCGTCTTCTCGGGCACCGGAGAGGCGGAGCCTTCGACTCGTGGCAGAAAGACCCTGAATGTTGTCCCTCTGTCCGGTTCACTGTAGACATCGATGGCTCCTCGATGGCTCTTGACGATGCCGAGTGCGACCGAGAGGCCCAGTCCGGTTCCTTTCCCTTTTTCCTTCGTGGTGAAATAGGGATCGAAAATCCTATCAAGGGTGGTTCGATTCATCCCATGCCCGGTGTCGCTCACCGTGACCTGAATATAGGGCCCAGGGGCCAAATCGCGATACTGGTTCACGTCCTCAGGACTAATGTCCACCTCCGTCAGGTTTACTTCGAGCACTCCGCCCTTGTCGCGCATGGCGTGGGACGCGTTCATGCAGAGATTCATGAGCACCTGGTGTATCTTCGTGGTGTCGCAGAGGACGATATCCGAAGTGCCCTCGAGGTGGTGTCGGATCTCGACGGTGGTTGGTATCGAAGCCCTCAAGAAACGCAGGACCTCACGGACGATCGGGCTGATCTTGGTCGGTTTCAGATCCTGGCCGTCTTGACGCGTGAAAGTCAAGATTTGGTTGACGAGATCTCTTGCCCGATTGCCGGCCTTCAAGACCTCGTGCAAATGGCCTGAGGATGGATGCCCATCCTCGAGATCTGCAATGCCTAACTCGCTATATCCGATAACGGCCGACAGGACATTGTTGAAGTCATGCGCGATACCACTCGCGAGCGTGCCGATGGCCTCCAGCTTCTGAGATCGCAAGAGCTGGTTTTCAAGCCTCTTCTTCTCAGTGATGTCCCTGCATATCCCCAGGGTGCCAACGACCTTTCCGTTTTCATCTCTTAGAATGGATGCCGAAACACTCACATCCAAGACGTCGCCGTCCCTTTTCTTCATCTTCATTTCATGATTACTGAGAGAACCATTTTCCCGGAGCTCATGCATGATGACACGCGCATCGTTCGCACCGGCCTGATAGAATTGCGCGACGTTTCTTCCGATCAACTCCTGCTGTTCGTAACCGAGGATGTCCCTGGCCTTTCGCGTGCAATAGACGATGTTCCCCTTAAGGTCCGTGGTTGCGATGATATCCACCGAGCTATCTAGGATGTTCTCCAGGAAGTTTTTGGTTTGAATCAACTCGGTCTCGATCCGTTTTTTTGCCGTGATATCCCTTGCGACCCCCCGGAATCCGAGAGCCTTGCCGTTTGGATCGCGGCGGAGGGATGCCGAGATCTCAATGATGCTCTTGCTGCCGTCCTTCTTTGTAATTTCAAAATCCAGGATCTTTTTGGACTTGCCGGTTCGGTAGATCCCATTAAAGACCCGGAACATCTCTTCGGCCGTTGCCGGATGGGTATAACTACGGTGATGCATGCCTTGTAGTTCTTCTCGCGGATACCCCATTATCTTGCACATCGAATTGTTAAAAAATGTGATGTTTCCGTCGAGATCCAGTTCGAAATAGCCCTCTTCGATGTCTTCGATGATGGTGCGGTATTTCTCCTCGCCCTCCCTCAACGCCTGTTCCGCAGACTTGCGTTCTTCTATTTCTTGCACAAGGTCTTTGTTAGCTCCAACCAGTTGGGCCGTGCGGTCTTTGATTTGTCTTTCCAAATCTCGCTTGGCGGCCGCGTCCTTCTTCTTCTCCACTTCGAGTTGGCGTGCCTGGAGAAAATCCCTCCGCTCGTAATACTCGATGGAGTAGCAGGCAAACATCCCGATGATATTGCCGCTTAGAAAGAAGAAGTTGTTGTTGATCAGGATCGGGGTGGGGGTGGGTCTCAACCACATGGCGGCGATCTCGTAAACCATCACGATCGTCCAGCCGGTGAGGGTTGCCCAAATGAACCTCAGTTTGGAGAAGGTATAGCCGTAAATGAAGACCAGGATGAGCCCGGCATAGTAAGAGTGGTTACCGGGGAAGGGGGCGATCATCGTCATAGCGATGATCCCGACGCCAGCCATGAGAATAACAGCGGCAATGGATGCCTGCATGTGACGCTTAAAGGAAGGGGAAAAGGAGAAGAGCAGAATCGAAAACACGCCGGGCACGAATATGGCGTATCGGATAAACCAGAGTTGACGTTTGACGGTGGGCACCAGCCACGCATCGAGGATACCGAAAATCGCATAGAAGAAGATCGCGATCACGAAGGCCAGCCGGACATGCCCGAGGGTCTTAGCCGCGTAATGTTTGAGGAATTGGGCCTCGTCCCGGGGGGGGAAGGCCAGGGTGAATAGGTTGAGGTCCAAAGGCTCTTGTTGGAGGTCTTTCATCAGTTTGACAGGGCGCCGAACGCGAGTGAGCGACAGGGCTCTGATAGGGTTTCGCAAGTTTTATGCCACAGCTATAAGATGTTTGTCCCAGTTTCATTCCCTTAAAGGCATTGGGGCCTAAGGCTCGTTGGATGGCTTCAAAGACCAAAAGGAGTAGAAGGACTCTGATGAAAGCGTGAGGGGTGCCGGCGTTCGGAACAGCGGCGGTGGGGTAAATTGCGGCAGGCTACTGAAATGGCTCAAGTTTCGATCACGGCCATCCGATGTCAGGTTAGCGATATGCCAATGTATCCGAAATCGCTTGTGAAACCGTTAATGAGATCCGTTCTGGGTCCGGAGCAAGAATCTGCTCAGGGGGCCCCGCTGGGCCTTCTCCTCTATCAGATCCAAGGTGGCCGGATTCGATACACTTTTGCCAGGTATTCTAGATGGTTATGCCGGAGACGCGACCTATGAATCGAAGTATGAAACTGAATGTGAGACCGAAGTGGGACGAGATCGAGAAGGCCAGAGGTAAGTGTGGCGCCTTTTTCTGTGCCCAAGGCCTATCAGACGATAGCGTCCACATGCTCACGATGGTCATCAGTGAGCTGATCGAAAATGGAATAAAATACGGTAACTTTCGGCCTCAGGGGAAGAAGGTCGAAGTCTCGGTCTCTATCGCCAACCGCACGTTGACCGTCGAAGTGCTGAATCCCGTCGATGACCGGGCACAGGATCATTTAAGGAGATTGGATCAGACCATTCAGTGGATCAGAGGCTACCAGGACCCATTTGAGGCCTACGTCGAGAGACTCAAGGAGGTTTCCAAGAAACCTCTGACAGACGAAGAAAGCGGGTTGGGCCTTGTCAGAATCGCGTATGAGGGCAAGGCGATTCTGGATTTTTTCGTCCAGGATAACAACGTGTTAAACGTTTCAGCCGTTTCAAACCTTGGAAGAGATTCTTGGAGATGACAATGAAGAAAGAGACCTTTGAAAGTAATTCCCTAAAGATCGAGGTAAGGGAAAACAACGATGCCATCAGTGCTGAGTGGACCGGCAAGAGTATCCACCGCAACCCCGGCAAGTTCATCACGCCCATTCTGGTCGATATCCTCAAGAAGGGAACCGACGGGAATAAGAGGATCGTTCTCGATTTCCGGAAGCTCGATTACATGAACTCTTCTACGATCACGCCCGTGATCAAGGTCCTCGAAAGGGCGGCGCGCGGCGCAAACGAACTTACGGTCGTCTACGATAAATCCCTGCGCTGGCAGGATCTCAGTTTCTCGGCCCTGGAAATATTCAAAACCAAGGACCAGAGGGTTCAGATCAAGGGATTAGCGTAACGGATGCATTCGGAATCACCCAAAATACAGGCCAAGCTCGTCGCCGGGGATAGGACGATACCCATCGACGCAAAGTACACCTCGAAGTACTCGCTCCTGGTCAGGTTTCTCAACGGCGACAGCTTCAAGGATGGGTCGACGTTCTCAAAGCTGCTCCTAGACACCCAGAGCGGGGACGTCGAACTAGGCCCCTGTAAGCTCCTTTCGGAGCCAAATATCGATGGGTATGCCGGGCGTCTAGTCTTTACGAGCGACGTCTACGATCTCAAGAGCCTGATCTTCGGCAAGAAAATTGTCCCCCTAAACTCTGCCTTCTTCAATCTTCCCCTGGTCCTGGCTCATAAGGAGAGTATTTCACGGGACTTCAAGGATTTCACGGCTGACCTCAACTATGATTTGAGTGTCTATCGGAACACATTTGACAGGCTGGACGCCGAGTACTCAGGAGAACCGGCGAATATCAGGGAGATGGTTCAGGAGGCCATCATCGAGACGCAACACGATAATCTCCTATCCTTTCTCAACGACCGCCAAGTCGAACTTGAACGCATCGTTTCTGAGTTCAAAGAAGAAGAACACAAGTATCACGGCTTCTATTTCCGGCGGCAACTCTGGGACATCATTATCGCGGCGCCGTTTATGGCACGGACCAACCTCAAACCGAGAGGTTACAGTGGCGATTCTGAGATGATGCGGATGGTCTATTCAAATGATTACCGTGGGCGTTCCACATTCGCCAAGCTTATGCATAAATACCCATTGGAACAACCCGGTGCCTATGCCGTGCGTAATAGAAGGAAGCTGACCGCGAGAACGCTATGGGAGATGTCGGAAGGCCGCCAGGCGGGGCCGCAAGAAAAATTACGGGTCCTGTCGGTTGCATGTGGGCCTGCAATTGAGATGCAAGATATTCTGCAGACCGCAGCGGATTGTGAGAAATACCATTTCACGTTGCTTGACCAGGATCGCTTGGCCTTACTGGAGGCGGCGGAATTCATCAATGAGCACGAAAAGTCCCTCGATGCAAAAGTCACGGTGGACTATCTCAATAAGTCCGTTCGCACGATGCTAGCCACCCGACAGTTGAAGGCCGAATGGGGTCAATTCGATTTCATTTACTCCATGGGGCTCTTTGATTATCTGACGCCCCCGGTTGCAAGGGCTGTCATCGCGAAACTCTACCAGCTTTTAAAACCGGAAGGCCAGATGCTGCTCGGTAATTTTCACACCTCGAGCCCTAGTCGCTGCTACATGGAGTACTGGTTGGACTGGGTCCTCTATTATCGGAGTGAGGATGAGTTTGTGAATTTGCTCGAAGACGAACCTTCGGCTGAGAAAAGGGTCTTTTTCGAGGATACCGGTGTCCAGATGTTTCTAAAAGTCAGGAAACAGAATTAGCTCGTCAGGCCAATGACGCCGCTTAAAGGCCCGACGATCACAGTGCGTTCGTTGTGAGGGGCTATACAGGTCGCAGAAGGAACAAAATGCGATGGATGTCAACAACCCAACCGTTGAAAGCGTAGATTTCGCAGCCGGTGATTTCGACAAGTACCTGGAGAGCATCATTCACGAGTGGATGAAGACCTTGACGGCGCTCGGCTTCACCATTATTCCGATGTTCTTCATGCTGGATTACTTTATGATGTCAAAGGAACTGCTACCCCGCTTTGGCATCTATCGGCTCGTTTCCACCATTCTCATCCTCATTCAATACTTCACGTTGCGCAATACCAAACCGAGTGAGCTTTCCTATTATCATGGGTACTTTTTCTCGCTCAACGTGGGCGGCATGATCGCCTTGATGACGGTCGATTTGGGCGGTTTCAACTCCAGTTACTATGCCGGTCTAAACCTTGTTATCATCGGTGTCAATCTTCTGCTTCCGTGGAAGGCGCTCCATTCAGCCCTGAACAGCCTTCTGATCATCTCCATGTACCTCTTCTTCAATCTCATTGCGGGGGCCAAGTTTGAAAGCTCGATTCTGATGAACAACCTCTTCTTTCTACTGACGACGGCGATTGTCGCCGTAAGTATCAACCACTTGCGGCACAACCTTGTTGAGAAAGAGTTCTCGCTGCTGGTTCAATTGAAGAAGGCGCGCGATGCCCTCTGGAGCGAGATGGAGCTTGCCAAGCGAATCCAAACAGCCCTCTTGCCTGATGAAGAGAAGATCAAGGGCTACGAGATCGCCGCAGCCATGTATCCGGCGAAGGAAGTCGGCGGCGACTACTATGACATCATGGAAACCCAGGCCGGCGATAAATGGATAGCCATCGGCGACGTGTCGGGCCACGGGGTCGATTCAGGCTTGATCATGATGATGGCCCAGACGAGTATCGTATCCACGGTCAACAACTTCACCAGTTGTAAGCCGTCGACCGTGCTCGGATCGGTAAATTCCGTGATTCGAGAGAACATAGCGCGCTTGGGCTCTGATCACTACATGACGTTGATGGCCATTCGTTTGAATGAATCTGAAATGACATTCGCCGGCAAACACCAGGATATCATCATTTATCGCGCCGCTGCCAATCGGACCGAAGTGATTCCAACCAACGGTACCTGGCTCGGGATCACCGATGACATCGGCCGCCACCTGAAAGATGTCTCCACCCAGATCGGGAATGGAGATATCGCCCTCCTGTTTACGGATGGCATCACCGAGGCCACAAACAAAGAGGGTGAATTGTATGGTCAGAGACGCCTCGAGCAAGCCCTCAACCAATACGCCGACCTCCCGGTGAATAAGATCTTGGATCGAATCGTAGCGGACGTTAGGGCCTTTCAGGAGGAGCAGATGGACGACATGACCCTGCTGGTGATCAAAAAGCGCCCACCCGACACATTGCGGTGGTCGAAGTAATGTCCGCGCTTCGGAGATCGACAACCGTCACCGATGATTTCTCTCAAACCACTGTCAGATAGTCCGATCCCCCTCTCACTCACCTTTCAGGGAGAGCTGGAGAAGGATTTTCTCGAGAGCTACGCACGTCGCTCCTTGAAGCATGTCCGTCTGGCCCTGGTCAGTGCCATGGTCTTCTACGGGGTCTTCGGGATCCTCGATGCTTGGATAGTCCCCGACGTAAGGTATAAGCTCTGGTTTATCCGCTACGTGATCTACATCCCGTTTGTATTCTCCGTCTTTCTCTTTTCATTTTCGAAGTATTTCTTGCGCTACATACAGCAGTTCAGTGCCGCAGTCATTCTGGTGGCGGGATTAGGGATCATCGCCATGACCGTGATTGCGCCGAGCCCGGGCAACCATTTATACTATGCCGGATTGCTGCTCGCCTTTATTTTTGGTTATGCCTTCATGAAGCTGCGGTTCCTTTGGGCCAGTCTCACCGGCTGGATGATCGTCGTGGCTTATGAATTCGCTGCCGTTTGGTTGAGCGACACGCCGACCGCGATTTTGGTGAACAACAACTTCTTTTTCTTGAGCGGCAATATCATCGGCATGTTTGCCTCCTATTCCATCGAGTTCTATTCGCGTAAAGATTTCATCCAGGCACGTCAGCTCGAGGATGAAAAGAAGAAGGTGGAAGCCGCCAAGCGCGGCCTGGAAAAACGAGTCAAGGATCGCACGGAGCAGCTTGTCAATCTCAACGAGGACTTGAAACAAGAGATAGCTGAGCGCAACATAGTGCAAGAGGCGTTGCGCAAGAGCGAGGAGAAGTACCGCACCATCATCGAAGGCATTGAAGAAGGTTACTTCGAGCTGGATCTCGGCGGAAACATGACATTCTTCAATGATTCGATGTGCAAAATCCTGGGCTATCCTCGGGGTGAATTGACAGGCCGGGGCTACCGACTATATACGAATGCCAAGAATGCCCGTAAGATGCACCGCGTCTTCAATCGGATCTATCAGACCGGGGAATCTGCGAAGATCGTGGATTTTCTCGTCATCAGGAAGGATGGTGACACGCGGGTTGTCGAGATATCCGCTTCGCTAACCAGGAATCTGCATGGGCGACCGATCGGTTTCCGTGGCGTCGCTCGAGATGTTACCGAACACAAGCGCGCCGAGGAACAACTAAGAAGATCGAAAGAGGCGGCTGAAAAGGCCAATCTCGCCAAGACCGAGTTCTTGGCCAACATGAGCCATGAGCTTCGAACACCGCTGAACCACATCATCGGTTTCACCGAGTTGGTTGTCGACAAAATATTCGGGGATCTAAACGATACCCAGCATGAGTACCTCAACGATGTCCTCAAGAGCAGTAAGCATCTCCTCTCCCTGATCAACGACATCCTTGACCTCTCCAAGGTGGAGGCCGGGCGGCAGGACTTAGAGACGTCGGAAGTGACCGTGCACGACCTTTTGGCCAACACCCTGGCCATGGTCAGGGAGAAGGCCCAGCAGCAAGGTATCGAACTGTCGTTGGACCTAGACGGCATCCCGGACGTGATCACGGCGGACGAACGGAAGCTCAAGCAGGTCTTCTATAACCTTATCTCGAATGCGGTGAAATTCACGCCGGAAGGGGGTTGCGTCTCTCTGAAAGCGAGGATGGCGGATAAGCGCTTTCAGCCCAAGCCTTGGGATTCGAAGGAGCACGAATTCATCGAAGATCAGCATCATCGCGATTCCAGGAGCGAAGGGCAGTCCAATTGTATCGAATTCTGCGTTTCCGATACGGGTATTGGACTGCGACGTGAGGATACGGAGCGCATCTTCAATCGATTCGAACAGGTGGAAAACTCGGCAAGCCGGAACTATGGCGGAGCCGGGTTGGGGTTATCGCTTGCCAAGAGCCTGGTCGAGCTACACTGTGGGGCCATTTGGGCTGAAAGTGACGGCCCCGGCAAAGGCGCGCGCTTCCATTTCGTCATCCCGACCCAAATGCCTGTCTGAGAGCTTCGAGGGCGCTGCGAAGGCCTTCTCCTCCTGCCTCTTCCTCTTATGAGAGTCCACATGGGCTGCCTGCGAGCGCCCTGACTCCGATAGGAAGCGTTAAGCGGAAGGCCGTTCCCTGAGATTCCCCCGCACTCTCGACCCAGATCTTCCCTCCATGGAGTTCCACGAGCGTCTTGGAAAGAGATAACCCCAGGCCGGTTCCTTGATACCTGCGACTAGCGGAATTGTCAGCCTGCTCAAAGGGATCGAAGATGCGTTTCTGATCCTCGGCCCTGATCCCGATCCCGTTGTCTTCCACCGAGATCCGCACGAATCTTGACACCACCTGATGTGCGGAGATCCACTTGTTCCGTTGTTTCCCCCAAGGATCGCTATGACTGCATTCGGCAAGGGTGTACTCGCTGTCGACCACATCGGCCGCTAAACGAATCCGACCGCCGTTGGGTGTGAACTTCACTGCGTTTGAAAGGAGGTTATAGAGGACCTGTTTGAGTTTACGTTCGTCCGCCGTGATCACGTCCGGGATGCCGTCCAGATCGAGCACGAGGCTCAATTGACGTGCCGTCGCCTTTTGCCGAACCATGGCGAGGCTATCCTTCAGGAGTTGCTTGAGGGTCACCTCCGACGGTACCAGCTCCAGCTTGCCGGCCTCAATCTTGGAAAGGTCGAGGACGTCATTGATGAGTGCGAGAAGGTGATGGCCGCTTTTCAACACATCATTGAGGTACTCCGCCTGAGTATCGTTCAGGTCTCCTAAGCGTCGGTCCGCGATGAGCTCGGTGAAACCGATGATATGGTTTAAAGGGGTTCGGAGCTCGTGGCTCATGTTGGCGAGGAACTCGGATTTCAAACGGTCGGACTCACGGGCCTTGCCGATGGCGACCTTGAGCTGACTGTTCTTCTGTTTGAGACGTTCAGCGGCACGGCCCAATTCCGTGCGTGAGCGTTCCAGTTCTTCGTTTTGCTCCCGGAGGGCCTCTCTGTTTTTCTTCAGGAGATCGGCGGTGTAGGCTGAGATAAATGCTACGACATAGAGCAACCCGATAACAATCGTGAGATAGAGCAACTGAACCCGGAGCGGCAGCGAGGCGTGAGAGACTAACGTCCGGTGGGGGATCAGACCGGCGTATTCAAGGAACACCATCGCGGAAAACAGAAGGGAGCAGAGACCGGCGGTGATAAACGACAGCCTGCGAGGAGCGACCACACCGACGTAGGTGATCAGGGCCGCATAGATAGGGGTTAGATAGGCCGCCTCGATGCCACCCAGGAAATAGATGATGCTCGTGTATCCCAGGATTTCGAGTGCGTTGATCAAAAGGGAACAGAACTCGAATAGACGTCGCCGGGATACCCTCTTTAGGAGCCATAGGGTCGGCGGGTTGATCAGAATCAGAAACCCAACCGCCGCACTGACCCCCACGAAATGCTCAACCTGAACAACCTTAGCCACGAAGGCGACCAGCACAAAAAACCACATGAAGAGGCTGGCCCCTGACCGAACCAAGGCGCCCTGAAGGTGTTTTCGAAGCAGGCGATCTAACTTTTCGGGACGAAGATATCTTTCATCCTGAAAGGTTTCATCCGCCCCGTCCTGAGAACCCTGGGACTTGGGTGTATCGTTGCTGGGTGGTCGATCCACATTCACTCGCCTTCGCCAGGATGCCCCGTGCGGGAGCACGGGGTGCTTCACTGAGCGTCATCCGGCGTGATTTTTCTTGAAGTGGCTCGGAGTGATGAGCCCATCGGCGCTTCGAGTGCGTCTTATCGTTCTACCTATCCGAGGGGGTCATCATCGCAGGTCATTTCATGACATTTCTCATCCCCGTCCGTTGGTGTACGCTCCCACAGTCCGCGATCGCTCTGGGATGAAAAATGGGCCATATTCCCAATGATGTCCAGATCTTGCGAGCATGAAACGTGCCATTGACCGCGGTCACCCGCAGGGCACATCAACGTCGCTCAGGTTGACACCGCCCAGCGGGGCGGCTATAATCCCAGGCATAATTGTAAGGTATTGAAAATGCTAATAAGATTTGAATGGTCGGCACAATTGGGATTGCCCGATGCCATCCACCGGGGGTAAGAGGGGATGCTAATTACGATAACGAATACCAAGGGCGGTGTCGGAAAAACCACCACCGCCGTCAACCTCGCCTCAGGGTTTGCGGCACGGAATCGACGGACGCTTTTGGTCGATCTCGATCCCCAGGCCCATGCCACCCGTTGTTTTCTAAAGGAGACCCCTGAACGCGACGTCGGCGATCTGATCATGGATCGCCCATCTCAAGCCGTGCGATCGGTTTCCCCAACGGATGATCCGAACCTCGATCTGATCCCCGCGAGTGAAAGGCTCACCGAAACGGCCGAATTGCTATCCAGTCGCATCCGGCGCGAGGAGCGCCTCTACCGGGCCCTCGAGCCGCTAAGGTATGAATATCGCGAGGTGATCCTGGACTGCCCACCCGTGCTTGGCATCCTGACCTATAATGCCCTCGTCGCAGCCGATATCTTGCTTATCCCGGTTCAACCCGGAGTCGGCGCCGTAACAGGCCTTGACTCCCTCCTGGGGGCCGCCCAGGAACTACGCGACGAGGACAACGTCCCCTATCGTATCCTGATTACGATGTTTGACAGCCGGACGACCCGCACGAACGCGATCTTTGAGGAACTCTTGGAAGAACACCGCCGTCGCTTGCTCAAGAACATGGTTTTCAAAAGCGAATCCCTCAATCAAGCCAACATTGCCGCCAAACCTATCTTTCAGTTCAGACCTTCCTCGAGGGGGGCGCTGGAGTACGACGCGCTCTGCGACGAAGTCTTGAGACTCCGCATTCGTTAGATTGACGCCCCCAGGAGCCCGTCGGAGAACAGGCTTTTTAGGAGGCTGGCGGAAAATGTTTAGATACTAGGCTTCCGAGATCCTGAGGAACGAGGCGTAGAGATTTTTCGGCATGAGGCATGAGGCCTGAGGCTCGAGGGAAAGACAAGGGAGGGTTTCATGTTTTCTTTTTCCCTAATGCCTAATGCCTTGCGCCTTGGGCCTCTGGTGTACGTCGCAGCGACGAAGGGCGAGGGTAACGCAGCCCATCGGCTTTGCTCAGGGCCGTGAGCATGTCGAACGGCAGATGGGCGCTTTGCGACAGCCGACGAGGGGGAGGAATTGGGATGACTCGCATCATCTACAGCCATCCAGCCAAGACGAGATACGATTATCATATCTACACCGATCTTGATTTCTGGGATGCCTTTCGGATCCTCAAAGGGTTGGCGGAAGTGCGGCGAAATTTCGGTCAGGAGCCGCCCGGAAATGAGTTTCCAACGCAAATATTAGGCATCGATCTGGACACCGCCGCGAGGCGCAGGATTGAGCGCCGATTAAGCAAGGCCATCGTTTCACCACCCAGGCACATCATCGTCCAGTCAATGGTTCAAGATGGAAGGTTCGAGTTCGACCCTGCACGGTACTATCCCAAGCGCTGGAGAAAGTCGCAGATGATGCACTTCACCTTGCGTCGCCTCCCTCTTGAGCAGGCCCCACTGAGCACGCCCCATAAGACGGTACGGCTTTCCTGGGTAGACGGGAAGATTAGGATTGAGCAGGTCCAAAGAGAGACCAAATACGACCCCATTATCGGAACCCGGCAAGAGGCCCGCCGCCGCCGCTTTGTCCCCAGTTGTTTTTGAATTCAAGTACTTACCCGTGCCAAAGTCAGGTGGCGATCTGATCCTGGGGCCAGATCGCCACCCCTAACCGTCGCGCCGCCTCCGGCCCCCACGATCCGGCTTGGTAAGGCTGCAGCATCTCGGCCCGATCGCCACAGGCTTCACACTGCTCCAGGATCGGGTCCAGAAAGGCCCAGCAGAGTTCAACCCCGTCCTCGCGCCAGAAGAGGGTCTGATCGCCCAGCATACAGTCCAAAAGGAGCTTCTCGTAGGCGTCCAGGATGGGTCCCCGGTAATGTTCATGATAGGCGAAGTCCATCGAGACGGATCTCAGGCAGACTTGAGCCCCCGGTGCCTTTGTCTGGAAGGTCAGGGTGATATGCTCCTCAGGGTAAACCCCGAGGACGATTCGATTGGCCGTGATGTGTTCGCCCAGGACTCGGCGGAACATGGAGTGAGGAACCTCTTTGAATTGGATCGCTATTTCGGTCAGCTTCTGCTTTAACCGCTTACCGGATGTCAGATAGAAGGGGACACCCTGCCAGCGCCAGTTATCAAGGAAGACCTTCATCAAGGCAAAGGTAGGAGTGAGCGAGTTGGCATTCACATTCGGCTCACTGCGGTAGCCCGGCACCCTTTGGCCGTCAACCGTTCCCTCCTGGTACTGCCCCAGGACCAAATAGTCCTGCAGGTCAGCCAACGGAAATGGCCTCAAGGACCTGAAAACTTTTGTTTTTTCATCTCTCACCCGGTCGGCTTCAAAACGCGATGGGGGTTCCATCGCCGTTAGGGCCAGCAATTGCATCATATGGTTCTGGAACATGTCGCGCAGGACGCCGGCCTGTTCGTAATACCCCGCGCGATGCTCGACCCCCAGGATCTCCGTTGCCAGAACGCGGACGTAGTCCACGTACCTCCGGTTCCAGATCGGTTCGAAAACGGCGTTGGCAAATCGGAACATCAGGATGTTTTGGACGGTCTCCTTGGCCAGGTAGTGATCAATCCTGAAGATCTGGTGTTCTTCGAAATACGTCTGTAGGGTTCGATCCAATGCGACGGCCGAAGGTAAATCACGGCCGAAGGGTTTTTCAACGACGATCCTGGACCAGCCCCGTTTACCCTCCGCTTCCCGCGCAAGACCGGCGCGCCCTAGCATCGTCGCTGTGTCGCCGTACAGGGAAGGCGGGATGGCCAGGTAATAGATTCGGTTGCCACGCGTCCGGCGATCAGGGTCCAGTTGGCTGATGCACTCCGCGAGGCTTTGGAAGGATGAAAGGTCAACATAATCCAGAGTGCGGTAGTGCAGGGCGGCAGCGAAGCCCTCCCATTTTGATTGCTCCGTTCGAGCCCCGTCCGGCAAGGCGGCCCGCATCTTATCCCGGAAGGCCGCATCGCTCAGCTCAGTCCGGGCGCAGCCCATAATGAGAAAGGGATCGGGTAGGCCTCCATGGATGTAAAGGTTATACAGGGCCGGGATCAGCTTCCTTGCCGCCAGGTCTCCCGAGGCACCTAGAATTACAATGGTGCACGGGTCGACCGGCCTATCGTGCAGGCAATCCCCGCCAACCGCCCCCCCAGACGACGAGCCGAATCCAGCCGGCGTGCTTTCCATCTTGTCGGTCATGTCCGTATACCCCTTGTATAAAATTTCATGAAATGAGGTCTTTGATACCTAAACTCGAACACGTTCCAAAGAATCTGAAAATGGCGTATCATTTTAGGTTTTTGAAACGACTCAACGTCCGGCCGTGGGGGTCTCTTTT
>CAZAGT010000077.1:0-17253 GCA_964484515.1 uncultured Desulfobacteraceae bacterium | reverse complement strand
CCCTCATCCCTCGTCACTGCGGCGTATACAGAAGGTCAAAGGTAGAAGGCTGAAGGCAAAGGAAAAAACCGCCTGAAGTCTTTTGTTTTTGCCTCGAACCTGAGGGTTCGTACGCCTCATTCCTCGGGATTCGTCCCGCTCGAAGAGAGCGGGATGGACATTTTCCATCAGCCTCAGGAAAATCGGTTTTTCGACAGCTTCGTTAGATCTATGGAAGATCTTGCGGAGCCTGAAATGAAAGCGATCGAAACCTGATGATCACATCTGGACGAATGGAGGATGACAACGATGGCCGTCGTATCCATCACGAAGGTCCGCCAGGATGACGTAGAGGGGGCGGTTAGAGCGGCCGTTGCTCTCTCGGGGGAGTTCGACCGTCTTCCGTGGGGTAAGGCCGAGGTCATGGTAAAACCCAATTCGGTCTTACCAGTAAAGACAGGAACCGGCATTGTCACAGATGTCCGCGTGGTCGAGGCGGTGACAAAGCTGGCCCTGGAAAAGAGGCCGAAGCGGGTTGTCATCGGGGAAGGTTCCTCGGTCGGATACGATTTCAAGGAGCGCTGGAATTCGATCACCTGCATGGAGAAGACCGGGGTCATGGAGGTCGCGGAACGGCTGGGAGTTGAGGTTGTCGACCTGAATCAGGACGAGCAGGTCGAGGTGGCGGCGGCCGACGCGTTTGTCATGCCGAAATTTGCCCTGGCCAAGACGGCCTTACAGGCCGACATCCTCATTTCCGTCCCCGTGATCAAGACCCACATCCGGACCGGTATCACCTGCGGGCTCAAGAACATGAAAGGGGTCTTGCCGGGTGACGAAAAGAAGCGGACCCACAAGCTGGGCCTGGACAAGGGGATTGTCGATCTGAATCGGGTCATTCGGCCGACCTTTACGATCGTGGATGGGATCGTAGGCGTCCAAGGGGCCTGGAGTTCGCACGTGGAGGAGACGGACAAGGTCGCATTGAACGTTGTTGCCGCCGGTCGCGACGTCGTTGCAGTCGATGCCGTGTGCGCAGCCATCGCTGGCTTTGACCCGAAGGAGATTCTTCACGTCCAGCTGGCTGCTGAAGCCAAGCTAGGCACGGCCGACCTGAACCGGATTGAAATCCGCGGAGAGCCCATCGAGAGGGTTTCGCGGCGCTTCACGACCTTTCTGCAGGCATCGCGCAGGCTCTTTGGGGCGGCCGAGATCATCGAAAAAGACTCCTGTACCGGCTGTATGGGCGAATGTGTGAGTACCTTTATCTATTTGAACAAAGCCGGATTTGAGGAACGACTGTCGGACTTGGCCCTGATCATGGGCACGCCGGAAGAGGCCGTCCCAAGCAAAAAAAACCCGGTTATCATCGGCCGTTGTGCCAAGTCCCACCGGGCGCGCGGCTTGTTTGTGCCAGGCTGCCCTCCCCATGGGATCAAGATTACGGATGCGGTTTGCGATGCCCTTGAGATAGACAAGGGCGTCGTCCACGCCGCGATTGAAAGGCTTCATGATTTCTGAAAAGCTCCCGCCGGACGCTCGCCGGCTATTCACCGTCTTGACGTGCACCCGGCGCACGGCTTCCGGCACGCCACCATTCCCATAACGGGATGAACAGGGAAAGAAGAATGACAGGGCATATTCAGGTCTTCACAACGACGGACACGAAGGAAAGCGCTGAAAAGATCGCCACGGAGCTTGTCAGCAAAAGGTTGGCGGCCTGCACGCAAGTCATCGGCCCCATGACAAGCAGCTATCGATGGGAAGGACGGCTGGAGAGCTCGGAGGAGTGGCTTTGCGTCATCAAGACGCGGATGGCCAAATACAATGAAGTAGAACAGCGAATCAAGGAGATACATGGCTACGATGTGCCCGAGATCCTGGCCCTTCCGGTCGTCGCGGGCAATCAAGCCTATTTGGAGTGGTTGGATCAGGAGGTAGAGCCCTAATTCGCGTTCCCCCGATATGGCCCTATCCCCCCTGAACGTCGTTCTCCGCCTGAGGTGGATAGATCCGTGGGTTTCCATCTGCGACGTACTCGGAAGGCCAAAGGTAAAAGGTGGAAGGTGAAAGAAGAAAGACAGCCTGAAGTCTTTTGTTTTTGCCTCAAACCTCAGGCCTCAAACCGGGGAATTCTTTATACGCCTCGGCGGAAAGCCTTGTGAGGCCTTGCTCAGAAGAGCAAAGGCCATTTCGAATCGGAAACTGGGTAGGGCTCGGCGTCGACATCATGCGGCGCAGTCGCTGGGATCACCGCCGAGCTTATTGAGCGCGTGCTTCAGGGCGGGCATCACGGTGGCGAGGTTTTCCTTGACGCCGTTGGGGCTTCCGGGCAGATTGATGATCAGACAGGCTCCGCGTACACCGACTATCGCCCGTGAAAGCATGGCATGGGGGGTCTTCTTCAGGCTGGACGCGCGCATGGCCTCGGCCATGCCCGGCACCTTATAGTCGATGACGGCTTCCATCGCCTGCGGGGTCACATCGCTCGGGCTCAGTCCGGTACCACCTGAGGTGACGATCAGGGAGAGTCCCGCATTATCCACCCAATCGACAAGCGTATCTGCGATCACCTGCTGATCGTCGGCGACAATCTTGATCTTGATGACGGAAAAGCTCTCTGCTTCGAGTAAGTTCGCGGCCAAAGCACCGCTTTCATCATCTCGGAGGCCCTGAGAGCCCTTGTCGCTGATCGTCAGGACGCCCGCGCGAAAAGCCTCTTGCATGGGGAAGTTCCTATTCTCCTGCGCGTGCCTCGGCGATCACTCTTTCAGCGAGCTGCGCAGGGACCTCCTCGTAATGCGAGAGCTCCATCTGAAAGGAGCCTCGTCCGGCCGTCATGGCATTCAAATCAAGGGCGTACTTGAGCACCTCAGCCATCGGCGCCTGGGCCTTGATGACCTGATATCTCCCTTGGCTATCCATCCCCAAGACCCGGCCGCGTCGGCCGTTGAGATCACCCATGACGTCACCCATGTTCTCCTCGGGAACCGTCACCTCCAGCTTCATGATCGGCTCGAGAAGGGTTGGGTTCGCTTCATGCACCGCCTTCTTAAAACACATGCTGGCCGCGATCTTGAACGCCATCTCCGAGGAGTCCACGTCATGCGATTTGCCGTCAAAGAATCGAATTTTCAGGTCAACCACCGGATAGCCGGCCAGGACCCCGCTTTGGATCGCCTCGGTCAGACCCTTTTCAACCGCTGGGACAAAATTGCGGGGTACGTTCATCCCCACGAGGGCTTCTTCGAATTCAAACCCGGCGCCCCTGTCGAGGGGAGAGATGTCAAAATGGACCTCAGCAAATTGCCCACGACCACCGGACTGCTTCTTGTGACGATAGATCACGCTCTTGGCAGCCCTCTTGACGGTTTCCTGGTAAGGGACCTTCATCGGTTTGAGGTTCACCTCGACACCGAATTTCCGCTTCAACTTCTCACAGGTTGCCTCGAGGTGGATCTGCCCCGTTCCTGATAGGATATTCTCGGAGGTAGCCTGATCTCTACTCAGTCGGAGGGTGGGGTCTTCATCGAGCAATCGGGCGAGCGAGCTGAAGACCTTGTCCTCACTCCCCTTGACCTTGGCTTCGACGGCGTAGGATAAAACGGGCGGCAGGGGCTCCACGGGTGTCAAAATGATCGGATCGCTTTCCGCGCAGAGGGTATCGCCTGTGGCCGTATCCTTCAATTTTGGAATGGCGACGACGTCACCAGGAAGTGCCACATCGAGCGTTTTCTGCCCCTTTCCCTCCACGAGGAAGATCTGGCCGAATCTCTCCTTGCTGCCTTTATTGGCGTTATAGACCGTTGATTCGGCCTCCAGGGCCCCGGAGTAGACCCTTAAAAGGCTCAATTTGCCCGCAAAGGGGTCCGCGACGGTCTTGAAGACGATGGCCGAGAAAGGAGCCTCAGGTGACGCATTTCTTTCGACAATCTCGTCACTACCCGGACGGAGACCTTTGAAAGGACCGCGTTCGAGGGGCGAAGGAAGGCCTTGGACGATAAGATTCATCAATTGATCTACGCCCATATTCAGAATTGTGGATCCGCACACGATGGGGACCAACATCCCCGATTTAATGGCCTGGATCAGGGTCTGCTCTATCTCTTCTCCGGCTAGCTCCTGACCCTCCAGATATTTCTCCATGAGCTCATCATTCGCCTCGACGATGTTCTCAATGATTTTTTCACGCCACTCCTGAACGGATTCCTCCATATCCGCTGGTATGTCTGAGCCGGTCGCCTTACCACTTCCGTCTCGATTATAGCGATAGGCCTTCATTTTGATCAAATCGACTACGCCCTCAAAACGGTCCTCAGCGCCGATCGGCAGAAACATCGGCGAGGCCTTGATGTCGAAGGCCGTGCTGATTTCCTGAACAACCTTGAAGAAATCAGCGCGCTCCCTGTCCATTTTGCTCACAAAGATGATCTTGGGGAGGTCCAGTTCATCAGCAAAGGCCCAGACCTTTTCGGTCCCTATCTTGACACCGGCTGTGGCATCGATGACGACCACGACCCCATCGGCTGCCTGTAGCGAAGACTTGGTATCAGAGAGAAAATTGTCGTCTCCGGGGGTGTCAATAATATGGATCTCACATTTCTTCCAGTTGCAGTGATGTAACGCCGTGCTGATGGTAATCCGCCTCTTGATCTCCTCCGGCTCGTAGTCCATGTGAGATGTCCCTTCGTCGACGCTGCCAAGCCGCGTGGTTGCTTTTCCATTGAAGAGCATGGCCTCCGCCAGAGAGGTCTTGCCGGATCCCACGTGGGCCACCAAGCCCACGTTTCGCAACTGTTCACTTGTCCTTTCCATGCCGATTTCCTTTCAAGGGTATTCTGTGAATCGCACTCCACCCGGGCCGCAAAGGCCCTATCTGAGGATTACCGTCCTACCGCAATGTTGGGTAAACCCTGATGCAACGCTAAGTTCAGACCTAACGTTGAAAGTGGGGGAACACGGGTTGAAGAATCGTCAGAGGAGCCCTTGGAAGAGCGCCGGTATAACGTCTGTTCCATAAGATCTTCGATTATTGGTGTGAAGAATTACATCAACCGTCAAAACAAAGTCAAGCGCAGAATAGGAGGCTTCATTTTTTGATTGCAATAAAAGAGGATTATGTTAAATTATGAGTTTTTTTGTATATTCGCAGTCAACTAGGGCCCCCGGATGGCAGGTAACCTAGAACTGAGGGGAGATCCTGAGGACGCGAGCTATCGACGATATGAACTCTGAGCGCGCATGCTTGAATCTGATCTTATAGAGAGTTTTCTTAATGAGCTCAGATCCCGGAGGGGGTACTCAGTTCACACGATCCGGAATTACAGGATTGATTTGCTTCAATTCGCCGGATTCCTTGAGAAGGAGGGGCTCTCGAAAGGTAAGCCCTTATGTGTGCGGGAGATCGATTTCCTGGCTATCAGGAGATACCTGGGGTACCTTCATACACGCTGCCGAAGAAAGACCGTCGCCCGTAAGCTTTCCGCTGTGCGATCCTTCTTTTCTTTCTTGGAGCGACAGGGCGCTGTAGAAGGCAATCCCGCAGCCGACATCGCAACGCCCAAACAGGGGGCGTCAATCCCCAATGTCCTCGCCGTGGACGAGATGTTTAGGTTGCTTGAGGGGCCTGACAAAGAGAAACCGCTTGGCCTTAGGGATTGGGCCATTCTGGAGATGTTCTATTCGTGCGGGCTCCGGGTTGGTGAGCTGGCTGCCCTCGATATTTCAAACGTTGAGTTCGAACAACGTCTCGTTCGAGTCATAGGTAAGGGTGATAAGGAGAGAATCGTTCCGATCGGGAAGACGGCCCTGGAGGCCTTGCGCAGATATCTGGAAGCGATGCCTCTTATTTTGAGAACACATCGGGCCGAGCGTCTGATGGGGCCGCTTTTCCTCAATTCGCGCGGAGGGCGGCTGACGACGCGTAGCATTGCAAGGATCGTCAAAGGTTACGCCAGAAAATGCTCTCTGATGAGCGAAATAAGCCCTCATGCCCTGCGGCATACATTCGCCACCCATCTCCTGGACGGTGGGGCCGACCTGCGAGCGGTACAAGAGTTGCTGGGGCATGCAAGCCTCTCCACGACGCAGAAGTACACCCATGTCAGCCTCGATCGACTGATGGAGGTATACGATAAGGCTCATCCCCGGAGTTAACACATGGTAAAAGGACCCGCTCAGGATAGGAATGATAAGGCTACGCCGAGAATTCGAGCGACAACGATCCTCGCTGTCAGGAAAGACGGCAGAGCCGTAATGGCTGGCGACGGACAGGTCAGCATCGGTGATACCATCATGAAGCACAAGGCCAACAAGCTGCGTTTCATGTTCAAAGACAAGGTTCTCGTGGGGTTTGCCGGTGCTGCCGCCGATGCCTTCAACCTCTTTGAGAGACTGGAAGGAAAACTCGAGAAATTCAATGGGAACTTGACCAGGGCGGCCGTGGAACTGGCTAAGGACTGGAGAACCGACAAGATCTTGCGGAAGCTGGAGGCATTACTCCTCGCCCTGGATGCCGAGCATACCCTCATCATATCCGGTACGGGCGATGTGATCGAGCCCGACGAGGCGGTGGCGGCGATTGGTTCCGGTGGCCCTTATGCCGTGGCGGCGGCCCGGGCCCTGCTGTCCCATTCTGATCTCGGTGCCGCGGAGATCGCCAGGGAGGCCATGAAGATCACCGCTTCCATCTGCCTTTACACCAACGATGAGATCATCGTCTACGAGATCAAGGAGTAGTCGGCAAATGAACATCGATGAAGGGGAACGAAATCGTCCCATGAAAATCCTTAAACCGAAAGAGATCGTTTCGGAACTCGACAAGTACATCATCGGGCAGGACTCTGCCAAGCGTTCCGTTTCCATCGCGCTCCGAAATAGATGGCGCCGTCAGCAGGTGCCCCAGGATTTGCGTGATGAAATCGCCCCCAAGAATATTATTATGATCGGCCCTACCGGGGTTGGGAAGACGGAGATTGCGAGACGATTGGCCCGGTTGGCGATGTCTCCCTTCCTGAAGATCGAGGCGACCAAGTTCACCGAGGTCGGCTACGTCGGTCGAGATGTCGAATCGATGATCAGGGACCTGACTGAGTTGGCTGTTAATATGGCCAAACAACAGGAACAGGGAATGGTTCGAGCCAAGGCACGTGAACTGGCAGAGGAAAGATTGCTTGATATTCTGCTTCCCAAAAGGAGGGAGGAGCCTCGTGAGGCCGAGGAGGGGGACAAAGAGACGGTCCTCGAAGTGGTCAAGGCCGACAAGGCGGAGCCGAATTCCACCCGTGAAAAGCTGAAGCGAATGTTGCGGGGCGGGAAACTGGACGGCCGTTACGTCGAGTTGGAGATCGACAACCGAAACATCCCGATGGTCGAGATATTCTCGAGCGCAGGACTCGAAGAGATGGAGTTCAATATCAAGGAGGTCTTCGGAAATATTTTTCCGGCAAAGAAGAAAAGGCGACGCGTGAAGATCCCGGAGGCCCTGGAAATCCTGTTCCAGGAAGAATCCCAGAAGTTGATTGACATGGACAAGGTCACGGTGGATGCCATCCGCATGACAGAGCAGAACGGCATCATCTTCTTGGATGAACTGGACAAGGTCGCCGGATCGGAATCGCGTTCTGGACCCGATGTATCACGGGAAGGTGTTCAACGCGATCTTCTTCCGATCGTCGAGGGCTCGACCGTCATCACCAAGTACGGGATGGTAAAGACGGATCATATCCTCTTTATTGCCGCCGGCGCCTTCAATGTGAGCAAGCCTTCCGATCTCCTGCCCGAACTTCAAGGACGGTTCCCGATCAGGGTGGAACTCGATTCCTTGTCTAAGGAAGACTTTGTCAGGATTCTGCAAGAACCCAAGAACGCCCTGATCACCCAATATGCGGCCCTCCTGAAGACGGAAGGGATCGATCTCAAGTTCGAGCCATCAGCCATCGAAGAGATTGCCCATATCGCAAGCCAGGTGAATGAACGGACGGAAAACATCGGGGCTCGTCGACTCCATACGGTCATGGAGAAGCTCCTTGACGAGATCTCTTTCAATGCGCCTGACATGGATACCGAGGCCGTTGTCATCGATCGCACCTACGTCGCCGAGAAACTGAAAGACATCTTCGAGGATGAGAACCTGAGTAGATACATTCTTTAGTAGGTAACACTCTTGGCTCTTGAAGGAACTCTGCGCGAACAACGTGGACGTGAATTTCAAGGAGTAAGACCGTTACCCTAGCAGGTGGTTGTCGGAAGAGACGAATGCGACCTGAACAAGTAGACCGGGCCAAGATCCTCATAGAGGCCCTCCCGTATATTCAGCGCTTCAAGAATGCCACGGTCGTGGTCAAATACGGGGGGCACGCCATGGTGGAGGAGCAGCTCAAGAAGAGCTTTGCCCTCGATATCATCTTGATGAAGTTCGTCGGTCTCAACCCGATCGTCGTTCATGGCGGCGGGCCTCAGATCGGTGAGCTCCTGAAGCGCCTTTCCATCAAGTCGGCCTACGTCGACGGCATGCGCGTGACCGACAGAGAGACGATGGACGTGGTTGAGATGGTCCTGGTGGGAAAGGTCAACAAGGAGATCGTGAACCTCATCAACCAGAACGGCGGGGAGTCGATAGGGCTTTCAGGAAAGGACGGGCGCCTTATCTTGGCCAAAAAAATGAAGTACGTGAAGGCAAGGGGGGCCGATCAACCCCCGGAGATCATCGATATGGGAATGGTGGGCGAGATAACCGCGATCAATCACCAGATCCTCATGGATCTCCTCGATAGTCAGTTTATACCGGTCATCGCACCGGTCGGTGCCGGCAAAGACGGCGAGACGTATAACATCAACGCCGACTTGGTGGCCGGAGCCGTAGCCGCCTCCCTCAAGGCGCGGAAACTCATCCTGCTCACAGACCAAAGGGGGGTGCTCGACAAGGACGGGCAGCTTATTTCGACCCTCACGATGACGGAAGCTCAGGACCGCATCACGGATGATACCGTCAAGGGGGGCATGATTCCAAAAGTCAGGTGCTGTCTGGAGGCCCTCGAAGGGGGGGTAGGGAAGGCCCATATCGTCGATGGCCGGGAGGAGCACGCCATCTTACTGGAGATGTTTACCCGCGGTGGGATCGGAACGGAGATTGTACACTGAGCCCAATTGACCCGACCGGCCCGCGGAAATCGAGGTTACGAAAGATGAACGACAGGACCGAAGAGATCAGTTCACTGGCCGACAAGGTCATGTTCCAGACGTATGGTAAGAGGGCATTGACATTAGTCCGTGGTGAAGGCTGCCGCGTTTGGGATGATGGCGGAAGGGAATACCTGGACTTCGTGGGCGGCATCGCTGTGTGCGCCCTCGGTCACAGCGCCCCTTTGGTGACGAACGTCCTCCAGGAGCAGTCGAAGACGCTCGTTCATGTCTCGAACCTGTACTACACTCGGCCCCAGGTCGAGCTGGCGGTACTGTTGGTTGAAAATTCTTTCGCGGACCGCGTCTTCTTCTGTAACAGCGGGGCCGAGGCCAATGAGGCGGCTATCAAACTGGCGCGCCGGTACGCAAACGAGAAGTTCGGGCCCGCCAGAAAGACGATCATCTCTGCGAAAGGATCGTTTCATGGCCGGACGATGGCGACCCTTTCGGCAACCGGGCAAGACAAGATCCAGAAAGGCAACAGTCCCTTGCTTGATGGTTTTCGGTTCGTCCCTTTCGATGATCTCGGGGCCTTGGAGGAGGCGGTCGATGATTCTGTATGCGCAGTTCTCTTGGAGCCTATTCAGGGCGAAGGCGGCGTTGTCTGTCCCGGTGCCGACTACCTGAAAGGGGTCAAGGAGATTTGCCGCGGACGGGAGTTGCTGCTCATCTTCGACGAGGTCCAAGTGGGGATGGGTCGCACAGGCAAACTGTTTGCCCATGAGCACTACGGGGTGACGCCGGATATTATGACCCTGGCCAAGGCGCTGGCCAACGGTCTTCCGATGGGTGCCATGCTGGCTACCGAGGCCTTGAACTCTGCATTCGGTCCCGGCAGCCATGCGAGTACGTTTGGCGGTACGCCACTGGTGAGTGCTGTTGGCAGAGAGGTCCTTAGGAGCCTCCTGGAGGACGGCTGGATAGAGCACTGTCAAGAGATGGGGACTTATTTTCGCGGCCGATTGGAAGAGCTCGGCGAGAAGCACTCCTGTGTCAAGGGGGTTCGAGGACTGGGCCTCATCCTGGGTCTGGAACTTGACCGGCCGGGGGCGCCTGCTGTCGAGGCCTGCATGCACAGGGGTTTCTTGATCAACTGTGCCCAGGAAAAGGTGCTTCGTTTCTTGCCGCCGCTTATTGTTGAGAAACATCAGATCGACCTCATGGTCGAGACCCTCGACGAGGTATTAGGGAAGCTGTAGATGAAAAAGGACCTCTTGACCATTCGTGACGTGAGTGCGGCCGAGGCGACAGCGCTGATCGATCGGGGGCTCGAGATGAAAAAGGGAGGCCGCAAGAACAAGCGATCGCTATTGGGCTACACCTTGGGACTTCTCTTCGACAAGGCATCCACCCGAACGAGGGTCTCCTTTGAGACCGCCATGTTCAGGTTGGGAGGACAGACCCTTTTTCTCAGCCCGGCTGATACTCAGCTCTCCAGAGATGAAAGTATCGCAGACACGGCAAAGGTCCTTTCACGCTATCTGGACGTACTGGCCGTAAGGACCTATGCCCAGGAAACGGTCGAAGAGATGGCGCATTGGGCCGAGGTCCCCGTCATCAATGCCCTCACGGATCGCTGTCACCCTTGTCAGGTCCTGAGCGATCTTATGACCATAAAAGAGAAGAGAGGGGACCTTATTGACCTGAGAGTGGCGTGGGTCGGGGATGGGAACAACGTAGCCCAATCATGGATCAATGCGGCCGCCATCCTGGGTTTCGAGTTGGTCCTTGCGTGCCCGCGGTCATACTATCCGCCGGCCGAGGCCCTGGAGGGCATGGCCCCGAATACGAGGCTGGTCGAAGACCCCCGAGAGGCCGTGAGGGACGCAGATGTCATTAATACGGATGTCTGGGCCAGCATGGGACAGGAAGATCAGCAGGCAGAGCGTGTAAAAGACTTCGCAGGCTATCAGGTGGACCAGGCCCTGGTCGAACTGGCCAAGCCCGATGTCCTGGTGCTGCACTGCCTTCCCGCCCATCGCGGGGAAGAGATCAGCGCCGACGTGCTTGAGGGGCCGCACTCCGTGGTGTTCGATCAGGCCGAAAACAAGATGCACCTCCATCAGGCCCTGTTGGAGAAGCTCCTGGCGGGCCGCTGAAACACGCTCACCTTTCCTCCGAGAAGGCCTTTGGCGCCCTGTCCGGGAATAGCTCTTCCAGGCGCTCTCGTTGTGGGAGATTGGAGTCAGCCCCGCCGCTTGCCGCAGGAGTTTGCCCGCCTCCGGAGAGGGGCCTGGGTGATCAACCGGGAAACTCCATGAACTTGGTGCTTGAATTTGACATTTTCAAATTCGTCGCGCGTATTCGCCCGGCCATGGGGGTCTCTTTTCAAAAACGAGGAATTGAGTGCGATGCCTTGGCATAAGGCGCTACCCGAGGCGGCCGGAGGGCCTCCGCGGTATAGGCCGGATTGACAGCCTTGGCTCATTCTCTGAATCTGCTCCGGCCGCCTTGCTTGCAAGCTTCTTCAGCGTTCGAGCGGGTAACGTTTCGTTTCTTGAAAAGAGACCCCCATGGCCGGGCGTTGATGTATCAAAGACCTCATTTGATGGAGTTTCCTACGAGGGTTTAGCGAAATGACGAACGACATCCAGAAGATCGTACTCGCCTATTCCGGCGGTCTCGACACATCCGTGATTCTCCAGTGGCTCAAAGACACCTATCAGTGCCCCGTAGTCGCCTATTGCGCAGACCTCGGGCAGGAGGAGGATACCGAGGAGATCAAGTCGAAGGCCCTTCGGACAGGTGCGGAAGAGGCCATTGTTGAGGACCTCAGAGAAGAATTCGTACGAGACTTTGTCTGGCCGGCGTTGCGCGCGAACGCCGTCTATGAATCCGGTTATCTCCTCGGTACATCACTGGCGAGACCCTTGATTGCATTGAAACAAGTCGATGTGGCCGGGCGTGTCGGAGCCAATGCCGTCAGCCATGGGGCAACGGGTAAAGGGAACGATCAGGTGCGGTTTGAGATGGCCTATATGGCATTGGATCCGAGCCTGAAGATCATAGCGCCGTGGCGGGAATGGCGGTTTGAGGGCCGCAAAGACCTGATTGACTATGCGCGTTCGAGAGGCATTCCGATCCCGGTGAGCAAAGAGAAGCCCTATTCAACGGACAGGAACTTGTTGCATATCAGTTTTGAGGGAGGCATCCTTGAGGATGTCTGGCAAGAACCGCCAAAAGACATGTTCGTGATGTCGGTCGCCCCCGAGGACGCGCCCGATCAATCGACCTACACGGAGATCGAGTTCAAGGACGGCGATCCGGTCGCCGTTGACGGCGTCCCCATGTCGCCCGCCGTGCTGCTCGCCCACCTAAACGCCCTTGGTGGTCGGAACGGCATCGGCAGGGTGGATCTCGTAGAGAATCGATACGTGGGCATGAAGTCGAGAGGTGTTTATGAAACACCCGGCGGGACGGTCCTGAGGGCCGCCCACCAAGCCTTGGAGTCGATCACCATGGATCGCGAAGTGATGCATATCCGCGACGGGCTCGTTTCGCGTTACGCCGAGATGATTTACTACGGCTACTGGTTTTCACCTGAACGTACGATGTTGCAGGCCCTGGTGGATGAGAGCCAGAAGTCGGTCTCAGGCCATGTTCGGCTGCGGCTCTACAAGGGGAACTGTACCGTCGTCGGGAGGAAGGCCGAGGCTTCACTCTACAATCCTGATTTTGCGACGTTTGAAAAGGACAAGGTTTACAACCAGCAGGATGCGGAAGGCTTCATCAGGTTGAATGCCCTGCGGCTCAAAATCGCCAGTCTGATGAGAAAGAGATGAAGACGACTGGAGTGATGGCCTGTCGGGACGAGTACTCCGGTTCAGCCTTGGCAGCCGAAGGCCCCTATCCGACCGCTGTTGCCGAAGTCACTCCCTTACTCCTCATGTCTTAGGCAAGCAAACGCGTTTTTTTTTGAGACCACGCCAAGAATACACATTATAACGCACGATCGGGTAATCACACATGAGTCAGAAGGTATGGGGCGGCCGCTTTCAGAAGGATCTGGACGATGCAGTCAACAGGTTCAATGCCTCACTTCGGTTCGACTTTCGGCTGTACCCGCAGGAGATCGAGGCGAGCAAGGCCCATGCTCGGATGCTGGCCAAGGCGCAGATCATCAGCGATGACGAGGCCTCCCAGATGGTCGCTGCCCTCTCGGAGATCAAACGAGAAATGGCTCAACCCGGTTATTCTCTGGACGAGGGCCACGAAGATATACACTCTCTGGTGGAGAAGGCCTTGGTCGAGAAGATCGGTCCCCTTGGCGAGAAGCTCCATACGGGCCGGAGTCGAAATGATCTGGTAGCCCTCGATGTGCGCCTGTTTATCAGGGAGGCCGTCGGCCGGCTTCAGGCCCTAATCAAGGAACTTCAGCGCACCCTGGTCTCTCTGGCGGAGAAGAATGCCGAGCTTATTGTTCCGGGCTACACTCATCTTCAGCGCGCTCAACCGGTCCTTGTGGCTCATTACCTGCTTGCCTACTACGAAATGCTGGCACGTGATCGGCAGCGCCTCCAGGATAGTCTCAAGCGGGTGAATATCTTGCCCCTCGGGAGCGCCGCGCTGGCCGGTTCCACATTCGATTTCGATCGGGCCGGGGCCGCCAAAGAACTGGGATTTGAGGGCCTTTCGGCCAACAGCATGGACGCCGTCAGTGATCGGGACTTTGTCCTGGAATTTCTCTTTGATGTCTCCGTGCTGATGATGCACCTCAGTCGCCTGAGTGAGGAGTTGATCATCTGGTCAAGTCAG
Organism: uncultured Desulfobacteraceae bacterium; assembly: GCA_964484515.1. Lineage (GTDB taxonomy): Bacteria > Desulfobacterota > DSM-4660 > Desulfatiglandales > HGW-15 > CAZAGT01. The sequence continues at coordinate 3,336 of CAZAGT010000077.1, read as the reverse complement.
GAATTCGGCTTCGTGAACCTGCCGGATGCCTTTTGCACCGGGAGCAGTATCATGCCCCAAAAGAAGAATCCGGATCTGCTCGAGCTGGTGCGGGCAAAAACGGGCAGGCTCTATGGGCACCTCATGGCCCTCCTGACCACACTGAAGGGCCTCCCCTTGACCTATAATAAGGACCTTCAGGAGGATAAGGAGGCCCTGTTTGACGGCGTTGACACCGCAGAACAATGTCTCATCGTGCTTTCCCGCCTCCTCGAGGAGATTTCTTACAACGGCGAGCGGATGAAGAAGGCCTGTGACGAGGGCTACCTAGTCGCTACCGATCTGGCTGATTACCTCGTTCGCAAGGGGACGACCTTTCGGCAGGCCCACGAGGCGGTGGGAAAGACGGTTCTCTACGCGATTGGTCAGAAGAAAGAGCTGAAGCACCTCACCCTGGACGAACTCAGACAGTTCAACAGCCAAATCGACGCGGACGTGTACGCATGGCTGGAGCCGGAGATGTGTGTCCAACGAAGGAATCTGGCGGGCGGCACAGGACCCGAAGCGGTTGCTGCCAGCATCATGAAGGCCAAAGAGGAGCTGGGTGCTTGAACGTCAGTCGCCGAATGGCCGCCGTCATCCTGACGGGGGTGTTGTTTTGGGCGAATGCATGCGGGAAAAAGGCGCCGCCTTTCTTACCTCAAGAGCAGGTTGAGGCCCACGTGGTCGATCTGGATGCTGAACAGACAGAGAGGGGGATCCTCTTGCGCGGCAGGATTCAGGGCCTCAAGGATCCGAACGGGATTCGAGAGCTTGATGGTGCCCGGGTTCTCTATGCCCGTTATCCGATCGAAGATCCTCCATGCGAGGACTGTCCGATCGAATACCGGGCTTATCAGGATCTGGGGGCCGAGGCACTCAGGGCGGACCATTTTCAAGGGGAACTCCCGGTTCAGCCTGACCCGCAGATCTACTTCCTAAAAGTCCTATTGATCGGCAAGGGCGGTGCCCTCGGCCCGGCGTCCGACCGCGTGAAGATCGTAACGAAGTAAAAGGGTAGTCATGCACCACTTTGAGTACAAGGACGATGAGCTCTATTGTGAAGAGCTTCCCGTCGCTACGATTGCAGAGGACGTGGGTACGCCGTTCTATCTCTATTCTCATGCCACCTTGAAACAGCATTTCAGGGCTTTCGACGGCGCCTTCGACACAATCAAGCATCTGACCTGTTTCTCCATGAAATCGAATGCCAACCTGGCCATCCTTAGGCTGTTTGCCCTCGAAGGGGGCGGGGTGGACATCGTTTCAGGGGGGGAACTATACCGTGCTCTCAGGGCTGGCATTGATCCGATGAAGATTGTTTATTCCGGAGTGGGAAAGCGGACCGAAGACCTGGAAGATGCGCTCAAGGCGGATATCCTGTTGTTTAACGTCGAATCCCGCCAGGAGGTCTTCGAACTGAATGCGGTGGCCGAGCGGTTGGGCAAGCGGGCAAGGATAGCCCTTAGGGTCAATCCGGACATCGACCCCCAGACGCATCCTTATATTTCAACCGGGTTGAAGGAAAATAAGTTTGGGATCGATATTGGGGACGCACCAAAGGTATATGAGACGGCCGCCGGTCTCGGTCACCTGGAAATCGCCGGTGTCTCGTGCCATATCGGCTCCCAACTTACCAAACTGAGTCCGTTTGTGGATACCCTGAAGAGGCTCAAGGCGCTGATTGACTTACTGCGGGCAAGCGATATCCAGGTCCGTTTCTTGGATCTTGGCGGCGGACTTGGTATCACCTATGAGGAAGAGACTCCACCTCACCCGAGCGAGTATGCCCGGGCCCTCAAGGAGGCGCTCGACATGGGCGAACTCACCCTCATATTAGAGCCGGGACGGGTCATAACTGGGAATGCGGGTGTCTTGGTCACGAAGGTCCTTTACACCAAATCGACCGGGGACAAGCGTTTCATCATCGTAGATGCGGCCATGAACGATCTGGCAAGGCCGAGCTTGTACGGCTCATATCATGCCGTTCAGCCCGTGAGACGATCTGGCAGGGAGGCCGTTCAGGCCGATATCGTCGGACCGATATGTGAGTCGGGCGATTTCCTCGCGAAGGACAGAACCGTGGAAGCCTTCGAGCGGCAGGAGCTCATGGCGGTGATGAGTGCAGGCGCCTACGGCTTCAGCATGTCTTCAAATTACAATGCCCGGCCCCGCGCCGCCGAGGTCCTGGTGAAGGGCGAGCAGTATTACCTTATTCGCGCCCGCGAAACCTATGAAGATCTCATCAGGGGAGAAGAGATCCCCGAATTCCTGCGCTAAGCCCTTTTGCGAAGGTGGCATTGACATGGAGACGATTGAATTCTGGAAAATGAACGGCAGTGGCAACGATTTCATCCTGATTGACAACATGGATGGCAAAGTCGCCGAGGCCGATATGGGACGCGTTGGCGAGCGGATTTGCCGCCGCCGGGAATCAGTGGGGGCGGACGGCATCATTTACGTGGTCAAATCGGACCGGTACGATTTTGCCTGGCGGTTCTTCAACGCGGACGGCGGTGAGGTGGAGATGTGCGGCAACGGCGGACGCTGCGTGGCACGCTTCGCCCACCTCAAGGGGATTGCCGGTTCGAAGATGACCTTCGAAACCCTGGCGGGACCCGTTTCAGCCGAGGTGAAGGGGCGCGTGGTCAAAGAGCTCATGCCTGACCCTACTGGTCTTGAGTTAGATATTGGATTGGCGCGTGAACCCGGATGGCTGAGCGCGGACTACGTGAATACGGGCGTCCCGCATGTCGTCGTCCAACTCGAGGACCTGGAGGACTATCCCGTCTTCGAGAAGGGTCGGGCCATTCGCTACCATGAGATGTTTTCGCCCAATGGGACAAACGCCAATTTTGCGAAGATGATCGACTCCAAATCGATTGCCGTAAGGACCTATGAGCGGGGTGTCGAGGACGAGACCCTTGCTTGCGGGACCGGTGCCATTGCTTCAGCCCTGGTGGCGGCGGCCAGGAGGGCTGTGAAATCGCCTGTCAGGGTTGGGACCAGAGGGGGCGAAGACCTCACCATCTACTTCGATCAGGAAGGTAGCGACTTCAAACGAATCTGGCTGCAAGGCAACACCGCAATCGCCTACGTGGCCGAGCTGAATGAAGAGGCCCTTTAGCCGCAGGAATGTCGAAGGGGCAAGGGACCGGGGATCAGGTGTCAGCGCCACCCCTTACCGCAGGGCGGCCAGGTTGATCGACGGGGAAACTCCATGAAATCTGTACGTAAATTTGACGTTTTCAGATCTTCGGCGTCTGTTCGCCTGGTCATGGGGGTCTCTTTTCAAAAACGAAACGTTACCCGCTCGAA
>CAZAGT010000076.1:4633-17297 GCA_964484515.1 uncultured Desulfobacteraceae bacterium | reverse complement strand
CCTGAGCAAAGCCGAAGGGCTGCGTTACCCTCATCCCTCGTCACTGCGGCGTACGCAAGAGGTCAAAGGTAGAAGGTGGAAGGCTGAAGGGCAAAACTCTCTGAAATCTTTTGTTTTGTCTCAGACCTTGAGTCTTGGGCCTTGAGCCCTGCGCCTTTCATTTACGCCTCATTCCTCGGGATTTCTTTACCTTCGCTTCGCTCGGCTCAGTCCCCACCCCTTCGGGGCGGGTCCCCGGTTTCGGAAGCCTTGCATCTGGACATTTTCCATCAGCCTCTCAGAAACTCATTTTTCGACACTCTCGTAAGCTCCGGGTGTGGGAGGCCTGTGATATCTTTTCTTCGATTCCGACGCTCACGGGTCACTCCAAAAAGACATCACGGTCCTCCACCGCCTTGAACGATGAAAACTGTTCTTTCGCTCATAAATCCTTGTGAGAAAACCGAATTCTAGGTTCCGATCAGCGACCCGAGTCCGAGTGCCGCGATGCACAACAGGCCGAAGAGGAAGTTCAGCTGGGCGGTGGCGCCGTCGAGGGCCAGGAAATCCTGGACGCGTTTCGGATCATGGCGCCGATCACCCCTCCGCTTGAGTTTGATGGCCAGGGGAACGGCAAGCTGCGTGACCAGGAATGTTAGGGGCATTTTCGGGCCGATGTCGACGGCCCGAGAGATCGAAAGGAGCACCAAGATCAAAATAAAGGGGGTAAAAAGCAGGAAGGCATAGTAGCTCTCCGACCGGCGGTCACCAAATAGAGTGGCCATGGTTCGGATGTGGCCCTCAGAATCACTCCTGATATCACGCCAATTGTTCGAGTGGAGAATCCCGACAACGAGCAAAGACATGGGCACAGCCCATATGGCCGGCACCCACGAGACGGTACCGGTCTGGACGGTCCAGGCGCCGAGCGCCCCCAGTACACCAAAATTCAAGAAGACAGCCAGGTCACCAAGAGCACTGTACTTCAAGGGCAAAGGTCCCCACGTGTAGAGAATGCCAATCAGGACCCCGACTATCCCGATCACCAGGACCGGGGTCCCCACCTGGCTATAGATAAAAAGCCCGATCCCGGACCCGACGACGAGAAACAGCCAGCCTGCGACCAGGGCCTCCTTTTGGGTGATCCAGCCCCTGACGACCCCTCCACTGACCGGATTGACCATCCGGTCGATACCCTTTCGGTAGTCATAGACGTCGTTGAGAAGATTGGCCCCTGTATGGAGAACGGCCATGCCAAGCAGGGCCGCCAGGAAGAGTAGTCCTTTGAATGAGGCCCCGCCAACGGTCACGGCCAGGACCGTACCAAAAACGACGGACATGGTCGAGGCCGGTAGGGCAAAGGGCCGCATCGCCACCAGCCACTTCCCGGCCCAGGAAGGCGGCTCCCCCGCAGCCTCCCTTCGATTGGAGGAATTCGTCTTGTCGTTCATGGTTCGCTGTCCTCACGACAATTTTAACTCCCCCCCCGTGGGCCTCACCACGTGACGCGCATAGGGGAGGCACAAGTCGAAGCCATAAATAGGACTCCCGCATTTAGCTGTCAAGACCAAACGGAAACAGTGGTGGAGGGGTTTTTAGTTGACCACGGTATGTGAAGATAATATTTTGAAAAGGTGTTTTTCTTTTCCAGGATCATACGACTGCAGGAGAGTTCAACCATCTCAGCGTCGATCGATAGAGCACCGGAGGCCGCCCGTTACGTATGGAAGCCAAAGACGACCGCAAGCGTCTCAAAGAGATCGAAAAAGAGCTAAAAGACCTCGAAAAAGAGTTCAAGAAGATGGAGCTTCGTCCCTGTCAGAACGATGCTGAACTTATCGCCAAGGAGAAAGATCTCAAAGCCTTCATGGACAGGATCCTCGACCTTGAGAAGGAGAGAGATAGATATTCATTTCCTGTTCGAGTAATCGAAGAGGATGCGGGCGAGGAGTGATGGTCGGCTGAGGAAGAAGATCCCTCGTGCCCGATGCCCCTCCTAGTACCGCACCACGAACCTCAAACCTCCAGCCGGAAGCCGAGCGGGTCCCTCACCCCGTTCGGAAACATCTTTCCCGGGTTGAGAATCCCGCGCGGATCAAAGGCCTGTTTCAGTCGGGCCATGAGCGCAAGGGAAGACGGCGATATTTCCAGCCCAATGTAGGCGGATTTGGTGATGCCGACGCCGTGCTCGCCGGAGATGGTTCCGCCCAATCTAATAACCTCCTCGAATAATTCCTTTATGGCCGTCTGAACACGCGCTGCCTCGTCCTGGTCGGTCTTGTCCAGCATGAAATTGACATGGATATTGCCGTCCCCGGCATGGCCGAAGGCCGGAATCGGGAGATTGTGTCTTTGCGACAGCTGGGACAGGAAGGAGACCGTTTTCGCGAGCTGGTTGCGAGGCACCACGATGTCCTCACTTATCTTGTGGGGCCGCAGTTTCATAAGAGCGGGGGAAAGGTTTCGCCGGGCCTCCCATAGCATCTCAACCTCATCTCTGTCTTTGGCTATCTGAAGGTTGATTGCGCCTGACTCGCGGCAGACGTCCTCAACCACTTCCGCCTCACGACTGGCCAGGATTTCGTTGCCATCCACCTCGATGAGGAGCAGCGTCTCGGCTTCGGCGGGGATCGGCAAACCGATTTCGTCACGCACACATTTGATACTGAGCTTATCCATGAACTCCAGCGTTGTCGGCAGGACACCCTTCCCAATGAGGTCGGAAACCGTGCCGATCGTAGCGTCGACATCCCGAAAGGCAGCCAACATCGTCCTCCTTGCCGCCGGCCTTGGAATCAAACGGAGGGTGATATCCGTCATGACCGCAAGCGTCCCTTCCGATCCCACGATAAGCCTTGTCAGATCGTAGCCGACGACCCCCTTGGGTGTCTCGACGCCGGTTTTTATGATTTCACCGGTCGGAAGCACGACCGTGAGCCCCAGGACGTAATCCCTCGTGACACCGTATTTAACCGCCCGTAGCCCGCCGGCACATTCAGCCACGTTCCCACCGATTGTTGATATATGGGTACTCGCGGGATCAGGGGGATAGAAGAGACCTATCTCCTCCACTGCCGCTTGGAGCTCTGCCGTGATGACACCCGGCTCGACCTTGGCGATCAGGTTTTGCCTGTCGATCAAGCGAATACGATTAAGACGCTCCAAGGAGAGGATCAATCCTCCCCTGACAGGCAATGCCCCACCGCTCATTCCGCTGCCCGCACCCCTCGGAATGACCGGAAAATATTCCCTGTTTGCCAGCAGCAGAATGCGGGAAATCTCTTGGCTGCTGCCGGGGAAAGCGACGGCATCCGGTTTAAAGGCCATTTTGGTCCCGTCGCTGGCATATTTCTCGTCGACCTCCGCATCGGTCGCGAGATGTGCCGATCCGACAATGTGGGAGAGTTCCTGGAGGACGTGGGGCGGGATCATGTCGAGAGAGACGTTCGACTGTTGAGAGCGTGTTGGAGGGTCATGGTGTCCATGTACTTGAGATCAGCCCCCATGGGAACCCCAAGGGCGATGCGAGTAATCTTGAGGTCTTTATCATTGAGTAACTGGAGCAGATAGGAGGCCGTTGCCTCTCCCTCTGCGGTAGGGTTGGTCGCGAGGATGACCTCGTTGACACCTTCCTTGTCGACCCGCTTGAGCAACTCACCGATCTTCAAATCCTCTGGACCAGTTCCGTCAAGAGGGGCAAGGACGCCCTGGAGAACGTGATATCGCCCCTTGAAGATCCCCGACCCCTCAATCGCAAGCTGGTCACCCGGGCCCTCAACGATGCAGATGATCCCGTTAGCCCGGTTGGGGTCAGTGCAAATTGGACAGGGATCCACATCGGTGAAATTGAAACAGATTGAACAGAACCTGATCTTATCCTTCACCTCAAGCAGGCTGGCGGCCAGGCCCTCCGCCAGTCTACGATCGGTCTTCAAGACGTGAAGCGCAACTCGGGTCGCGGACTTCTGTCCGATTCCAGGCAACCGGGCCAAATGCTCGATAAGCCGCTCAAGGGGTGGTGGGTAAATTCCCATGACGGACATCACCCCATCAGGCCTGGGATATTGGGAATGTTCAACCCCCTCGTGAGCTTCCCCATCTCTTCGTTGACCATGTTTTTCGCCCTCGTAAGGGCATCGTTGACTGCGGCTTGGATAAGGTCCTGCAACATCTCGGCATCAGCAGGATCAATGACCTCCGGGTCGATCTTGACGGAAACGACCTCTTGCCGACCATTCGCGATGACCGTGACCATCCCACCACCGGCGGAAGCCTCAACGGTCCGGTCGCCCAGTTCCTCCTGAAGCTTCGTCATTTTGGCCTGAAACTGCTGGGCCTGTTTCATGAGATTTCCCATATTTGGAATCCCTTTCACGGTTCATTCCTCCTTGCGTTTGATTAGCGGTTTTTGCATAAATTCAAAGGAGACCACACCTGCCAAATTTCGGGAAGCAAGATGGTCACCTCTTCGTCTTCTGAGCGTTAGGCCCCTGACTACCTGTCTTGGCAGGCACCTTTGCTCTTATCCGTCCTTCAAAGATCTCTAGGACATTCCGTACCGGCGGAGCCGCTTCAATCGGGCTTTGTTCGATTTTCACCGGGCTTGGCTCTTTCGGTTTTCCGCCATCGGGATCGCCTTCGACATGGCTCGCCACGATCTTGATTTTGATCTCGCGGCCAAAGAATTCACGGCAATACTCCGCCAGCCTTTCAAGGCGTTCCGGCTCGTCGAGATAGCTGGAGGAGAAGGATGAAACGCCTCTGGAGATCTCAAGGACATCATTGTTCAGACCATGCAGGCGCCATCCCCTGAGAATGTTCGCCATCGGACCGTTCTTGGTCTGCAGGAATTTCAGCAGCCCCTCCCAATCTTGCTGACAGGTCTCCGCAGACGGCTGCAAGGCCTGCATCTCCTTTTCTTCCCTCTTCCATTCGAGTGGTTGATCAGCTAGGCGACCGGACGGCGCTTCACCCTCTAGCTCCGGTCTTGATGGAACTGAGCCCGATAGCCGCTGCTCCAACGCTCCTATTTTCCGGATAAGGTCATCAAAGGAGAAGACTTCGCCTAACCGGCACAACGCAATCATAATGGTCTCCAGGACCAATCGCGGATGGGACGTGTATCTCAAATCTTCCTCTCGCGCAATGAGCAGATTGAGGCATTGCTGGACTTTCTCGATTCCGGCCATCTCGCCCTGGCGCTTGATCTCATTGATCTCGTCATCCGAGATATCGAGCAGATCGCCTTGGGGCGCCACGAGGCCGATGAGGATGTTTCGAAACTGATCCATCAGGGCCTTGTAGTACTCTTTGATGTCATACCCCTGGTTGTAGACCCGGTTGACGATCTCCACGCATCTCTGGGAGGACCCCTCTATGATTGCCAGTGACGACTCTGAGAGTAAATCCCGGTCCACGATGCCCAAGATGTCCGTAATATGTTCAGTCTCCACCCTGTTCCCGGCGAACGCCACCACCTGATCGAGGAGACTCTCCGCATCCCGCATGCTCCCCTCGGCCTCACGGGCGATCAACGTCAAACCTGCGCGACTCAAGTCAATCCCCTCGGCCTTCGTTATCCTCTCGAGATGATCCACGATCTTGCTCAAGGCGATGCGCTTGAAATCGAACCGCTGACACCTCGACAGGATTGTAACCGGCACTTTGTGAGGCTCGGTCGTGGCGAAAAAGAATTTGGCGTGAGGAGGAGGTTCCTCAAGGGTCTTGAGCAGTGCATTAAAGGCCTCCTTGGTCAGCATATGGACTTCGTCGATGATGTATATCCGGAACTTCCCTCCGGAAGGCATGAACTTGATATTTTCCCTGAGCTCTCTGATCTCATCGACGCCCCGGTTGGAGGCCCCGTCGATCTCTTGAACATCTACCGAAGAGCCCTGGGTTATTTCCGCACAAACATGGCATTGGTTGCAGGGGATACCGGGTTCTCCTTCCGGACAGTTCATGGCCTTGGCCAAGATTCTTGCCACCGAGGTCTTACCCACGCCGCGGACACCGCTGAACAGATACGCGTGCGCGGTTCGGTCGCTCTTGATGGCATTCATCAGGGTCTGGGTAATATGATCCTGGCCAATGACATCCTCAAAGACCTGGGGACGCCATTTTCTGGCTAAGACTTCATAAGGCATAGGTCACGACTATCCTTTTCCGGGGATTGGATGCCCGAATCCGGCATATCACATGGACGGTAAGGAATGATTGGGGATTTCATACCTTCGATCCCCAATAAAAGGAGACGGCTCGCTGGAGAAGCTAGTATGGCGGAGAGAGAGGGATTCGAACCCTCGGTGCCGCGATTAGCGGCACACGCGATTTCCAGTCGCGCTCCTTCAGCCAACTCGGACATCTCTCCGGGCATGGGTTTCTGCCTATCGTACCCCGCAGACCATTCGACAGCTAGATCGAAATAAGACAATTGCCGGCTGTCGTCCCTGTCAAATCAGGCCCTATGTTCCCGGGCCACCCCTGCAGCGCGAGTGCACGTTCTTGGGGGCCCCTTTGCCAGCCTGGGTGGAGAATCGGTGAGCGGTTGTATTTCCGGTAGAGGGGGTGGGATTCGAAACTATGAATATCCTCACATACTTACAAGAAAATCAATCCCTTCCGACCCTCTCATATCAAGCGTTGCACTTCACTTGTCATTCCATCGGAGAAATCTACCACATCGGGCTATAAAATCAACTTCTCTGTCAAAAAGACAAAAAGCACGGTTACAATGACCCCCAAGAACTGTACAGGGCATTGAGGTGAATGGTCCATCGTGCACCGGCGGAGGAGGATCGTCCCCAGGCGGAGGAGCGAAACGACAAGCACGAAGTAGACGACGGCGGCCGCTGGAAGAGAGCGGGATGGACATTTTCCATCAGCCTCAGAGAAGTCGATTTTTCAACAGCTTCGGCAGGCATCAACCGTCCTGCCGCAGGACCTGATTCACGATCTCTCGCATTTCATCGCTTGTCACAATGTCGAGATCCTTTTTGATGTTGTCGGCGATATCCCTTAGGTCCGACTCGTTTCTGGCTGGAAAAACCACCCGCTTTACGCCGGCACGATGAGCCGCGAGGAGCTTCTCCTTGACACCACCGACCGGGAGGATCCGGCCGCTGAGGGTCAATTCTCCGGTCAAGGCGACGTCTCTTCGACAAGGACGCTCTACGAGCAGGGAGAGGAGGGCCACCGCAATGGCCAGGCCTGCAGACGGCCCGTCCTTCGGGATCGCTCCGGCGGGAACGTGGATGTGGATATCGTGCCCATCGAAGAAGCTCTCTTCAATGTTGAATTGCTGCGTGTGGCTGCGGATATAGCTCAGCGCCGCCTGGGCTGATTCCTTCATGACGTCGCCCAAAGATCCGGTCAGGATCAGCCGATTTTTCCCCTTCATCTTTGTGGCTTCGACGAAGAGGATCTCTCCGCCGGTCTCGGTCCACGCCAAGGCCGTACTGACCCCGATCCTGTCCCTTGCGGCGGCCACCTCGAAATAGAACCTCGGGGGGCCCAAGAGATCTTCGACGAGCCCGGGGATAATCCGCGGAGACATCTCCTGCCCCCCTTTCTTCAGAAGCTCTCTAGCCGTTTTTCTACAGATCGATGCGATCTGTCGCTGCAGATTTCGCAGTCCGGCCTCCCTGGTATATTCCCTGATGATCTTGTGGACCGATTCCGCTTCGAAGACAAGGGGATGATTGGAAAGACCGGCCTCTTCAATCGCCCGCGGGATGAGGTACGTGAAGGCGATCTGCTCCTTTTCTTCCTCGGTATAACCGCTCAGGGGAAGTACTTCCATTCGATCCAGCAGCGGCCGAGGAATAGGGTCGGTGGTGTTGGCGGTGGCAATAAACAGCACCTTTGAGAGGTCGAAGGGTACATCCAGGTAATGATCCATGAAATGGGTATTCTGCTCGGGATCCAGGACCTCCAGCAGCGCGGAGGCCGGATCACCTTTGAAATCCTGTCCGATCTTGTCGATCTCATCCAACATAAAGACCGGGTTCCTGGATTCCGTGCGCCGAATCTCCTGGATGATCTTGCCGGGCAGCGCTCCTACGTAACTTCTGCGATGTCCCCTGATCTCGGCTTCATCCTTCATCCCGGCCACGGAGACGCGAATGAATTTCCGCTCCAGGCTCCTAGCGATCGATTTTCCCAGCGAGGTCTTCCCGGTGCCCGGCGGGCCTACAAAACAGAGGATCGGGCCCCGCGACTCCAGTTGAGCCGTCTTCTTGGCGAGAGACCTTTTCACCGTGGATCTGATTTCGTCCAACTTGAAGGGCTTGCCCAGGTAATAGTATGATCCCTTTCGCATGGCTTCCACGGCGGTGGGGACGGTGGCATACCCCGTGATCATAATCACTTCGACGGCCGGATCCCTTTCTTTGGCCCGCTCCAGGACATCCATTCCGTCTACCTTCTCCATCTTGAGATCGGTCACAACCAGATCAAAGCCGGTTTCTTGAAGGAGTTCGAGTGCCTCTACGCCGCCGGCCGCCGTCGCTACGATGTACCCCTCCTTGGCCAGGACGTGCTCCAGATTCATCCGGGTCATTTTTTCATCGTCCACAACCAAGATCCTGTGTTTGCGGGAAAGCTTCAGCACCCGGACGGCCAAGTATTCCAGGATGCGGTCCTTGATTTCGCCCAGGCCGTAGTGATCCTCATCGAGGATCGCCTCGGCCCTTTGGATATCGAGGTTGTCTTCCGTCACTTTGTGCCACGGCAGACTCACAAGATAGTCGATATAGTTGATCCCGATGGTGTATTCCGTAGCGGACGGATTCATCTTGGAAAGTTTGTCCAGCTCCTTCAAGGCCACCTTTTCGACCGGATGCGGCATCCCGGTCTCGAGGACGGTCTCCCTCAATTCGACCAATTCGGTCGCCATCTGCTCGGTCTCTTCACCCTTCTTGAATATCCGCATCACGTTACCTCGGCCTTGGGTCAGTGGCCTTATATTAAACGGCTCCTGGGTCGACGGCAACCGATTAATCCGTGCTCGCCGGTCGAGATCGCCCTTCGAGATGCGTGTCCAAAAACAAATCGTTACAATCTGCAATAGAGGCGTTCGAGTCCGCAATAGTCCATAGTATACTGAATTTATTGAAATATCTTTTTTGATTTCTCTGATTGTTTCACATTGTAACGCTCGCCACTGAAATTTCAAAGCCGTGCTTCATCCAAAATAAATCATAATTTCAGATAGATAGGTCTAATTCCGCGTGCTGGCATGCGATTTGCCCTATAGCAAGGCAAACAAAATATGTAGCGGGAGAGGGTGATCATGTTTCAGCGAAAGGATTGGATCGAAAAGTTTGACCGATGGATGGTGGCCCTTACGTTTGCCGAGGCGGGTTATCCAGATACCGCGCTTGAGATGTTGGGTCGACAGATCAAGAAACGCCCACATAAGAAACTCGACCGGAGAGAAGAGAGGCGCGCCGACAATCGCCCAACCCTAAACGTGTAGGAGGAGGCCTGTGGAAAAGGTGTTGCTGGCGATCGAAGGGGTTGCCCCGCGTCATAAGGTCTTTCACTATGCCGCGGAACTCTGCTCCCGCATTAAGGCCGAGCTGAGCATCCTCCAGGTCATCAGACTCGGTAGCAGCGTGCGGGGGCGTTTGAAAGGGCTCCAGGACAAAGCGAGCAGGGCGCGGCGCTCCATGGAGGACTCCATGTCAGCGGTTGCCTTTGCAGAAGCGGGGCAGCATGAGGCTGCCATGGAGCTGGGTAGACGAGCCATGGAAAATTTGTCTCCGTTGGTTACGGAAGCGGAAAAAGAAGGGGTTCCGTGTCACGTCACGTTGCGAACCGGGGAACCCGGAAGGGAGATCATCCGTTATCTGAAAGGCCACCGGGACGTTGTTGTGACCGTCTACGATATGGGCATGGAAGCGGATAAGCCCCAGCCTTCACGTCCAAAGAGGTGTGCGGTGCCGGCGGGGATCCTGGCGGAAATGCACGTGCCGTTGGTGGTCCCGGGCCACTCGCATCAGAAGCCGTAAAAGGCAAGGAGGGAGGTTTTTACGTGACTGGATTCTTAGAAAACCTGCGTAAGAGGTGGAGGCGGCTGGGTGTAAAGATGGAGGTGTATCCGGAGGCGATTGCATTTGCCGAGGAGGGACAGCGAGAAGATGCCCGGCATCTCCTGCTACCGGAGCGGGAGGAGGAACGGCCCCGGAGACTCCTCGTGGTGGGTAGAGAGAGCCACTTTTCTGGGGAGGTGACGGATTATGCCCTCGAAATGGCACAGAGGCTGTCCTACGAGATCCTGGCGCTCAACACCGCGCCTCTTTCCTGTGAGACATTCAAGCTGGCTCCCTTCGGGCATGACAAGCTTTGCCGGGAATTTCGTTCACTCTCGGAGAAGAATGTGAAGGCATTCCAGGAAAAGGCTGAGGAGATGGGAATCCCCTTCCGGCATATGGTAAAGTTCACGCCGACGGATCAGGCGTTGGAAGAGATTACAAGGGAATTTAGCGACATCGAGTTTGTCGTCTCGGATACCGAGGAGGAACGACCGGTCGAGCGGATCGAGGAGGGCGAAAGACCGCGGCGAGAGTTGTACGTCTATTCCATGCTATGAGATAAAATGACGCTTTGCCAGAAGGAACGGAAAACCGGGCAAACGGATCGGGCGGCCGGGTTTTCCGTTTCTTTTTAAGGGGGAATCGCCGGAAGTTGGATAGAGAGCGATTGTGTCTCGCTGAAAAGGAGGGTAAGATGAATCTTCATTTCGTTCTTTCTCTGGCGATTATCGTATTCGCCTTTTTGCTTTGCATGGTGTACCGAAATGAGAAGAGAAATGAGTAAGTGATCTCGGGGAGCAGACGGGCTTTCATCGCGACCGGTGATGCGATCGTTCTTGAGGCGCTTGGCAGAAAAGGGACCCTGAAAGATGACGACTGAGATGCTGTTGACCATGATTGTGCTGGCCTTTGTGATTTGCCTCTTCGTGCTTGAGTGGGTGAGAGTCGACGTGGTCGGGATCATGATGATGGTATTACTCCCCCTGATCGATCTTGTGTCCCCTAAAGAGGCCTTCTCCGGCCTCAGCAGCAATGCGGTCGTTTCCATTATGGCCGTGATTATTATTGGTGCGGGTCTGGACAAGACCGGAGTCATGAATCAGGTCGCAGCCCCCATTATCAGACTGGCCGGAAGAAGCGAGAAACGGACGCTCGTACTGATCTCCGGAACGGTGGGACTGATCTCCGGCATGATGCAAAATATCGGTGCCGCCGCACTGTTTCTGCCTGCTACCCAGCGGATTGCCAAAAGGATGGAGATCCCCGTATCGAGGATCCTGATGCCGATGGGGTTTTGTGCGATCATCGGAGGGACCCTCACCCTCGTAGGAGCGAGCCCGACCATCTTGTTGAACGACCTTCTGGTCCTGGGAGAGGAGAAACTTGAGCCTTTCGGTCTCTTTACACAGACTCCCGTTGGAATCTGTCTCCTTGCAAGTGCTATCCTCTATTTCCTGATGTTCGGCAAATTCGTCCTTCCAGCCGACCACGGCGAGGCCGACCGCGGGGTCACGGCGGCCCTGATGGAAGAGTACCGTGCTCTCGGCACCGTCTATGAGTTGCATGTTCCCCTTGATTGGGAGGACGCGAAGACGCTGGAACGACTGGCCATCCGTGAACGCTTCCTGGTCACGGTCGTCGCTATCAGTCACACGGCCAAGAAAGAGAAGAACCTCGTCCCACGGAGCACCGATCTGATCGGGCCCGGTGACGATATCGCCGTGGTGGGCCGGGAGAGGAATGTCGCGAAGCTGGTCCAGGAATACGGCTGGCAGAGGAAGCAAGGCCTGGAGGTGTTCGCAGAGAGCCTCTCCCGAACCAACGCGGGGATGGCGGAGACGATTGTCTCCCCGAGATCGGAGCTGATCGGGAAGAGCATGAGCGAGATCAAATTCAAGGAGATGTACGGCGTCAACCCCGTGGCCTTGGCCAAGGGGCGCAAGGTCTACTACAGCGGGTTGACCCAAATCCGTCTGCAAATGGGAGACACCTTGCTCCTGCAAGGACCCTGGGAACGATTTCATATCCTGCGAAATCGTCCCCAGCCCGGGACCCTCAGCTTCGCAACACCCCTGGAAGGGGAAATCATGAGGCCCGGAAAGGCAAAGCTGGCGGTGGTCTGGCTGGGAGTCGCACTCTTCCAGGTCATCGTCTTCAAGACCCAGCTTTCCGTGGCCCTCATGTCGGGAGCCCTGGGTATGATTATCACCGGCGTCCTGTCCGTGGAGGAAGCTTACCGGGCCGTGGATTGGATGACCGTCTTCCTGCTGGCCGGGTTGATCCCTCTCGGCATCGCTTTTGAAAAGACGGGAACCGCTGCATTCATCGCCCGAAAGGTCTTGGAAGTCATCGGACATCCTGCACCCATCTTGCTCCTGGCCGTGGTCGGATTGATGGCATCCTTCTTCACACTGGTGATCTCCAATGTGGGTGCGACGGTCCTGCTCGTTCCCCTCTGTATGAATATGGCCGTTATGGCCGGGGGAGATCCACGCATGGCCGCTCTTGTCGTGGGTCTATCGGCCTCGAACACCTTCGTGCTCCCCACCCACCAGGTGAACGCCCTCGTGATGAGACCCGGCGGATACCGTACCGTGGATTACGCCAAAGCCGGGGCGGTAATGACCGTGCTCTTTCTCGTGGTCATG
>CAZAGT010000076.1:0-4623 GCA_964484515.1 uncultured Desulfobacteraceae bacterium | reverse complement strand
TCCTCTTTCTGACGGTTGAATTAACAGTGCTTTATCTGATTTATGGTATCAAATAATCTCCTGAACTCCGACATGCCGTCGAGAACCCTCACGTCAAGGAGAACGGCGTATGCCCGTCATCACCATTTCCAGGGGATGTCACAGTCATGGCACTGAGATCGCTGAACGCGTGGCCCAAGCACTCGGCTACGAATGCATCAGCAGAGAAGTCCTGCTCGAGGCATCCCGGTTTTTTCACGTCTCCGAAAAAGAACTGCTGCATTCCATCCACGATGCCTTCACGCTCTTGGAGCGGATCACTCACGGCAGAAAGAAGTACCTCGCCTACATCCGTGCCGCCCTTTTGGAACATGTTAAGCGGGATAACATCGTTTACCATGGGTATGCAGGCCACCTCCTGATTCCTGAAATCCAGCATGTTCTCAAGGTGCGCGTGATTGCCGAATTGGAGGACCGGATCGACCTGCTGCGGCAAAGGGAAAATCTGTCGAGGGAGGAGGCCTTCGCCCGCATCGAGAATGAAGACAAACAACGGATTGCCTGGACGGACTACGTATACGAGGAGGACGTGAACGATGCGCATCTTTACGACCTTGTACTCAACATCGGGAGGTTGAAGATCGAGGACGCTGCCGGGGCCATATGTCACGCTGCCCGGCTGGATGCCTTCCAGGCAACGGAGGAATCAAGAAAAGCGATCAATGATCTGGCCTTGAGCAGCCATGTGAAGGCGGCGCTTATGGAGATCTGTGACGCCGAAGTGACCTCCGACAACGGCCGGGTGACCATCCAGGTGAAAACGCAGAAGATCAGAAAAACGGGTTACGTCCGTCCCAAGGTGGAGCGGCAGATCCAGGAGAGGATGCGGCTTGACCTGCTCAAGCAGATCCTGCAAGTCACAAGAGAGATTCCAGACGTCGAGGACGTGGTTTGCAACATTGACTTACCCTACTATACCTGAACGGGTCGTGGAAGGCGGGCATGCGGATCAGCATACGAAGAAAGATCATCCTCACGTTTTTCATTTTCATCCTCGTCAGCGGGGCCACGTGGTTTCTGGGCTACTACAAATACCATGTCCTCAATCAAAAACTTCAGGTCATCCAGAGAAAGAACAGTGTCTTTAACGACATCTTGGAGGCTCGGCGTTATGAGAAGAACTTCTTCATCTCCCTTGACCCAAACCACCTCGAGGACGCCCTCACCTATGTGAGCCAGGCCCAGCAAAAACTCACGGACATCCTTCAAAGATATCATCGGTTCACTCATGCCAAGGATCTCGACCAGAAACTTGATGAGCTGCGGGGCTACCGCGACGGTCTTTCTTCCTTACTCGCGCTCTATCGACGGGAGAGTGCATCTAAGTTCAGCAGCAAGGTGGTCAGTTCCGTTTTTCAGGAACAGGACAAGATCAGGAACCTCGGCAGGCGAATCACCGAGGACATGGAGGTCATGATCAACCGGGAACATAGCAACGTCAAGCAATTGATCAGGGAATCGAGTAATTATTTCATCATGGAACTGGCCGCGATCTTTGTGCTATCCTGCTTTACCGCCCTCTTTCTGGTCTTCAATGTAAACAGGCCCCTCAAGTCGATCGAGAACGCCATCCACAAGATCGCCCAGGGAGACTACCATAACATTCCATCCATATCCACGGGGGACGAATTCGAGTCCCTGGTGGGCAGTCTCAACAGCATGATTAGAGAGCTGAACAGACGAAACGATCAACTGGTCCAGAGCGAAAAGATGGCTTCTCTGGGCACCTTGACCTCCGGCGTAGCCCATGAGTTGAACAACCCCCTCAACAATATCTCCACCTCCCTCCAGATTATGCTCGAGGAGCTTGAGGAGGGGGACCTGGAATACCAAAGAGAACTCTTACGAGAAACCGAAAAACAGATTGAGCGAGCGCGGGATATCGTCAAAGCTTTACTGGAGTTTTCCAGGGAAAGATCCTTTACCCTTGTGCCGGTCCGGTTCAGGGATCTGGTAGACAACACCATCAAGCTGATCAAAGGGGAGATGCCCGCAAATGTGGAACTCCGGGTGGAGGTCCCTGACGAGATCCAAGGGAGAATGGATCCCAGGCGCATCCAGCAGATCCTGATCAATCTGATCTTGAACGGGGTTCAGGCCATGGAAGAGGGGGGAGTCCTAACCATCAGGGCGCATGAGGACGAGGGGCACGGAGGCTTCTGTTTCGATGTTCAGGACACAGGCCAGGGGATTTCGCCCGAAAACATTCCCAAGATCTTCGACCCCTTTTTCACCACCAAGAAGGTCGGACAAGGGGCGGGCTTGGGACTTTCCGTATCACACGGAATTATCGAGCGGCACGGCGGCCGGATAGACGTGAAGAGCGAGATAGGCAAGGGCACCACGTTCACGGTCTTTTTACCAACTGACGGACTTTCTGCATGCGAGGAACCGGATGGAGGAGACCCGCGAGACGATCCTCGTCGTGGATGATGAAGATCTTGCGCGCAGGAATCTGGAGCACGTCCTGAGCAGAGAGGGCTATGATGTAGTTTCGGTCAATAGCGGAGGAGCGGCCCTCGATCTGCTGCAGGAGCGAAGCTTCGACCTGGTTTTGACAGATCTCCGGATGGAAAAGGTGGACGGCATGGCGGTGCTCAAGAAGAGCCGGGAACTCCAGCCTTACACCGAGGTGATCATGATTACAGGGTACGCCACGGTGGATACCGCGGTTCGATCCATGAAGGAAGGAGCGTATCATTATGTGGCAAAACCTTACAAGATCGACGAGGTTCGTGCCGTGGTCAGGGAAGCCCTGATCAAGCGAAGGCTCCGGTTGGAGAACCTGGAACTCAAGGAGTCACTAAAAAGGGTCCAGCCCATTCCATTAATCGTCGGGAAAAGCGAGGCCGTTCAGCCTGTGCTGGAGACCATCCGGCAAATCTCCCCGTTGGATGTCAATGTGATGATCCTTGGAGAGAGCGGAACCGGCAAGGAGCTGGTGGCAAAGGCGATACATCATCTGAGTCCCCGATCCACCAAACGTTTTGTGGCCTTCAATTGTGGCTCCTTTACCGAAGAGCTGATGGCCAGCGAACTCTTTGGTCATGAAAGGGGCGCGTTTACCGGGGCGGCGAAGGACAAGGTAGGCCTGCTTCAGGCGGGCGACAGGGGCACGGTTTTTCTGGATGAGATCGGTGACATGCCCCTTACCATGCAGGTGAAGCTCCTGCGCGTGATTCAAGAAGGGGAGTTTCTGCGGGTGGGCGGAGTAGATCCCATACCCGTGGATATTCGGTTTATCGCCGCCACCCATCGCAACCTTGAAGCGGACGTGCAAGAGGGCCATTTTCGCCAGGACCTCTTCTATCGCCTCAATGTGGTTACGATCCGTCTCCCGCCTTTGGCTGAGAGGGACGGGGATATCCCGCTGTTGGCGTATCACTTTCTTGCTCAAAAAGGGCAGGCCATGAAAAAGGAGGTCAAGGAGATCGATCGGGAGGCCTTGCATTTCCTTTCCCAGTACAGTTGGCCGGGGAATGTTCGGGAACTCGAAAATATTATTGAGAGGGCCGTCGCCCTGGAGTCGGGTCACGCCATCCGTGTCGATAATCTCCCTGATTACATCCGGAACCTATCCATTGAGACATACCGATCCAGCTCCCGTTCCATACCCACTCTCGAAGAGCAAGAGAGGCATTACATTCAATGGGTGCTGGACAAGACCGAGGGCAACAAGACCAAAGCCGCCAAGATCATGGGCATCGACCGGGTGTCTTTGTGGAGAAAGATGAAAAGGTATGGCTTGGAGTAATCCACAGCAGAGGAAGTTGCTCTTAACTCACGGATACGCTGAGCGTCGAAGGCGGTCAGCGTATCACGTTCCTTGACACGAAAAGACACTCAACTATTTGAAATTCTTGGCGGAGAGGGTGGGATTCGAACCCACGTGCCCCGCTCTTAACGGGACAAGTCGATTTCGAGTCGACCCCGTTACGACCACTTCGGTACCTCTCCGAGAACCCTGTCCCCTGCGCAAACGAAAGAAGGACCGCATGAGATTTCTACACTCCCCCTCCATCACCCCCGCGACCACCTCGACTCGGTGGTTCAGCCGTTCGTCTCCAGCTAGGTTACAGAGGGAGCCTGCCGCACCCCACTTTTCATCCCTTGCCCCAAAGACTAATCGATCGATCCTGGCGTTGAGTGCCGCCCCCATACACATGGGGCAAGGTTCTATGGTGACCACCAGGGTTGTGCCGCAAATTCGGTAATTGCCCTGGGATTCACAGGCTTGCCTCAATGCCAGGATCTCCGCATGGGCGGTAGGATCATTGTGGGAAATCGTCATGTTGTGGGCCTTAGCCATGATCCTTCCTGCCGGATCGAAGACCACGGCTCCCACAGGGACCTCTCCTTGCGCGAACGCCTCCATTCCTTCGCTTAGCGCAATATCCATGAAGGGCTCAAAATCATTTGGCATCATTTAAAATACGGCTCCTCACAAGAATTTGAGGGTCAATAGGTTGATATCGAGAGCACAATACATTGAAGTACCATCATTTATCGATCGACATCCGGATTTTCGCATCTCAATCTGATGGCCCTGGAGTCCGGTGGGAGGCCTGCGATATCTCTTCTTCG
>CAZAGT010000075.1:9283-17347 GCA_964484515.1 uncultured Desulfobacteraceae bacterium | reverse complement strand
GCTCCACTCCCCTCGGCAATCGGATGTTGTCGGCGGTAATCAAGAATGTCTGTTTGCCCGATACGGCCTTTGAAAGGTCGATCTTGACGCTCAGCTGCGCGGGGTTTAGGGCACCCAGGTCCGACTTGGAGCCGGCAAGGTGGAGTCGGCTCTCCTGTTGCTTGTCGCCCACCAGTACGAGGTGCGGCGGTGGGGCCGTGTACTCCACAGGGACCGTGAGGACTCTTTCCAGCTTCTCCCCCTGCGCAATGATCAGTGTGGCCCAGAAGAGGATCGCCAGCGCCAGACTGGCCATGATCTGCGAAAAGATCGGCCACCGCATACGCCCACGGGGAAATTCAATCGGGAAGGAAGCCGTTTCTTTCCAGTGCGAGGTAATCTTATCTGCCAGGTGAAGGGGGCCCTTGAGCTTGAGCATTCTGCCTTTATCAAAGACAGCAACCTGGCCCCGTTCCTCAGAGACGAGGACGGCGAGGGCGTCCGACTTCTCGGCAAGCCCCATTGCCGCGTGATGACGCGTACCATAGTCCGCCGAGAGTTTCGAACTCTCTGAGACAGGTAGTCGCACCCCATATTTGGAAAATCTGCCGTTCTCGATGATCAGGGCACCGTCGTGACCCGGCGAGTGGGGATCAAAGATGCTCAAGAGGAGGGGCACGCTGGGTTTACCGTCCAGATCATAGCCGCCGGAGATCCATTCCTGGATCGGCTCTTTCCCGGGTAATACCACGATGGCGCCGCGGCGCTGTTCGGCCAGCTTGGTGACGCCATCCACGATAATCTGTGACAGCTCACCATTGGCGTTGCCGGTTTCGGTGCGCCGAACAGAGACGGCGCGTTCGAAGACCTTTCTCAATTCCGGCTGGAAGATCACGATAAGTCCGATGACCGCGACATGGCTGAGGTTGCCGAAGATCCACTCGATGCCCTGAAGATCGAGCAGGCTCGCGACGAGATAGATCATCAGGGCGACCAGGATGCCGGCCACGATCTTCCATGTGCCGAGGCGCAGGAGCGTCCGATAGAGAAAGAACAGCCCCGCCGCTATGATGAGGATGTCGGCCAGTGTACGCCAGGCCAGTATCTGCTTCATCACTACCCACAAACCCGCCATCTCCTGTCAAAGCCTCGATCGTTATTTTCGTAACATTTTATATTCTTGAAACGCGTTAGCGCATACGATCCGTCCGTTGACTTGTTTCAAAAACCTAAATTGATATTTATTTTCTTTTCTGGACCGCCCGCCATCCGCCGAGGGGCGAATAGATAGGCTTCAGCACCTTGCCCATATCCCGCGCCTGTTCGATGACATAGAAGGCCTTAGGATCCTTTTGGCGTACCTCGGGGAGGATCCACTTCAGATCCCGGCGGCGGCATGCGATATAGAGTTCCTTAACCGGGCCCACCATGCCCTCCCCCACGAAGACCGTCACCGGTTGCCCCTTAGTCCTGATGTATTTCGCAAGGGCGTCTCCTGCATCTCTCGTAATGACCTTCAGGATGATCAATCCAAAGGCCAGCTTGCGTTCAACCAGAATACCGACCACGTTTCCGGTGGCATAGCCGAAGGCGTAAAAGATGATGAGGATCGGTTGCTCCTTGACTTTGTGGATGACCGCGCTGACGACGGTGATCCAGATGCTGATTTCGAAGATGGCCAGGATAAAGGCGATCACGGTCCGACCTTGGACCGTGACGATCGTGCGCACGGTGCCGATGGAGACATCGCAGATCCGCGCCAGGAAAATGAGGATACCCGTCAAAATGATGTTGCCGTCAAACATGTCTATAGTGCTCTCCCTTCACAATCGGGGGACGCTCGGGGACAGGCCTCAACGGAAAAACGAACGCCATCCATTTAGATGGCCTTGAGACAAAAGGCAAGGCAATTTGCGTGGCATAAAAGAAGTTGAATCCTGTCCAACGTTCGTTACGCGTCCTACATGAGTCTATCAAGGATCTAGATTGACAACAGGTTATCCTAGGGGTTCGTGGAAGGGAAAAGAAAGTGGCTGATAAGGGGAAGTATCTTTCGGAGCATCTGTCAACTCCAGGAGAGAATTCGGACTCCATGGACGTACCCGGGGCAAGGTGGATCGCCTCAAGGCCCTCACGTCCGCTTAATGGACAGTTTCAGAAAATGGGTGGCGCAGGGCCACGTATTCGTAGTCCGGGGCAAAATCAGGGAAGGGCAGGCCGGCGGTCCAAGCCACCGTGTCCATGGCAGCAAGGAATCTCGAAGCGTCTGCGTATTCATTGCGGCACCCCCAGGCGTATGTGAGTGAGTTTGGTACGGCCCCCACGTCGTTCAATCTTTCTCCGAATACTCGGGAAAATCTCGGAAGGTGTCAAGCAAAAAGGAGACGACTCTTCCTTTAACTATCTCTTTTTACTTTGTTTTCCTAGTTTAATCGACTATACTATTTCTTTATGCAGTGCTCACTTGGAGCCTTAATCAGCGTAGCATTGAACGGGAAGGAGAACACAGGATATTTCGGATGCGATCTCTTAAGTCCCGCCCAGCATTGATCAAATCACTTGAGCGATTTATCGCTTCGGTGGAACGGATCGGAAACCTTCTTCCCCATCCGTTTTTCCTCTTTATCATCCTCATCATTTTCGTTTGCTTTCTGTCCTACCTTTTGAACGCTCTTGGGGTATCTATTGTTCACCCCGGGTTTGCGGAACCCGCCCATGAGGGCAAAGCGAAAACCATCATGGTCGTCAACCTGCTGGAGAAGGGAATACTCCAGTCGGTCATGGAGAACTTCGTCAAGACCTTTGCCTATTTCACGCCCGTTGGTTTCGTGCTTGTCATGATCCTTGGCGTTGGACTCGCCGAACAAGCGGGTTTGTTCTCGGCGGTCATTCGCCAACTTGTTCAGATGACACCGGCACCCTTGATCACATTCGTGATCTCGATCGCTAGTATTTGCGCCAACATTGCTTCTGATGCCGGCATCGTCATTGCCCCCGCCATCGGTGCGGCCGTCTTCTTGGCATCGGGGAGACATCCGATTGCGGGCGTGTGCGTAGGGTATGTCTCCGCCTACGGCGGCTATTCGGCGAACATCTTTGTAGCGGGCACGGATGTCATGCTGGCTGGGATCACCCAATCGGCCATCGGCTATTTTCATATCGATGCCCCGGTTCACCCCTTGATGAACTGGTACGTCATGATGGGATCAACAGTGATCCTGGCCCTCGTCGTCACAGTGGTTACGGAGGGTATCATCGTACCCTATCTGGGGCCTTACAAGCCCGCGGAAGGTCTCAAATCCGTCACGACCGATATCAAACTGACACTTACCAAGGACGAGAAGAGAGGATTGGTTGGGGCGGCCTTGACAAGCTTGGTCTTTCTGGGGCTACTGCTAGCGTTGATCATCCCGGAAAACGGTTTTCTTCGAAATGAACAAGGTGCTCTTCTCCCGCGATCACCGTTGATCTCAGGGATCATCTTTATCATATTCTGTTATTTCTTTCTGGCTGGAACAGCTTACGGCATCGGCGCCAGGACCATCAGGAGCCAGCGCGACATACCGCATATGATGGCGAAGGGCTTGACGGGAGTGGCTGGATTCCTGGTTGTCTGTCTACCGGCCTGTATCTTCATCGATCTATTTCACAAGAGCCATTTGACAACCATCATCGCCGTGTGGGGAGCCAACCTGTTCAAAGGCATTCACTTCGGAGTCATTCCGGCGCTACTCTTGTTTTCGCTTCTCTGTGCCGGGCTGAATATTTTCGTTACGAGCGGACTGACCCAATGGATGATCACAGCGCCGATCTTCGTACCCCTCTTCTATCAATTGGACGTGAGCCCGGCGACCACCCAGATGGCCTTTCGGATCGGCGATTCTACCACCAATATCATATCCCCGATCTCGGCCTACCTTCCCATGCTGTTGGGGTTGTTGGAAAAATACCGTAACAGGGGTCAGGAGATCGGGATCGGTTCGGCCCTATCCCTGATGCTTCCTTATTCACTCTCTCTTCTCATTTTCTGGCTGATTTATTTTGGAATATGGCTGTTGTTAGGCCTTGACCCCGGGCCGGGCGTGTCTATGTATGTTGCCGCGCCCACCGGGTAGAAGATGGAGACAACATGAAAGGCAGAAACGGACGTCCTATTAAGGGTGTACTCATCCTATCTCTCTTATTTCTCTTCGGACTTCATCCTGGCATAAGTCCGTTTGCGCAGCAGACGGCGATCAGCACGAAGGCGATGGTCGTAGCCCCAACACCAGAAGCGGTTCAGGCCGGCCTGACCATCCTTCGTAAGGGCGGTAATGCCGTGGATGCGGCTGCCGCAACGGCGTTCGCGCTGATGGTTACCGATCCTGCTATGTGCAGCTTAGGGGGTCGTTCTCAGATCCTGATCTACTTGAATCATGGTGAGATCATCGGCATCGACGGGGCAACGCAGTCGCCCGGAACCGTCTCGGGCCCTGCCAAGATCGGACATGGGTATCGGACCTGTGCGATCCCGGGAAGTCCGGCGGCCTTGGAGGCGATGGTCAGAGATTGTGGTTCCCTGCCGCTGCGCGTTATCCTGCAACCGGCCATCCAGTTGGCCCGAGATGGGTTCGTTGTGAGACGGGACTACCACGACGCCTTTCGGGAGCACGGTCAGCTGTTCCGACTGTATCCGGGTACCGCAAAGCACTTCCTGAAAGAGGACGGCTCATTCTATGCGAAAGGAGAGACATTTAAGCAACCGGCACTGGCAAACACCTTAGAAACCATCTCCGATCGTGGCGCGGGCGCCCTATACCGTGGCGAGCTTGCGCAGGCCATCGTCCGGGACATGCTGAATCACGATGGTCTCATCAGGGCCAACGATCTGGCGCAGTATCGCCAATTACCCGGAGCGGTCCTGGAAGGTGATTACCGGGGATACCGAATTATAAGCCGGGGCGGACAATGCGATGGGGCTTCGGTGATCGAAATGCTCCAGATCTTAGAGCATTTTAACCTGGCTCGACACGGGTTCGACGATCCCATCTATCTCCATCTCTTGGCGCAGGCCATTTACATCGGTCACATGGATGAGTATCTGCCCGATTGGCTCCAGGTTTCAAAGGAACTGGCGGCGCGTCGCGCGCGCGAAATCGAAAAGACCGAAGCGCTGCCGCTCTCGATCAAACCGGGGGAGACCAAGTTGGGCGATACGAATCACCTTGCGGTGATCGATGAGGAGGGAAACGCCGTTTCCCTTAGCCAGTCCATTGGCCCCGCCTTCGGTTCCAAGGTCGCCAACCCCGAGCTCGGCTTCCTGTACGCCTTTAGTTACGATATGAACGAGGCGCCGATCCCATACTTGCGTGAAAAAACGAGTCAGTGCCCTACGATTGTCACGAATAGGGACAAACCGTTCCTCATCCTGGGGGCCGCCGGGAGCAGCCGCATCCCCGCGTCTATCGTCCAGACCATCGTCAATGTCATCGATCATAAGATGTCCCTGGATGAGGCGGTCTCTGCACCGCGGGTATTCATCGCCGACTGTGAATTGCGGTTGGAAGGGCACAAGCTCTCGGAATCCACGATAAACAGGCTCAAAGAATTGGGTTATGATATGGAAGTCTTTGAGCAACTGGACGGATGGTTTGGCCGCGTGCACGCGATCCTCGTGGACGGCGCGTCAAAGAAGATTTACGGTGCTGCGGGCCCGAGGGACTGGGGTGACGCCGGCGGGTTTTAGGCGCAATTCGAAGCGGATTTCTTCCCGTTACTCAGTTCCGATGGCCGTGGACCGTTCGGCTGAGCCTGAGGAAGAGGGGGAGGACTTTCGGCCTTGTATCGGCCCACCAGGACTAGGGTAGCGGCAATAAAAAACTCCGATTCGGGAAAGGTCAGCAAGAGCCGTTGTACTGCTTGGATGCTGAAGAGGAAAAGGCAACAAGAGCCCACTAACAGGGTGATGCCGAGCTTCCTGAAAGCCGAACGGTAGCCCTGTTGTTCACTTCTGACGTGAAACTGCTCGATAATCATGGTCAGAGAGATCATGGGCAGCAGGACCGCCCGCGGACTGGGCTTGAGGTCGAAGTAGTCCAGCAGCGAAACCGTGACTGTCAGGCTCAGGACGATCGTCAGGAGAACCAAACTGAGCCGGGGCATCTTGTTCAGGGCCAGCTTGTCGATGAGGGCCCTGCTTCCGAGCCCGATGCATGTGAACACGGCGAACACCGTGATTCCTGTCAGCCACTTGACTCCCACGAAACTGAGCCCTATCAACGCGGGTATGAAATAGCCGAAGGATTTCAGCCCGAAGATGTTACTGAAGACCGAAATCACGAGTCCCCCGAGCGGCAGCAGCAGCATGAGGGTTACGGCGTCCGCAAGCCTCGGGGGCAGGCTGGTCAGGTCGAGAATGCGCAGGACCTGGTACTCCTCCGGAGGGGCAAGGGCTGCGGGGACTAGTTTTTTGACTGTACAGCGCACAGAGAGCTTTTTGGCGCCGAGGGCGTCCACGATTCCAACCTGGCCCCAACCGAGAGGCAGATAGGAAGCCCCGGCATCTTGAAAAACCGCAAATTGAGGATCGCTCAGCACCCATCGGCCGGCGACATGCGATTCAACCCAGAAGTGCGGCTGCGGCATCGGCGCCTCGGATAGCCGGAATCCCATCACGATGCGGGCTGGAATCCCCGCGGCCCGACAAAGGGCCACCATGGCCCTCGCTTTGCCCAGCGTCGTACCGCGGTCCTGATCGAGTACAACCGCCGCGTCAGGGAGTGCACCATGTTTGGAAGACGGTTTCGAGTCTCTGATTTGTGAACAGTAATCGAAGATCCTTTTCAAGATCTTTTCAGGAGGGTCGTCATCTTCCAGCAGCAAGGCCAGTACCTTGAGGACGATTTCTGCCGTGACCGGAATCCCCTCCTCATCCTGAAGATAGAAATTCCGTCCCGCTGCGCTCAACTCCTTGGGATGGGCGGGTAGATCGGAGATTTTTCTGGCGCTGACATCGAGCTGGGCCTCGAAATGGACGGCGGAGGTCTGCGGCGGGGCGACGAGGAGTATCTCTCTTTCGAGGCCCTCTTGATCTTGCTTGACCGTGACCTCGAGTTCAGAGTGAGAAAGACTCTCGCGCGTAATACGGAACTCCGGCGTCCCGACTGGGATCAAGACCCGGCAACGTGCGCCGACCCCCTTGGTTCGGAATTTGATGGAATAATTAATGCGCCATTGGCTCTCTCCCGGTGTGGGAGGCGCGGCCCTCATGGCTTGTAGACGAAGAGCGATTCCTGTTGTGCCGAGCAGAACGAGGATCAGGCAGGCGAGAATGACATATTTACTTCGTCTTTCCAACGCCGTCCCCCCATCTATGGTCGCGGAGCGATACCGTTCGTTTCGAGACGAACTAGACTTCCATATGGTACCATATTCAACAACATGGAGCACGCTCCAAAAGATGTTGCGGGTGGAAGTACGGTCAAGTCCGATGGCGAGATCAAAGGTCGCCCGGTAAAATCAAGAAATCGTGATCTTGTGGGAAGGCGGTGTTATATTGGGATTGCCCTATCCTAGTCCGGCCGGCTCCATGTGAACGAGATGTCTGATCGCTTTGGGGCTGGGTGATTCCGGCAACGAAGGGCCACACGTCATGCATGTCCAAAATCGGTGGATGTTACGATGAAATGGATGATGAACACGGATCATGTCGTCCCGCGAAACGCTGAAGGCTTGGGGCATTGGAGTGATGGGTCCATTGGAACAATACTCATTGCTTCAGTAAATCGGGCATTGAGGACGTCCCGGCTCCATCTAAAAGCCTCGCATACATCGATTCAAATCGTTAGCGGACACTGATGGCCATACATCGTGACCGACTGGGAGGTGAATGTAATGAAAAGATCAATTCAGATAGCGGCAATTCTGATTTGGGCAGTACTAATCGCTGCCTGTGCAACCAGTCCCACCGGCCGATCTCAATTGATGATCGTCTCGGAGGAAACGGCCATTGCCGCCTCCAAACAGGCCTATGTCGAGATGCTCAAGCCCTACGCCGAGAAAGGCAAGCTCGACAACGATCCGCTCT
The DNA here is from genome assembly GCA_964484515.1 of uncultured Desulfobacteraceae bacterium. Classification (GTDB taxonomy): domain Bacteria; phylum Desulfobacterota; class DSM-4660; order Desulfatiglandales; family HGW-15; genus CAZAGT01. The sequence goes on along the minus strand of CAZAGT010000075.1, from coordinate 9,303 downwards.
TGAAGGAGCGTGTCTACAGG
>CAZAGT010000075.1:0-9273 GCA_964484515.1 uncultured Desulfobacteraceae bacterium | reverse complement strand
CCGGTCGCCTGATAGCCCAGGCCATCAAGATGCGACCGGATACGGCGAATTGGGCTTGGAGCATCAAGATCATTGATGACCCCGACGTCGTCAACGCGTGGGCCATGGCCGGAGGCAAGATGGCGCTCTACACCGGTCTGGTGCAAAAGGTCAAACCCTCCGACGATGAACTGGCCCAGGTCTTGGGTCACGAGATCGCGCACGCGTTGGCCAAGCATTCGGCCGAGAAGATGTCGGTCGCCATGGCGAGTCAAATCGGCGTCCTAGCGGTCGGGATCGCAACGGACGCGAAGGGATATGCCCTGACGGGCGCGGCGCTCGCGGCGGCACTCGCGGTGCAGATGCCCAACAGCCGCAGCGCCGAGAGTGAGGCCGATCGGATCGGCATCGAGCTGGCCGCCAAGGCGGGCTATGATCCACGCGCGGCGGTCACCCTTTGGCGGAAGATGGCCAAGGTAGGCGGCAAAGGGCCGCCGGAGTTCTTGAGCACGCACCCGGCACCCCAAAACCGCGAGCAAAAGCTGGCTGAACTTGTTCCCCAGATGATGCCGTACTATGAACAGCAAGGCGAACGCCCGGTTTATCGACTATAATCCCGTCCGGACCAAAGTCGACTCGGCTGAGCTGCTCTGCCCCGAGACCTGTCGACGAGCCTTTCGGCCATGAGCTCAAGGCCGAGCGGCTCAGGTCGAGTCGCTCAAGGCTGAGGGCTCGTCGCAGGCCGAAACAACCTGTTGTCTATCTGCCTGCCATTGCCGAAGCTTTGGCAAGATCGGCGGAAAGAACCGAGGATACCGTATTCCCCGGTTGTGCGGGATCTTCGACTGGCGCAGTCCGGGGTCGCTTTGCGATGGACCATCCTAGAGAGAGAAGTTACGTTCGAAAGGAGGAAAGAGGATGACCGATTTTCACCAGCAGGGAATCATTACAACGCTGCATGCGTTATACGAAGGCCTCGACCGCGACTCCTACCTGGCAACACTTGAGCAGAAACTGGAGGAATATGCCCGTCACCTGAAGATCAGCCTGCTACTACCCTCCCTCCATTCGGAGCTAAGAAACCCGGACGTCATTGATCGCATCGTGAGTAGTATCCAGCAGGTCTACTATCTCCACAACATCGTCATCGCCTTGGGGGGCGCGCCCGAGGAGTCACAATTCAGGGAGGCCAAGGACTACTTCGGCAGACTCGGCCACGGCGAACGGGATGTCAAGATCGTCTGGGTCGATGGGCCGCGGATTCAGGAGATCTTCGAGGAGATCCAGAAGCGTGAAATCCCTACCGGTATTAAGGGGAAGGGGCAGTCCGTCTGGATAACCCTCGGGTACGTATTCGCCCGAGAAGACAGCGACGTTATTGCCCTGCATGATTGCGACATCGTCACCTACGACCGGGTCCTCTTGGGCAGACTGATCGAGCCGGCGGCCAACCCGAATAACGACTTTGAGTTTTGCAAGGGCTACTATGCGCGTATATCACCTACGGAGCGGGTAATGAAGGGGAGGGTCACAAGGCTGTTCGTGACCCCTTTTGTGGATGCCATGGCGCGGATCATGCGCGAAAGAAGCATGGATGAGCTGCAACATTTCTTTAGCTACCATCGCACGTTCAATTATCCGCTGGCGGGTGAGTTCAGCTTTTCGACCAGGTTGGCCCGCGGCCTCAATGTGGCCTACGATTGGGGCCTAGAGGTGGCGACCCTATCGGAGGTCTACCACCGCGTCATCCCGCGTAAGGTCGCCCAGATCGACATCGCCTCCAACTATGAACACAAGCACCAGGATCTATCACCGGATGACAAGAGCAAGGGCTTGCACCGGATGGTCGTGGACATCGCCAAGTTCTATCTCAGCTACATGCGCTCCCACGGTGTCCCGCTGGACGATGCCTTTGTAGACATGGTCCTTCACTCCTACTATCAGAATGCCCTTGAGTTCATCAAGAGCTACAGCGACGATGCAGAGGTTAACGGGCTGCGCTATGACCGTCATGAAGAAGAGCTTACGGCGCGCTATTTTCGGGGTTTCCTATGGACGGCCTGGGAGCAGAGTAAAGGCCCGCATGAAAGCACCCTGATCCCCTCCTGGAACCGGGTGGCCTACAGCGTCCCAGAGATCTTCGGACGACTACTCCAGGCCGTGGAGGCGGATAATGCCTGATTGAGGATCAAACCGACGGCTGCGCAGGAACGGGCTGCGAGAGCTTGAGGTCGGAGGTCTGAGGTAGGAGCCAAAAGCTTTGTAGGGCAGACGGCTCATTCTGAGATCAGCAGGACAAAGGGGATTTTCCGAAATCCTCCGAGGAGAGGGATATCGATGAAAGAGTCACTGAGGGTCCTTTTTCTTTCGCCGGAGGCCGTCCCGTTCGCCAAGAGCGGCGGACTTGCCGACGTGGCTGGCAGTCTACCGGAGGCCCTGAAACGATTGGGCGCCGACGTGCGACTCGTTCTTCCCTATTACCGCATGGTTCGCGAGGGGAACTTCGAGATCCGCCCCCTGTTGAACAGGTTGGACATCCCCTTTGGGAATGAGAAACTCCCGGCCAGAATTCATGAATGCCAGTTGAAGTCCGGAGTTCCGGTCTACCTCGTTGACCGTGAGGATTTCTACGATCGTCCGAACCTGTATGGTAATGCCCGTGGCGATTACTATGACAATCTGGAGCGGTTCTCCTATTATGCCCATGCCGCGCTCACGGTCGCCGCAGAAATCTCCTTTCGCCCCTCTGTCATTCACTGCCACGATTGGCAGACCGGGCTTGTGCCCGCGTTGCGTCGGGGACCCTATCGGGATAAGGGGTCGTTTTCTAACGTACGCAGCGTCTTCACAATCCACAATCTCGGCTATCAAGGCCTTTTTCCCGCTGCGAAACTTCCGCTGACGGGCCTCTCGGCCAAGGATGATTATCATCCGGGCGGCGTGGAGTACTGGGATAAAATTAGCCTGCTCAAGGCCGGGATCGTTTACTCCGATGCGATCACGACGGTAAGCCCCAGGTACGCACAGGAAATCCAGACCGCCGAGTACGGCATGGGCATGGAAGGCATCCTTAGCGCTCGACGTGCCGTGCTTCACGGCATCCTCAATGGGGTCGACTATTCTCGATGGGATCCCGCAAAGGATCCCCAGATCAGTGCACCGTATACCTCCAAGGATGTAAGCGGAAAGATCCACTGCAAGAAGAGCCTCATCAATGAAATGGGATTGGACTCTTCGCTCGCAGAGAAGCCTCTTTTAGGAATGATCTCACGCCTCGACGCCCAGAAGGGCCTCGATCTTCTCGTGGAGATTCTCGATGATATTTTGTCCCAAGAGATTGGCCTTGTGGTCTTGGGTTCAGGCGATGAGCGAATCCAGGAGGCCCTTCAAAGTGCCATGCAGCGGTACCCCGGTAAGGTCGGCCTCAAAATCGGATTCGACGAACCCCTCGCCCATCGCATCATGGCAGGCGTGGACATCTTTCTTATTCCGTCGCGCTATGAACCCTGTGGCTTGACCCAGATGTATGCTTTGAAGTATGGCACCGTTCCCGTCGTTCGGGCCACCGGTGGGTTGGATGACACGATCGAGCAATACAGCAAGGCGACAAAGGAGGGGAACGGTTTCAAATTTGATGCCTTCGAGGCGGCCCCCTTCTTGGAGGCCATTCAGCAAGCGCTCCACATTTTCCAAGACCGCAGCAATTGGACAAACCTCATGGCCAACGGGATGAAGGCGGACTTCTCCTGGGACCGGTCAGCGGAGCGCTACCTTGAGCTTTACCGGATCGTCATCGCGGACGTGCCCGTTCCTCGATAGAGCCGCTTTAACTCTATGAATGGGTCAGCGCATAAGTGAAGCGTAGACCGGATAGGAAGCATCGATGCAAAAGCCATCTAAATTACCGTGGTACATTCACGGGATTACTCCTGGGCTCATAGCACTTCTGGTCGGTTGTGCCATCCTGCTCCAAGGGTGTGCGGGGGCGCGAAGCCGTGACAAGACGCTGAGAATGCTCTTTGCCGCCGGCTTCAAAAAAGAGTATGCCAAAACGCCGGAAAGCCTCGCACAGCTGAAAGCCTTGCCCCAGATGAAGCTCGTCCGCCGGGAACGCGACAACAAGGTCGATTACATCTATGCCGACGCCAAGGAATGCCGGTGTGTCTACGTAGGCGACGAAGGGAATTACCAGCGTTATCAGCGGCTGCGTGCTGAAGGAGCCCCCGCGCGGCGCGGGAGAGATAGAGACTGGCGAGGGTCGGATGACGAGATGGAGCGGGGGGCCTCCGACAGCTGGGGCGAACAGTGAGTGTTCGCGCCGCTCCCAACCGAAGCAGCAGGTAAGACCTTAATGCGACAATAAGGGTTATGAACAGCTTTTATTGAGCGGGCTTCGTGGAATCCTGGGTCTCGGATTTGCCTTCCGGCCCCTTAACCTTGACCCCCAGTTTCTCAAGGGCCTTTCCCGTCTCCTGACGAAGCTTGCTTACATGCTCTGAGGTCTCCTGGGTCAACTTTTTCATCTTGGACCGTAGGCTCTGAATCTCAGCCTCTAATTCGGCTTGGCGACCGCTGCGGTTGAAGGCCATGACGGCAATGATCAGGGCGATGATCGAGATGAGCAAGGCCAGCGTGGCCCTAAAGCCTCCCTTAACAACCTTCTGCTCTTCGGCCATTTCGCTTCCCCCTTTCGGCCATTAGATTTCTGCTCATACGCAGCTCTGCTCTCATTTCACTCCGTCTACTTTCGCCTCGGCCTTCTGGCAAGCCAGCCGACAACGACGCCGATGAGAAATGTGAGCAGCAAAATGAAGGCCCTCGACGTGGAGATCTTCCAGGATAGAAATGTCACCTCCACTACGTCCATATTCTGGAAGACAAAAATGATGACGAGGGTAAGAAGGATTCCAAACAGGATGTTTAGGATCATGGTCGCTCCCTCTAGGTCGTACCGGTCAAGGCCTCAAAGCCGGCTACGATATCGAGCAATTCCTCGGTAATGGCCATCTGCCGCTGTTGGTGGAATTGGGTGTTTAGGCTGGAGAGTCCTTCTTCGATGTTTTTCTCAGCCCCCTGCATGGACGCCAGGCGGCTGGCGTTTTCAGCAGCCAATGATTCGGCAAACGCGCGGAACAGGGAGGTGAAGAGGTACTGTCGAATTAAGGCTGAAAGCAGGCGGTCCCAATCCATGGTGAACTGAGGCAGGCAGCGGGTCGGCCAGGCCTTTTGCTTGAGGCCAATAAGCCACTGCTGATCAATCGGCAGGAGGTGGACCGTTTGGGGGCTAAAAGAGGTCCCTCCCGTCTGCCTGGCATAGAACAAGTACACTTGCGTGATGCCTTTTCCCCGGTTCCATGATTCCAGGGTCATCAACAGATCTTGAACCGCGGCTGTGATCCCCGTGACAGAACTCGGCAGGGAAAAGGAGGTCTCCACCGGCTGCCGCGCTTCCTGCAACAGGCCCAGAAGGCGCTCACCGACAGACAGGATCACCCGATCTCCCTCCTTGACATGCAATCCCTCCATGGCGGCCATGGCGTGGGAAAAGACCTGTTCGTTCAGCGGCCCACACATCCCCTGATCCGAACCGAAGATCACGGCTCCCAGGCGATCGTGACGGGCGGCTCTTGCGAACACCGTCAATCCTGTTCGATTCCGCATCAAGACGTGCAGGCCGTATTCGATCGCCTGGGCGTATTCTGCAAGCGACGCCACGGCGCGTTCATACTGCCGGATATTGACGGCGGCCATCGCCTTCATGGTCTTGACCACGGAGAGGAGATCCTCAGTGCTGCGGATCTTCCGTTTCAATCCCTCGATCGTCTGCATCGTTGCTCAACGTCCTTTGTACACCAATAGCGCCCTGACCCACCGCGAGCATGGCGTCGAGGTCAGGCTGACCGAGTTTGGCCCCCTCTTCGATCGCCTGGCAGACCTCGGGGAGCTGCTCTCTTACCCTTCTGCCCACTTGCACTTGCAACTCCGCAAGCGCGTCTTCAGGGACTTCGTCAAGAAGGCCCCTATTCACAGCCACGAGAATCGCAACCTGCTCCGCCGCCTGGAGGGGTTTGTACTGAGGCTGTTTGAGAACTTCCCGGACGCGCCTACCGCGTTCAAGGGTCTTCCTGGTCTCGTCATCCAAGCGAGTTCCGAAACGCGAAAATGCCTCCAATTCCTCGAACTGGGAATACGATAGGCGCAGATCAGCGGCCACCGTGCGATAGGCCGCCAGCTGGGTCTTGCCACCGACCCGGGATACGGACTTGCCTACGTCGACGGCGGGCAGGACGCCCTTTTGAAAGAGGTCGGGAGCGAGGTAGATCTGACCGTCCGTAATCGAGATGATGTTGGTCGGAATGTAGGCCGAGATGTTCTGTGCTTCGGTCTCAACGATAGGCAGGGCCGTCAAGGACCCACCCCCCTTCTCGGCACGTAGATGCGTCGATCGTTCGAGAAGACGCGAATGGACGTAGAAGATGTCGCCGGGAAAGGCCTCCCGGCCGGGCGGCCTCCTGAGTAGAAGTGAAAGCTCGCGGTAGGCACGGGCATGTCGCGTGAGGTCGTCATAGATGAGCAGCACATCGTGTCCCTGCTCCATGAAGTACTCACCCATGGTGGTCGCAGCGTAGGGTGCCACAAAAAGCAGCCCGGGGGGATCCTCTTCCGTGGTGGCCATGACGAGGCTATAGGGCATCGCATCGTGTTGGCGCAAGTCGGCGATGACCTTCGCAATGGCGGAGCCGCGCTTTCCGATGGCGCAATAGATGCAGATCACCCCTTTATCTCTTTGGTTGATCACGGTATCGAGGGCGATCGCGGTCTTGCCTGTTTGGCGATCACCAAGGATGAGCTGCCGCTGCCCGCGCCCGATGGGGATAAGGGCGTCGACGACCTTCAGACCGGTTTGGAGCGGGACCGTCACGGGAGCACGATCCATGATCGGTGGCGCCGGCCGTTCAACAGGACGCCGGGCGATCACCTGCAGGGGGCCTCCGCTGTCAAGTGGGCGGGCGAGGGGATCCACGACCCGGCCGAGTAGTTCTTCGCCCACCGGAACGTCCAAGACGGTACCCGTGCGCAAGACATCGTCACCAGCGGCCAGCCCCTCGTTCTCATCGAGCAGGACCACGCCGGTCTCGGTCTGATCCAGGTTGAAGGCCATTCCTCTCCGGTTCCCGGGAAAACGCAGCAGCTCCTCCGACTTGACACCGCTCAGCCCTGCAACCCGGGCGACCCCCGATCCGATGTAGGTCAAGGTGCCCACGGCCTGAGCCGCCAAAACCGCACGATATTCCCTCCGCACGCGGTCCAGGATATCGAAGGTACGGGCGAGGGGTTGTTTCAATTCAAACAGTTCGGTTTCTCCTTCCTCATTCACCTTGGCTTCGACCTCCGCCTTCTGGCTCAGTCGGTTTTGGGCCGGTTTCCATTGCGGGCGATCTGCGCTGCGTTTCCCGCTCCAATGCCTGCAATGCCTTTTCCTCTAATTCGGACAGATAATGCTCGATACTCCACGACATTTTTTGTCCCCCGGCCTTCAGCTCGATGCCCAGAATCAGATCCGGAGCCGTCTCAAAGACGACGTCGATACCGTCGCCGAAGATTTGCCGCAGTTCCTGGGTGATTTGCCCCTGGGACGTTGATGAGAGCGTGGCAGCAGTTCGTATGTGTACTTGATTGTCACCGTCTTTGATGGCCTGGAGGAGGATCTCCCTCTGCTCCTTTTGCATGTTTTCGATCTGTGTGATGAAAATCTGAGCCGTGCGTTCCTCCAAGTCGACATAGGCCAGATCTTGCAGGGCCTGACGGGCGATCGCATAGGTTTGTCTTCCCGCCATGAGGTGGAGATCTCGAACAAAGGACTCTCGTTCCCGGTATACCGCCTCGCGCCAGGTCGTCTGTAACTGAGTGATCGACTGGCGGACCTCCTGGAGCAGTTCTTTGCGTCTCGTCTCGACCTCGGCCTTTGCGTGTGAAAGCATTGCCGCCTGTTCTTCATCAAAGGCGAGATTTTTCTGACGCAAGGCCTCGGCTTGCTTTTCGGCTTCATCCTCCTTCCGCGTCGCCTCGTTCAAGCGCTCCCGGATCTTCTCCTCGCGCGCGTCCATCGCTCTTACGATGCGGTCGTAGAGGAGAACCTTGAGGAGTACGATCAGGACGAGGAAGTTGACGATCTGAGCGATGACCGTAAACCAGTTGATCAGCACGGATTACCCTCCCGCCTTCGATAAGGCATAGTCCCAGAATGGATTCGCAAAAAGCAGAATCATCGACACGACAAAGCAGTATATGGCGGTGGATTCGATCATGGCCAGCCCCACGAAGAGGGTCCGTGTGATATTATTGGTTTCATCCGGCTGTTGCGCGATGGCGCCCAAGGCCTGTGCCACGGCCCGGCCTTCACCCAGGGCGGGGCCTAGTGAGCCGATGGCGATGGTGATTCCGGCGGTGAAGACGGAGACCATCCCGATAAGGCTGATGCTATCCATTTTGACTCATCTCCTTTCTCTCCTGCTTTTGCTGTTGTTTCTCTTGGCCCTGTTGCCTGGCACGTGTCGCCGATGCGATATATACCATCGCGAGGACAGCGAAGATGTAGGCCTGGATCAAGCCGGTCAATAATCCCAAGGCGTGCATGATGATGGGAAAAAAGAGGGGTGCTATGGCGAGCAAAATCGCGCCGATCTTGCCCCCACTCATGATGTTACCAAAGAGCCTCACAGCGAGTGCCAGAGTTCTCGAGAGTTCGCCCATGACATTAAAGGGTAGCATGAAGATCGTCGGCTTGACGTATTGCCTGAAATACCCACCGGTGCCGAGCTGGAGGATACCGTAAACAGGCACGGCCGCGAACACGCAAATGGCCAGCGCGGCGGTGGTCGACAACGAGGCGGTCGGCGAGACATATCCCGGCACGATACTCAACACGTTGGACAGGGCGATAAACAGGAAGAGCGTGCCCACGAACGGCAAGTAGCGCTTTGTCTCCTGCTGGCTGATATCCCTGATCTGGTCCTGCATTCCCTTGACGAGAATTTCAAGCAGGTTCTGCCATCGCGACATCTGAACGTCTGAGGATAACCGCCTCGTGGCCAGCCACGCTATCAGGACCAGCAACGCCATCACCAGCCAGGTGTACAGGATGGTGGCATTGAGAGAGATGTCTCCACTTTGCCAGATAACGACTTGGTCGGGAGAGATCGCCTTGATATCCATCAGTGCTTACCTCATTCTTATGAGGCTGTCGCAAACCGCCCATCTGCCGTTCGACAGGCCGTTCGACAGGCTCACGGT
>CAZAGT010000074.1:9930-17424 GCA_964484515.1 uncultured Desulfobacteraceae bacterium | reverse complement strand
GCCAAGCCGTTCGGCCCCGAGCTCACGGCCGAGGGGCAAGGCGGCCGACGCAGATGGGCAGGATGAGCCCAGGCACTCAGCCCGGCTTATTCCCAGGTCGCCCTTCGGCCGCCTCGCGTAGCGCCTTATGCCTGGAGCTCGCGCTCAATTCCTCGTTTTTGAAAAGAGACCCCGATGACCGGACGGATCGTATGCGCTAACGCGTTTCAAGGATCTAAAATGTTATCAAATTATACGCATAACGCATGATGAAGGTAGTGCTTTGGATTTCAGAGACCCTAATCTCAAGAATTCGAGTCTTGACGGCATCTTTGCCAATACGTTCGCCACGCTCACGGGTGGAGTATTTCTGACCGGTTTTGCACTCCAGCTGGGCATGAGCGATTTCATGATCGGGCTGCTGGCCGCGATGCCGTTCATCGCCACGCTGTTTCAGATACCGATCTCGTATTCCATATCTAAGTTCGACCGCAGAAAACAAACGGCCATGTGGGCCGCGCTGCTGGCCCGTACGATCTGGCTGCCGGTCTTGCTGGTCGCCGTATTCCCTGTATCATCCCGACTCGACAGAAATCAGGTGATCCTCTGGTTGCTGTTCGTCTCTTATGCCTGCGTGTCCGTCAGTTATGTCGCATGGCTCTCCTGGATGTCGGACCTGGTGCCGGATGACATCCGGGGACGTTTTTTCGGAACTCGCAATATGCTCTGCGGCGCCGCGGGGATGTCTATTACGGTCGTCTTCGGAAAGCTCCTTGACGAATTCAATGCCCAAATGCTCGGGGGCCTCCCGACCGGATTCGTGGTCACCTTTATCTCGGCCGTCACCATGGGTCTGGCAAGCCTTTACTACATGAAGAAGGTCCCCGAGCCATCATCTATCGCGCAGGGTATCGGTCAACCTTCTTTTCAGCAGTTGATCAGTCTCCCGCTCAAAGAGCCCAATTTCAGGAAATTTTTGACCTTTGCCCTATTTTGGGGCTTTGCAGTCAACTTTGCGAGTCCGTTCTTCACGCTCTATTTCCTACGCGACCTGAAATTCAGTTACAGTTTCGTGGCTCTCTTGGCGATGCTCTCCGGCTTCGCGGATCTGTTAGGAATGCGGGTCTGGGGCAAAATATCCGACAAGGTAAAGAACAAGGCGGTTATTCAGTTTGCTGGCCGGATCGCCATTTTTCTCCCTTTGGCGTGGGTCACGGTGAAACCGCAAAGCGTCGTCATCCCGATCGTTCTTCACGTGGTCGGCGGAGGATTTTGGGCGGGTATTCACCTCTGTTTGAACAACCTCCTCTTGCGAATCGCGCACAAGGACAATAAGACCTTCTTCTTCTCCATGTATCATATCGCCGGCGGATTGGGTGCCGCCACGGGTCCGCTCTTGGCCGGTCTTTGCGTTCAACATCTTCCTCCCTTTGCCCTTCAGATCTGGGGCTGGAAGGTGGTTCCGCTTCATCTCGTATTCATGACCTCGACACTCTTGCGGCTGGCGAGTTTTCAGACCTTTAAGCTCGTGCGTGAACCGGATGAGGCGCCGGCCGAGGCCGTTTTCAGGGTCATTCGAAGCGTCCGCGGACTGAATGTCGCCACCGGCTTCAACTACCTCTTGCATCCCTTTTTGGCCGTCGCGCAAAAGGCGCCCAAGCACCATCAGGCGACCGCGAACCTACAACCGTTAATGCCTCAAGGTAACCATGAGGGGGGGAGAGGACATGGCAAGCGCGACGCCCACGTCTTCTAGTCCGGCGGAAGGACGACTGATCGAGCAAATACAACTGGATAACGGTCTTGTCTTAGACATGTACGACCGCTCCAGACCGGTAGCCGGCGATCGTTGGATGGTGGGGTTTGCGGCCCGAATCGAGGTGCTGGTCAAGCCGGAACTTCTTTCCGATCTTGCGACATCGAACCTTTCGTTCGAAGAGCTTCGTCGTGTCGTCGGAGAGAAGGCCGTCTATCGGTATGAGAAAGTGCGTAACTTCATAGACGCAAAACAGAAGGATGCGGTCTTCAGTGGACTCAAGCGACACTTTTTGGAGACCAACCTTGGCTATCTTTCAAGCGCCCAGTTCCCGCGGAAGCTCATTTTGAGAAAATACTTCGATGTGCAACACCCGGATCGGATCTGGCGGCGACAGTGAGACCCCGACTGGGTCGAGTCCGGTAGGCACTTAGCAAGGAAAGCGCCTGGAGGAGCATAGTTGGGATCGCACGGAAGAACCACGGCTGCAATCACAGTGAGTATGCGTTGTCCTCATTGAGCGTTCTGAACGTAGCCCTAACGACGACCACCAGGGTCAGGAGTGCAGGGAAAGACAGATATCGGGACCGGCGGAACCCGAGCGGTTGTCTTGAGACGGCAAATCAGGGAGAGTGGAGATCTCGTGAGATCACTTACCAAACATCCGAGTGTCCTTTTGATCCTCCTCGCATTGGCGGCGTTCTTGTACCCATCGACCAACGCCCAGGGATTGTCGGTAGGACATGGTGAACTGGTCGGACTCGAAATCAGCGGGCGAACTTTGACCGTGGAAGTCCCCTCGGGCAGCCAGCTCCTCACGGTGGGAGGGCCGCTCTCGCATGATGCCGTCCTGAAGATCAGGGGGGTCAAGGCCCCTTTTAAGGCCTTTCACGTAGGCGATATCGTAACCGTCGGGTGGAAAAGGACGTCGAAGGGTCCTACGATCGTATTGCTCGAGGCCATCCATTTGGCAGCCGACTCTCCAATCAAGCGAATCTACTACCACCCCAAGGCCAAGACCGTCGTAGGGACTGCGCAACTCCATGTCATAAAGAAGGGGGAGACCCTGCTTGACGTGTCCAGGAGTTACAATCTAGGATTCAATGAGATGGCGGACCTGTACCCGCACATTGATCCGTGGATCCCCCCCGAGGGGATGGAGCTTGTGATCCCTTCACGGTGGGTATTGCCTGAGACTCCATCGAACGGCATTGTCATCAATGTGCCCGAAATGAGGCTTTATCATTTCGCTTCACTGAAAGAACATCGCGTCGTCAGCACCTTTCCCATCGGTGTCGGCGGACGGGATTGGCGCACCCCTACCGGTGATTTCAAGGTGATCGAGAAGAGTACACGGCCCACCTGGTTCATCCCACCCGCATTGAGGGGTAAATACCGCGTGAAGTCAATCCCTCCCGGACCGGGCAATCCTCTGGGCGAGTACTGGATTGGGCTGGGGAATTCCGGTTACGGCATCCACGGGACCGATATCCCCTGGTCGGTCGGAAGGCTCGCAACGCTCGGCTGTATTAGACTTTATCCCGAGGACATCAAACACCTTTTCAACATGGTCAAGATTGGGACCGCGGTCAAGATTGTGTACGAGCCCGTCAAGATCGGATTCGTTTCCGGAAAGGTTTACGTGGAGGTCCATCGCGACGTCTATGGTCTAATCGATGACTTCGCGGAGTACGGACATCAACGCCTGCAAAAAAAGGGGCTCGCCCTTAGCGTAGATTATAAGAAGTTCCTCCAGGCGCTGGTGTACCAAGATGGATTGCCGCGCGAAGTCACCCGTCGAGGGCGCTGATTTCCAAGCGATGTGGAGGCGGAGCGGGTGTTTTTGCAGCGCACGAATTGCCGTAGCTATAGCGGAACTCCCGGTTCCGGTATGCTTGAGTCCAGGAACTGAGGGTTCGTAGTCCAAAATCTGCTGTCATTTCAAGTACGTAACCTCGCAAGAGCCGATGCGGGACGTACGGTGTTTTTTCTCTGATCGTCGACAGCGGAACCGCCGATTCCGGTCGACGAAGAAGATCGAGACGAAAAGTCGTAGAATCAAAAGCTTATACTAATGGCACCGCCCTTGCTCTTCATTAAGAGAGAAAGCGCGCGCGAACCCAGATAGTGGGGACGGCGATTTCAAGTAAGGGGTTCTGGACAGACAGCGACAGGAAAGGAGGTATTGAGATGCAGAGTTCAACAAATGCAGCCCGCGCACTGGCAAAGACGGGGATGGTCCTGTGCTTGGGATGGCTGCTCTCGGGTTGCGCCACGTCCGGCGAGTTGGCGGCGGTGCGCGAATACGCCCGGGAGGCCTGGGAGAAGGCAGACGCCGCGATGGAAGAGGCCGGTAAGGCCAAGGCAATGGTCTCTAACGAGTCCGCCAAGGCGGAAGCTGCGGCTTCAAGGGCCGAAAACGCCGCTGACCGGTCCGAGCGGGCAGCTGATCGGGCGGAACAGGCAGCGGGACAGGCTGAGCAGGCGGCCCAGCGGGCTGAACAAGCTGCGGACAGGGCCGAGGCCATGGCCAACAAATGTGAAAGGATCTTCATGCAAAGAATGAGAAAATAAGGGTCTTATCTGTACTTCGGGTAGCTCTGTCGTCATTCCACGGTACGGTCCCATGCGGCTTGACCCATGTCGAAACCTTGATGTCCCCCGCTCCCTAAATTAGGGGAGCGGGAAGTGCAGAGACCGGAACTCTTCTGGGTCTGGATTGTCCAACCCGCCCTCGTGCACTTAGATCCGGCAGCCCGACCTCCGGCCGGTTGTCCGGCTGTCGATTTGCCTCGGAGACACATTCAAGGTCGTCGAGGTAAATCTGAGGGATCGCAGTGATTTCAATGACCAGATGCTCATCGGCAGGAGTTTTCTGAAAGAGGATTTTATCGTCGACGCCTCAGCCAAATTCACCAAGAAGCCCAAGTGTCGGGGATGTAGAATCCCATGAAGGATTTGCACCTCCGCTTGCTGGCCTTGATCCTGACCGCCGTGTGGTGTGACGGGGTGATAACAGAGCATCCCGATACCGGCGGCGGGATCGCGGGACTGGAGATCCCGAACTGGGAAGACCTGCTCAGGCTGGCGGCCCGTTGCCACGAACTCACGGGTTTGGGGTATCTCGGGGTCGATATTGTGCTCGACAAGGACAAGGGACCCATGATCCTCGAGCTGAACGCCCGGCCAAGCCTCAACATTCAGATTGCCAACCGCTCGGGTCTGATGCCTCGACTCAAGAAGGCGGAGGAAAATCGTAAGAGGCTCAAGGGCTTTGAGGAGCGGGTGGAGTTTGCAAGAATGAACTTCGCCCACAACGACCCCCTCCCATGACGGAAGTTGATCGTTACCGGATAAGCGAGTATCCACCCGCTAGATTTCTCGGTCGAGGCCCAAGCCCGGTTTGTCCGTCGGGAACAGGGTGCCGTCGCGCAGGATGACCGCGCCCTCGGTCGGGTCTCCATTGAGGCCGAGATGACCGTCCAGGTCCGCATAAAGCACGTTGGGGCGGGCCAACGCAAAGTGCAGGCCGGCGCTGATGGCGAGGGCCGCCTCATCCATGCAACCCACCATGGTCTCGAGACCGGCCGAGCGGGCAACGGCATTGATCTGAAGTGCATCGAAAATGCCGCCGACCTTCATGAGCTTCACGTTGACCATGTCGGCCAACTCGCGCCGGGCGATGCGAAAGGCGTCACGCAGGTTCATCAGGCTTTCATCGGCCATCACCGGGATGGGCACACCGCCGGTTACGCGACCCAGGAGGTCGGGTTGGCCCCTGGGGGTGGGTTGCTCGATGAGTTCCAGCCGCGCTTGACGGGTCCCTTCCACGAATCTCAATGAATCAGAAACGGAATACCCCTGATTGGCGTCGAAGCGTAGCTCCACCTCCCTGCCTACGGCCTCCCGGACTTTCAGAACTCGGGCAATGTCCGATCCCGCATCGACCCCACCTTTGAGTTTAAGACTACGGAAGCCCTGCCTGACCCACTCGAGCGCCCTGGCCACGGTTTCGCTCTCCGGCATGATGCCGATGGTGACACTGGTCTTGATCCGATCCCGGTAGCCACCCAGAAGTCGCCAGAGGGGCAGATTAGCGACTTTTCCTAGGATATCACAAAGGGCCATATCCACAGCTGCCAGAACCGATGGTTGCCGTTGCAGATTCCGCCGGAGGCGCTCGAGGATCATGGCCGGCCGCAGAGGGTCCGAACCCTTGATCCCAGGCAGGACCACGTCGTTCATGGCTCGTAGAACCGTGCCGACCGTCTCTCCAGTTACGTGGCTGTCCGGTGCCGCACAGCCGTAGCCGGAAATGCCCCGGCTCGTCTCGAGCCGGAGGAAGACGTTGGACGCTTCGCTCACGGTCTCGTAGGCAATCGTATAAGGTTCGCCCAGCCGCATGGAGACGGGCCAAATCTCAATCTTGGAGATCTTCATTCGATCAGTACCGTCGCTGGTAGATCTCGTCCAGGCTCAGCTTCATAAGGGCCTCCACGAATTCAACCAGGTGCTTCACCATCGTTTCCCACATGCGCCTCCCCTTCTCAGCGGTGGCCTTGGTAGGATCACCCAAGACGCCTTGGGGAGAGATCCTGGCGATTTGCCCATACCAACCCACACTCCTCTTGGAGCTAAAATTCAGGTAGCGGCTTGAAAACTCGGGCACAAAGCTCTTTGCCTTGTCGAGCTTGACCAGGTTCGGCCGGTTGGCGAGGGCGGTGCTTGTTTCAATTTCGCCGGCGTGAACGTCATTGGGGGTCTCGGCCAGCGCTTCGATATCGGGATCACTGGTCTCCCCCGTATCCACGCAGGTGAAAATATGCGCGTCCCGGTTGATCATCTGGGCCGCAAAATGCAGGGCCGGACCGTTGCCTCCGTGCCCGTTGATGATCACCAGCTTGGAGATGCCATTGCGGGCTGCGCTCATGCCGATGTCATAGATCAATTGCGAAAGCGTCTCCGGGCCGATGCTCATGGTACCCTTGAAATCCTGGTGGTGGTACGCGACGCCGTAAGGGACCAGGGGCAACACGATCGGTCTGGTTCCTTGACAAGCTTCAGCAACCCTGCGCGCCAGATAGTCCGCGTCAAAGGCATCCGTGTCGAGGGGGAGGTGCGGACCGTGCTGTTCGATGGAGCCTACCGGCAGAAGAGCGACGTCTACCCGCCTCAGCCGATCCTGCGCCTCCGGCCACGTCAATTCTCCCAGGAGGCAAGAGGCTCGCGCTTTCAAGGGCCGACTTCTTTCGGATGCCGTAGGTGAAAGGGTGTAGGCCTTTTCAAAGGGATAGGGCCGCTGCAGGACGGGATCAGAGAGCAGATCGAAATCGATCCACGACCTGCCGACACGTTTGAGTGCGCCCTGGGCGTGCGTGAGGGTGATCCGATACAGGTCCTGCCGAAGTTCCGTGGGAGTGGCCTCCACCGGCGACCTCTCGGGATCAAAACGAAGCTCCATAACTTCGGGCCTTTGTTCCACGCGCGTCATGCCGATCTTGTCCCCGTCGAGCAGGCCTTGACTTTGCAGCAGGAAGCCAAGGTGTTTGATGCCATCCGTTTCCTGGAGAATCCCGTGTTCAGGCAACACACGGAGGCAATTCTGGACCTGCTCTTCCGTGTACCCGCAGCCGGACGGGTCGGCGCCCAGGGCCGTCAGCATCCCCACAATGCGCCGACACTTCTCACACCTTCCGCAAGGGAGAATCCGATCCGCGCCCTTGTGGGCCGCATGACAGGACATCTGAAGACGCTGCAGT
>CAZAGT010000074.1:0-9920 GCA_964484515.1 uncultured Desulfobacteraceae bacterium | reverse complement strand
GTTCAGGGTAGCGCTCAAACAGCAGTTTTTGGATCAGGAGTTCGGAAAACGGCCGCAGGATGGAGAACTGGCTGATTTGCCACCCCTTTCGGTGAAAGTAGCGCGTCAGGGTATTGTCGAAGTAGCGACTCTGATCGTACAGACCATCATAATGAGTAATCCCCTTGAACGAGGTTCTGCGAGTCGTGTCGTACTCATCTCCAATGATCAGACGGGGGATTCCTCTTTTCCGCACCAGCGGCAAGGCCCCGAAAAGAAAAACGGCCACGGTCCAAAGTCTGATCGGGTATTCGTCCGAGCGAAGGGTGGCGAAATCCGGCCGTACAAAGGGAAGGCGTCTCAGCATCCAGCTGAATACCCGATCCGAATTTGTCCAGACGCGGGATGTGAGGGGCACGTTATTCGAGAAGTGGCGGTAGGCGTTCAGGGCGGTAAACCAATGGCGGCCGGACTCGTTGACAAAGATCGGGTGCACCTCACAACCGATCTCTCTTAAGAGCCCGAAACTGAGCAGGCTGTCTTTGCCACCGCTCGACAGGACCGCACACCGACTGTGGGCGGCGTCTCGGTCATCGCCTGCGGTCGAAATGCTGTCGACCTCTTTTCCCGTTAGTCGATCTTCTCCTGTGAAACGCAATCGAGCCTGCAGATAACTTCCACGTTTGACTGGCGGGAGTTCTCTGAATCCCTGCACCAGGAAGGGGTTGGGTTCAAGGAACTTCTTGACGTAGATCTCCCGAGCCGTATTCTCCGCCATGTCCTGGAGGAACCGCCGGTCAAGCGGATCGAATACCCCGTGAAACGTGATATCCTCACAGAACAGACCATAGTTGAGGGCGGGTTGGGCGGCAAGCATGCTCGCCATGTTGCGGGAGATCAACGTGTCGGGATCGAAGACGGCTTCTTCAAAACGATATGTTAGGACCGTCGTCTCGGTGCCGCCATCACGTATCAGCGTGTAGGGGGCCATGAGCCGGTTTGACTCCAGTTCAACCGGGCCGAATTTCAGGCTCCGAAGGACTTTCAGGGTCTCGAGAGGATCGCTGTTGTGTTTGATCACCATGTAGCAATGTCCTTCTAGTCAGTCCCGTCGCTTGCCGCAGGAGTTTACGCGCCTCTATAGGGCGGCCAGATTGATCAAATATAGAACGTGTTGCCCTATCAAGAGACCTGGAACTCGCTCCATCTGTCATTCCGGCGAAAGACGGAATCCAATGATACCAAGACATTCTGGACTCAGGAGCCTGCCCCGGACTTGATCCGGGGTTCGCCGGAATGACCAACGTTAGGATTTTTTACAGGTCTTCTACATGACATGAGCAACGAAGGTTCATCCGAGTCATACGGGAAAGCACCCCGGAGACGAGTTGCTCCGCCCCGCCCGTGAGGAGGACATCGACGGCCGGGAGGCCCGTTTCCGCCGTGATCTTGCCACAAACTGCGGGAACCTGCTCCATTGAAAGACCCTCATGGTTGACCGTGACTGCAACCACCGGCCTGCCCGAAAGGAGCTCGATTGCCTCGATCTGCTTTTTCAACGGGTGGATCGGGTAACCGGGGAAACCGTCGTAATCTTTGCGGGCCGGTGCATGCTGGAGCACCACCACGTCCGGTCGGGCGGCGGCCAGGATCTCGAAGCCCCCGGGATAGGCCGGGTTCATCAGGCTCCCTTGCCCTTCGACGACGATGACATCGGGCGACACCTCTTGCCAAGCGCTCCACACCGCGTGCTCGATCTCCCCGGAAACGAAGTCGTTGATCAGGGCATCGAGGATGATCCCGTACTTCGCTCCCTGCATCCAGGCGGTTTGTCCGGTCCCGATCATCTGAGTCCTGTACCCCGCCCTTTCCAGGGCATCCGCCAGCAGCCAAGCGGTTGTGCGCTTGCCCACGGCTGAATCCGTGCCCAAGAGAGCCACTTTCCTGGACTTGACCTGTTCGATCTTCCCGCTGAAGAAATGGAGCTCGCTTCTCGGCGGCGGCTTGCGCACGTCACGGACGCGGACACCGTACCGCTCGGCAAGGGCGGTGATCTCGTCGTCTTCCGAGAGAAAATCGTGCAGACCGCAATCCACATTCAATTGAAGTTGGATGGCCGCCATGACATCCCTGCGGGCAGCCTGGCTGAGCCGGCCACCGTCCGGCGCCAGCCCGATCACGAGGTGCGTCGCTGCCCTCCCGGTGGATTTAGCCTTTGCCGCGGCCTCCCCAATGCTTGCGTAGATGGGAATCCCGTTTGCCTTGCCGTCCAACAGGGAGCCGGCATCGTGTCCAGCGCAGTCTGAATCGACAACGGAAAGCACTTGGTAGCGCCGGGTTCGCCGAACGAGGCCGTGGGCTGTCTTGCCGTTGGGCGTACGAAAGGCTCCCTCGCAATAAATGACGGCGTAGCCTTCCGGAAAATCGCTCACGCTCTCCTCCCCGTCAGCACGACCACGTACCGATCCCCTGGTAGTCTTTCCTGCTGATGGCGATCAAGCAGAACGCTCAAACCGGCGGTGGAGGCAGGCAGCACGTTCAGGCCCTCACGTTCGCGCAGCAGCCGTGAATAGGCAAGCATGCCCCTGTCGCTCGCATTCGCTGCCCAACCTCCGGTGTTGCGGATGGCTTCCAAGGCAGGATCGCCGTCGATGGAGTGCCAGTTGATGAGCGGCTCGTTGATCGCGGTCTCCTTGATGCGCCGGGGGTCCAGATTATCGCAGTGGAGTGCCTTCTTGATGAAGGAACGAACGATGGGATTCTTATTGTGGGAAGAGCCGGCAACCATCCGGGGGATCTTCGACGTCTTGCCGCGGCGGTAAAGGCTCAGAAACCCGCGGTAGATCCCGGTCAGCGTGGTGCCGTTGGACACAGGTAGCGCGACGACGGCCGGCGCATCCCTCAGTTCGTCATAGATCTCGTAGGCGATCTCGCCGTAGGCCTTCATTTGCAGGGCCGTGTTTTCTCCCCCGGGATTCGCGTCATACATTTCATCTGCTTCGGCGCGTTCCCGCGATATCCTGACTGCATTCTCGTAATCACCGGGCGCACGCAGGATCCTGGCGCCGTAAGCCTCCATCTCCTGAATTCGTTTGGTGTGATACCCATTGGGGATAAAGATGAGGCTATCCAACCCGGCCATCGAGGCGGCCAAGGCCATGGCCGTGCCGTAGTTCCCGCAGGTGCCTACGGTAATGGCATCGAACCCCCTGCGCAGGGCGTCCATGGCCTGGGCAAAGGCGATGCGATCCTTCTGGGTCCCGGTCGGGTTGCCGCCCTCGAACTTGAGAAACACCTGTCGCAGCCCGAATTCACGTTCCAGGTTTCGGGCGCGGGCGAGAGTCGTATCGCCCACCTCCGAATCGAAGATGTCCTCATAAGCCTCAAGCCGTTCGTTGCGGTCCCGTCCCAAATCCGCCGCAACGGCCTTCTGGGTCTCCAGCTCGGGTGCGATAACCGGCATCTGGGGAGCGGCCCCGTCCAGCAATGATAACGTTGCGCTGTTCTTTCCATTATTCCGTGTGTTCCGGTCCAATAATCTGCCCTCCACGCACCTTGCACTTCAACTCCTTATCCGGACGAATGCAAGCATCGCTCTCCTGCTTAGCCGGCTCCAGTTGAGCTCCATTTCCAGACCTTGATCTTTCCCATATTATGCGCCTCCAAGGGGTCAACTTCGCTGAAGGCGGCCTTTTCACCCTCGCCCAAGGCCTGGTAATAGGTATTGCTCGCCAGAATCTCGCTGGGACCGGCTTGGTCCGACAGCCTGGCCGCCATATTCATGGCATCGCTCACGGCCGTCAAATGGGCTCGTCCAAACGGCCGCAGAGATACGATCTGGATGCTGCCCAGGGCCATGCCGATGTGGACCCCTTGTGACGCTTGCACACGGTCGATCCGCCGCTGCCACTCGCTGGAGATCGAACTGCCGATGTCAAGAAGGGCCTTCGCGGATTCAAGGGACGCCCGAACGTAACCTCGCTTTTCATCTGGGATACCATAGAAACCGACCACCTCGTCACCGACGAACTGGTACATCATGGCGCCGGCATTGATAATTTCGTATCCGACTCGGGAGTAGAACGACGTCAGCACATAGCTTAGGACTTCATCATCACGCGTATCCCGAACATAGCTCGAAAAGGAGGCCAGATCGGCCACGACCACAACGCCACGATACATTCCGGGCGGTACGATCGACCGCGGCTCCAGACCTTTCCGCTCGTGAAGTTCCTTCAGCCGCCAGGGACTGAAGTGCCAGAGCAAGGCCAATTGCAGCGCGTCGCCGGCCCATTCCGCACCAAAGGCGTAACGGCCCCTGGCTCGATCAAGGGCATCCTTCAGTCCGCGGATACTGTCCCTGGTGATGGACTCAACCTCATGCTCGAAGTTCTCCTTGATGAGGTCTAAAAGGTGCTTTTCATCCCATACCTCCAGCGTTAGATCACCGGGTAGTTCGGCTTCGATCTGCTGCTGAATCTTGGCCCAATCGGGGTGGTTATGGGCATCAGCCACCAGGATAAGCCTCGTCGACTCCCCTACGCGCGGTGCATCCGACCCGTACTTGCGTTTGAGGAGTCCAATCGTTTCGCCGGCCGAATACCCGTACGTGACTTCTAGGAAATACGGAGCCGTGACCGGGGTACTCACCCTCACCGCGGCAAACAGTCCGGGGAGCCCCAGCGAAGACTCACGCCTGATTCTTACGTCTTCAGGGGCCGTGCCCTGCGCGATGTGTTGAAACCGGCACAGCGTGCAGCAAACCTCTTCCAGGAAGAGGCGCAATTCACGCAGATACCGTTTATCTTGTTCTTCACCTTCAGACATAGGCCTTAGCCGAATTACCCAGGAGAGGCGTCAAATCCATATCGGACAATGGAGCTAGTTAAGGATCTGGTACCTCCTGACCTTGATTGCCCTGTTACCATCCTTATCCTCCACAATCAAGCCGGTCGCTTCAACCCATTTGTCGAGGTGTCTGTGCAGTTCCTTGCCCTTGCGGTCTGCCACGACAGCATAAGGTCCGTCGGACGTCTCTATGGCTACGCCGATGAGCTTCTCATTTTCACCGTAGGCCAGCGGCTGCACGAGCCCGGCAATCGTTTTCTTTTCGGCCCCTTGTGTGGCCTGGCTTACCAAGCAAGCCGTGAACAGGACCAAAAAAAAAGATGCCTTTTGACCTCATGACATGCCCTCCCGTGCGTCTTGCTGACGTTTTTGGGGATCCGAGCGAAGGTACATCTACATCAATTCCCATGCCATGCTTGTAACCGAATGATATATTAGACTTTATTTCTAAAGACCGAAACGCGAGCGGAATTGCGAGTTCCGATACGTTTGGTAAGGACTGCACTTCGATGAATAGGGCCGTACCTATTCTCCGGTAAATCACCGTGAGTGGCAGGCAAACCGTAAGGGGAATCTCGGGTTCCGATATCCTTTGAGCCGGAACTGGAAATTCCGTTTTTTTCTTGTCATGACCAGCTTGGAGAGTTTCGCTGGGCGTCACCATCCTCTTTTCTGGCGAGCCCTGGCGCGTTGTTCAGCGAGGTTTCATATCCTATCGATGATCTTTTCAGTCATGGCCTAGGGTTTGCACGGCGAAAATCCGGTTTCCGGGCAGAGCTTGGTCTGAGCTTGCTCTTGTGGCTGTAGCTACCCTATTACAGGGAAGACGGTTCAGGAAGTGTTTGCCATCGTGAACCATGACGCCAGGGTAAGGAGATGGTCGATCACAATTATGCTCTCGCGAAGCGCTTCTACTCATACGCAAACCTCAGGAGAAAACTGAGATTCATACTCACCGATTTCTTTGGAGAAGACTGAGGAGGTGGGTCCTGGTCGTGACACGAAGAATACGGACATGCCGAAAGGAGCAAGCACAGCAGAATGAAAATCGCCATCGTGTATAATCGGGAAAGCCAGAACGTGATCAATCTCTTCGGGCTTCCCAATCGTGAAAAGTACGGCAAGAAGGCCATCAAGGCGATTACGGACGGCCTCCGGAAGTATGGACACCAGGTCAGGTCTTTTGAGGGAGACAAGGACCTGATTCGCAAGCTTGAGGAATTCATGCCGCGGGTGCTAAAAGGTGAGAGGCCCGGCATGGTCTTCAATCTGTCGTACGGCGTTCAGGGCCAAGCCCGATATACGCACGTCCCGAGCATCCTAGAGATGGTGGGGATTCCCTATGTGGGCTCCGGACCCCTGGCCCATTCGCTGGCACTGGATAAGGTGGTCGCAAAGATTATCTTTCGCCAGCACGGCCTGCCCACCCCCGATTTTGCGGTCCTGAGCGATCCCGGTTTCCCGCCGCCCGAGCTCTCTTACCCGGTGATTGTGAAGCCGAAGAACGAGGCGGTCTCCATGGGGATTAGGATCGTCAATACGGAAGCGGAACTGAGGGAGGCGGCCCAGGTCATCTTTGATACGTTCCAGCAGCCGGTGCTCGTGGAGCAATACATCGAGGGCCGCGAAATTA
Source organism: uncultured Desulfobacteraceae bacterium (assembly GCA_964484515.1). Taxonomy (GTDB): domain Bacteria; phylum Desulfobacterota; class DSM-4660; order Desulfatiglandales; family HGW-15; genus CAZAGT01. The sequence continues at coordinate 3,460 of CAZAGT010000074.1, read as the reverse complement.
ATGTCGGGCTCCTCGGGAACCATCCGCCGGAAGCCCTGCCGCCTTGTGAGATCGTCTTTGGGGCAGAAGGACCGGCCATCTACACCATCGAAGATAAGAAAGGGAAGTCGGGTCGTAAGATCGATTGGCTCTGCCCGGCCCCCATCGGCGAAGAACTAACGGCCAAGGCCAAGGAAATCGCCGCAAAGGCCTTTTCAGCACTCGGCTGTTATGACTGCGCGCGGGTGGATATGCGCATGGATGCCGAAGGTAACTTCTACATCCTTGAAATCAACAGCTTGCCGAGCCTTGGGGAACACGGCTCTTACACCATCGCGGCACGCGAGGTCGGCCTGGACTTCCCCGCGCTCGTCAACCGCCTCGTGGAGACGGCCAGCGCCAGATATTTCGGCACACCAAGGCCGCCTGCGGTCGCGGTAAAGGACGGCGACCTTCAGACCCTTATTTTTTCGTACCTGTCGAATCAGCGGGACGCCATCGAACGCAAACTGGAGGAGTGGGTTTCGACCTCGAGCCGAACCTCCGATCCGGTCGGTAATCGTGCGGCCATCGATAAGGTGGGCCGGTTGCTTCAAGAACTCAAAATGAGCGCGGTAGAGACCCTTACCGACGAAAGATCGGCCTGGACCTGGCAGACCGCCAAGGGGCTGGAAGGCGGAACCCTCTTTATTGGCCATGTCGATTTGCCCCTGGAGCCCGATGTCCCTAGACAACTCTTCAGACGCGAGCCGGAGTGGCTCTACGGCGAGGGGATCGGCATGTCGCGAGCCCCCCTGGTGATGCTCGAGTTTGCGCTGCGCGCGCTGCGCTACCACCGCAGGCTCCATAGAATCCCGCTGGGCGTATTGTACTACCTGGATGAAGGCCGCGATTGCCGGTATAGTCGCGAGATCATTCGGCAGGCCGCCGCGAAGGCGAAACAGGTCTTTATCTTGCGGCCGGGGTCGCTAGACGACAAAGTCATCGTTCAGCGCCGCGGCCAGCGTAAATACCAACTGATCGTCGAGGGCAAACCACGGCGGCCGGGCCAACATTATAAGTCTCCAGAGGTGCTGCTGTGGGTCTGCGAAAAGCTTCAAGACATGTCCAGCCTCTCCTCACGCAAGGATCGGATCTCCTTGTCCGGGATGAACATCAAGACAGAGGCCTTTCCGATGCTACTGCCGCACCGGGTCATCCTGGATCTCAGCATTCATTACCTGGACCCTAAGGCTGCTGACGCCGCGGAGGCCAAGGTCAAGGAGATCCTCAATTCAAAGGGATACCACTACAAAATGGAAAGCGTCTCCGACCGCCCACCTATGAAAGAACGGCGTCACAACCTCGGCCTCGCAAAATCACTCGGCGCCGTCGCAGAGAAATGGGAGATCCCCTTCGGCCAGGAATCCTCGGTCTGGCCCTCGGCGGCCGGGCTTGTGCCGGCCAAGGTGCCGGTCGTATGTGGTATCGGACCGACGGCTCGTGACCTCTACACCCCCCAGGAGGCTGTTAACCGGATCTCCCTCGTCCAGCGCACGCTGCTCGTCGCAGGGTTCCTAAGCAAAGGTTTACGGAGGTAACGATGGCCGTCTCAAATAAGAAGGATTCAGATACCGATTTTCTAGAACCGATCAAGGCACGGCTTCCCAGGCCGCAACGGGTCGCCGCCTCGCGCTTTGGAATGGTCTCAACGGCTCATTACCGTGCCACCAAGGCGGGCGTACAGATCCTCGAGCAGGGAGGCAACGCCATGGACGCCGCCGTCGCGGCGGCCTTCGCCCTCGGCGTATGCGAGCCGCAGGCATCGGGTCTGGGTGGCCAGACGATGATGCTGATCCATCTGGCTGACGATGAAAGGACGTTCGCCCTCGACGGCTCCTCGCGGGCCCCCAACAGAGCCGTCGTGGAGGTCTTTTCCAAAAAAACCGCGCGGCGTCGAGGCTATACGGCTTTGACGGTCCCGAGCACGCCGGCGACCTTGTCCTATGCCCTTGATAGGTACGGAAAACTCAAACTTCAGAAAATCCTTCAACCTGCGATCGAGCTGGCTGAGGAGGGCTATCAGATCACAGAACTTCAGAATAGGCTCCAGCGACGGGAACTGAAAAACCTGCGCAAGGCCAATGGAGGCGCTTTCTTCTTACGAAACGGGGAAAGGCCAATGCCGGTCGGCAGTCTCTTCAAACAGCCTGTCCTCGCCCGGACCCTGCGGAGACTGGCCGAGCGGGGGGTCGAAGACTTTTATCTCGGGGATATCGCCGCGGCGATCTGTGACGACATGCAAGCGAACGGCGGCCTCATTCAGAAGGACGACCTGGCCAATATCCCGATGCCGATCGAACGCGAGCCACTGACCTGCCGCTTCGGTAACATGGATGTCAGGACCATGCCTCCGCCGGGAGCAGGCCGGACCCTGGTCGAGATGTTGAACATCCTGCGGAGATTCCCCGCCAAAGAACGAAATCCGGACTCTCCCCAAGGAGCCCTCCTGCTGGCTGAAGTAATTCGGCGAGCCCAGCTCGATCGCAGGGACAGACCGTTTGACCCCAACTTCTATCCCCAGGTCCAGGACCGGCGGATGGTTAGTCGCGACTATGCCAAACTCGTCTCGGAACAGATCCACTCCCGCATCCAGAAAGGCGGAGAAACCACCCATCTCTCCGTGATGGACCGGTCCGGCAACGTGGTCGCACTCACCCAGTCGATCGAACTGGTATACGGGGCCAAGGTGGTGACGCCGGACCTGGGATTTCTCTACAACAACTACATGAACGACTTCGAGTACGAGGACATCTCGCACCCCTATTACCTCAGGCCCAACGGGGTCCCCTGGGCCAGTGTGGCGCCCACCATCATCTTCCGGGCAAGGACGCCCTGGTTGGCGATCGGCTCACCCGGCAGCGATCGCATCACGTCGGCCATCATGCAGATCCTCATCAGGCTGGCCCAACAGTCACCCTTTGACGCGGTTGCAGCGCCTCGGTTGCACTGCTCTTTTGACGGCAAGGTCTCCCTGGAAGCGGCCTACATGCGCGACGATATCCCCAAAATCCTTAAAAAGAGAGGATTTCAGATCGATATTCGTCAGCCCATGTCCTTCTATCTCGGCTGTGTGCAATTGGTGCTCGCAGAAAACGGTGAATTCATCGGCGTCGCCGATCCGCGGCGAGACGGCTCCGCCAAGGGACCGGCTAAGTGACCCTCCCCTTGCTCCTTTCCGTGCCGCACGCCGGACAGCGGATTCCGACCGAGATGCGGGATCTCTGTATCCTCGGGGAGGAAGATATCCGGCGCGATAGCGACGAAGGGGCCGCTGAGATCTACCTGCCCCTGAGGAAGCGCGTCGCGGCCCTGATCACGACGGACGTGGCAAGGGCGATCGTAGACATGAACCGGGGCGAGACGGACCGCCGGAGGGACGGGATCATCAAGACGCATACGTGTTGGGATGTTCCCATCTACCGGCGGCCACCATCAGAAA
>CAZAGT010000073.1:8924-17471 GCA_964484515.1 uncultured Desulfobacteraceae bacterium | reverse complement strand
CCGCCAAAGAGAGGGTTCCTGGTGGGCATTCGAAATTTCAATGTGACGGGTCGGGTGCTTGTGGAAGACCGGCTCCAAATCAGGGTGGAAACGATCGGTTCGATGGGAGGGTTTGCTGTGGCGGCAGGTGAGGTGTGGCAGGGAAAGAACGTGGTCGCGGAGGGTACGATCAAGGTTTGGGTTTCGGAGTAGTGTCAAATCGTAGCGGAAAGCCAGTAGGAGGTGTTCTCCTCACCCTGGTGTTGGCGCTTTTACCCCACGGCGCCCTTGGTGATCTGCGAGAAGATGGGGGACACGTCGCCCGGGCGTCAGAGGTCTATGCGCGGATCGCCCATGCTGTGGCAGACATAGAGACGATTTCGAGTGATTTTCGGCAGGAAAAACACAGCGGCATGATGAATCGTATGCTCGAATCAAGGGGCCGCTTTTACTACGGCAGGCCGGATCGTATGCGCTGGGAGCTTACGGAGCCGGTCTGCATGGGATTCATCGTCAACGGAAGAGAAGCCAAACGCTGGCGCGGGGAGCAAGGTCGTCAAGAAACGTTTTCGATCGATCAAGTTCCCTTCATCAAGGTCTTTGCCGAGCAGGTGTTCGCGTGGATCACCGCCGATTTTGATGAATTGCGCAGGGGCTATGAGATTGTGCCCTTGCAGGAAGATCCAATCGTTTTGAAGCTCATTCCACTGTCATCTCAGGAAAAGGCCCCGTTCGAGTATCTGAAGATCGCCTTTGCCGCTGAAGACAGGCACGTGAGTCTGATCGAGATCCGTCAAAACGAACGAAATTTTACGCGGATTGAGTTTTTTAACACGACCTTGAACGGGTCTCTAAAGGAAGACCTGTTCTGATTTTCTCCTATGACGTTTTCGGTATTGCCGTCCCTATTCTATGATTTCCTTTCCGCCCGCCGGGCGGTTCTCTATGCAGCAACGCTCGGAATCATCGGCTTAAGTATATTCGTATTAAAGGACGTCGAGGTGCAAGAGGATATTCGTTCGATGCTACCGGACAGTCCCCCACAGGTAACGACCGATCTTGAGCTCCTTCAGCACGCACCAATGACCCGCAAAGTTATTGTCAACCTGAAGCGCCGGCCAGGAACCGATCCGATGGCACTGACCAAGGCGGTGGAGGATCTGAAGCGGGTCATGACTCCACCCTTATTCAAGCGGGTGGTCTCCGGTCCTGCTGATCTGACCCAGAGGGCTTTTTTCTCACTGCTTTTTGACAGGCTTCCCAACCTGAGTACGGAGGAAGATCTGAATGCGATTGGGGCCGGGCTCACTCGAGAGAAAGTCCAGACGCGGCTATATGACATGTACATGCAACTCCTGTCCCCTGCAGGATGGGGGATCGAAACATTGAACCAGATCGACCCCCTCGGACTCCGTCAGACGGTCATGGACAAGCTTCGCTTCCTGCGCATCATTCCAAAAATGCGTCTCGCCGGGGGCCATTTTCTGAGCGAAGACGGCATGAATGCACTCCTGATTGCTGATACCGATGTAAACATAACGGACTCTGTCGGTGCTGAAAACCTGCTCAATCGCTTCCAGAACCATGTCGACACGGTGATCCCATCGAGCATTGACGTCACCCTGATTAGTGGCCACCGCTATACCGCCGCTAACGCCGCGATCATCAAGAAGGATCTTTTCATCGTGCTTGGTTTTTCCTTTACGGCGATCTTCGCCATCTTTCTGGTCTTCCTGCGAGATTGGCGAGCTACCTTTGTTTTCCTGGTGCCGGTCTCGGTTCTATGTATCGCTCTGGCCATGATCTCTTTAGCTTATGACCGCGTTTTTGCGGTCACGGTCGGTTTTGGTTCCGTGCTCCTGGGGATTTCTGTGGATTTCGCATTGCACGTCTATTTTGCCCTGTGCAGTAGGTCACGCCATCCTTCCAGAATCATGGCCGAGGTCTCTTATCCCATTCTGTTTGGAGGAATGACAACGCTCGGGGCATTCGGGAGCCTGCTCTTCTCCAATCTGCCCGGCCAGCGCCAGATCGCGTGCTTTGCGGTCATTGGGATTGGGGCGTCGTTGATCATTTCTTTGATCATCTTACCGCAGATCCTTTCGCCCCCTGCCAGGTTCGATAACCGCCCAGATCTAGGGAGAACCGCATTCAAATCCTCCCCACGGTGGGTGGTTGCCGTATGGCTGGCACTGTTGGCTCTGTGTGTTTGGCAGGGGACGAAGCTGAAGTTCAACGGAGACCTGAGATCCGTCAACGCGGTAACGGCGGATATTCGCGCCGCCGAAGATCATTTGCGGGAGACCTGGGGAGACCTTCGCGGAATGGCCATGATCTTTGCGGAGGGAAAAGATCTTCAAACGGCCCTCGAGGTGAACGAACAGTTGTTCAGCTATCTGCACAATGAGGCAAAGATAGCCCCGATTCTCAGTGTGGCGCCGATTCTGCCCTCGCTGAAGACCCAGCTGGCCAATCAAGAAGGCTGGCGGGATTATTGGACGGGTGAAGCCGGAACGGCAACTCGCCTCATGCTGGAAAATGAGGGCCGGCAGCTCGGTTTCACACCGCAAGCCTTTAAAGCCTACTTCGAAACCTTCACAGCCGGGCGCCCACCCCTTACCCCGGAAGACCTGCGGGCTGTCGGCCTCGGAGACCTACTTGAGTCCATGGTCATCAAAATGGACCAAAAGGTCCTCATCCTGACGCTGGTTCCGGACACGCCCAAGGTGGTCGGTCTCGTGACTGACGGCGGTACACGGCCGGCGGGGACTCGGATGGTATCTCAAACGCGCTTCGGGAGGATGATCAGTCAGGCGATCCTGGATGACTTCGTGCGTTTCATCAGCGGGGCATCGCTCGTGGTGCTTATCCTATTGAGTGTCCTTTTACACAAACCCAAAAAGGTCTTCTTTGCCCTTATCCCTGTCATCACCGGTTTGGCCTGTATGTGTGGGACAATGGGGTGTCTGGGAATAGGATTCAATCTTTTCAACATCGTAGCGACGATCCTGGTTATCGGCCTCGGCGTTGATTACGGCATCTTCATGGTTTGCAGGATCTCCGATGGTTCCAGCCATCAAACCGAATGGGCGATTCTCATATCGGGGTTGACGACCCTGGCTGGTTTTGGCGGGTTGACCTTGGCCCGTCACCCGGCTCTCTATTCGATCGGACTGACCGTCCTCTTGGGCATTGGTGCGGCGATCCCCGCGGCCTTGCTTGTGATCCCGGCCGTGTATCGGAAAGATCTCGCACCACCGCGATGATATTTGGACGGTTGTCCGTCAGGGGGGGAACGGTAAGCTCTTGAGCGGAGCCCAGTTTGAGAGAGGATGGATATTGTTCTTATGAACCGAATCAGACAGGCGTTTGGGTCGTTGAATGTGGGCCCGCTTCAGGTCATAGATGCTCATACGATAAGTAGAAACTATGTGTTCAGCCCCGACTTTATCGGTTTTTCGGGTCATTTTCCAGCCTATCCGATTCTTCCCGCCTTTGTTCAAATCCTGTCCGCCCTGGAGCTGGCAGAAGAGCAGGTCGGGGAGCCTGTAGAGTTGGCGGCGGTGAAGAACGCCAAGTTCCTGCAGGAAATCCAACCGGAGCAGGAGATAAACATTCAATGCCGGGAGCGCTTCATCGATGGGAGAGCAGGATGTGACGTCACTATTCGGACCGGTGACAGGATTGCTTCAACGTTTGTCATCACTATGACCAGCCGAAAAAGAGATCTTGATCCATGAACAAACCCTACTTTTCGTACCGTGAGGGGGAGCCCGCACCTTTACGCCACAAGATCGAGAGACGAGTTCGATTTGAAGAGGTGGATGCGCTGGGGATTGTATGGCACGGCCGTTATTCGAGTTATTTCGAAGACGCCAGGGCCGGATTGGGAGAAACATACGGCGTCGGCTATATGGACTTTTACAGGCAGGGCGTCGTCGCCCCCATCAAAAAGATCCACATAGATTACCAGCGGCCCCTTAGGTTCCAGGAGTGTTTTACAGTGGAGTCATTACTGTACTGGGCGGAGGCGGCGCGGATCAACATGGAATTTATCATCAGAGACATTCAGGGACGCGTCACGACGACCGGATACACCGTGCAGATGATGTTGGATCTTAATGAAACTCCCCTCATGGTTCCACCACCCTTTTACAGAGAATTTCGGGAGCGATGGAAGTCAGGCAGACTGACATAAGAGAGGTCTGGATCACGGATGTCGCCGTAGCGACGGCACTGGCAAGCAATTATGAAACGTCGTGGCAGAGGCTTGCAGAGGGTCAGACGGGCATCAAACCGTTGCGGCGTTTCGCTGTCGAGAATTACAGGGCCCACCATGCCGGCTATTTAGATGAGCTGAGGTCGTCGGACGGCAGATCCATGATACATGCGCTCATCGATCTTGTATTAGCGGGGATGGCTTCTGTCCCCTTGGATGCCTATCTCATAACCGCTTCCACCAAGGTCGGTATCGACAATCTTGAACGCCTTCAGAGAGGCGCCCCCGCGGACCCCAATGACGTGTTGCCCTTCCGTTCAGCAGAGAGGATGACCCGGAAGCTCGGCCTTGGCAAGAAGGGTATCCACATCAGCGCGGCCTGCGCCTCCTCGGCTATTGCGCTAGGTCAGGCAGCCGCCCTGATCGCATCCGGAGCGGTGGAAGCCGTTCTCGTGTGCTGTTTCGATCTGGTAACGGAATTCGTCTTCTCGGGTTTTTCCGCACTCCAGGCCTTATCGCCTTTTCCTTGCAGGCCATTTGATCGGGATCGAGCGGGTCTCACCCTGGGCGAGGGTGCCGCAGCGCTGCTGCTCATGAGTGCCGAACGTGCTCGACGATCAAACATGCCTCACCTCGGATCGGTTCACGGCTGGGGGAGCGCCAATGACGCCGCGCATATTGTGGCTCCGGCTCAGGATGCCTGTGGCCTGGTCAAGGCCATTCGGCAGGCGCTTGCACGGGCGAGGATCAAAGAAGAAGAGATTGCGGCCATCAGCGCCCATGGAACCGGCACGATTTATAATGACCTTATGGAATTGGCCGCCTTTGGGGAGGTCTTCGGTGACCGCAAGATGCCCGTCTATTCCATAAAAGGCGCCATCGGTCACAGCATGGGAGCGGCTGGCGGTATCGAGGTGGCACTGGGCTTGAAAGCGCTGGCGCGGCAGCTTGCTCCTCCTACGGTCGGCCTTTCAAAACCGGAATGGGGTGCGGAGGGTCTTGTCAGCCCTGAACCAAAGGACTTTGCGGGCGATTACCTGCTTACCACCAATTCCGGATTCGGGGGAGTCAGCGCCGCGCTTATCATCGGAAAGGGGAATGGAAGATGAGCGGTGCCATTACGGGAGTTGGATGGGTGACCTCTGAGGGGATCGGACGAGGAAGAAGCGGCCATCCCTTTGGGGTCGATGACGGACCCCTGCCTAAGCTCACGAGGCAGGTGGCTATTGAAGGCTCCTGTGATCGGTTCGGTCGCATGGACGCGTATAGTAAGCTCGGTTTGACGGCCATTTCACATGCCCTGAGAGATGCAGGGCTGGATAGATGGGAGCAGAAACGGATGATCGGCATTGTTGCGTCCACCACGCATGGCTGCCTAAGAACCGATATGGATTACTTCAACACCGTCACGCCGCAAGGAGGCGGGTTTGCCAGCCCGCACCTGTTCGCGTATACGCTGCCGAATTCTTTCTTGGGGGAAGCGGCCATCACATTCGGACTCAGCGGAGTTAGTTTCGTCGTGAGTGAAAGCTTGCCTTGGGGCCTCGTTAGCCTGCAATTGGCGCTGAGCATCGTTGCGCAAGGGGAGCACCAGGCGATGCTGGCCGGTGTTTGTGATCTAGGAGGACAGCCACCATTCACGCCAAAGGGGGCGTGTCTGCCGGGGGCCGTATTTGTCGTACTCGAGGATGTCGGGCAAGCGGCCCTGCCCCCTTATGGAATCGTTGTCATGGATGGAGAGGGAACCGCGTATCTTCATGGTGCCCGCAAGCTGAACTTCATTGAACTCATTCAGGGGTGTCTTGAGCCTCATGAAGATCAAGTTGATTTATCCCAGCTGGTCCAAACTTGAACGCCAGACGGAATTCCACCTTCCTCCGCATGGGCCGGTGGTCTTTGCGGCTGAAGTGCCTCCTGAGGCGGAACTGACATTTGTCGACGAGAATTTTGAGGCCGTCGTCTTCGAGGAAGATGTAGATCTCGTAGCCCTGTCCGTGATGCTGACATGTCAATTGCCGCGGGCGATTGAGATAGCGCGCCGCTATCGGCGGCTGCGTGTGCCCGTGATCTGTGGCGGCATCGCGGCAATGCTGCACTCCGAAGAGTTGGGACAACACGTCGATTCAGTCTTTCTTGGCGAGGTGGAGGGCCGTTTTATGCACGTAATCGACGATCTTCAGTCAGGTCATCTCAGAGAGATCTATGATTACATGAACGATTTCCCCGACACCCGCAGGATCGGTACAGCTCGCCGACAGATCCTGAATCGAGAATTCTATAATTACCGCGGCGTCCAAATGCTTGATCTCGTCCATGCGTCACGAGGATGCAAATTCGACTGTTTCCCCTGTTGCGTCGGTTTTCTGGGGGGTAATACATTCCGCCCGCGACCCATAGACAAGGTCATCGAGGAGATGGCTTCGATTGACAACACTCGTCTTTTCATCGTGGATAATTCCCTCGCCCACGATCGACAGTGGCTCAAGGATTTGTTCAAGGCTATGGCGCCATTGAAGAAGAGTTGGGTTTCTCATCCGATCCTTGACGACGATGAGATTCTGAAGCTGGCAGCCGATGCCGGATGTTGGTATGTGTACCAGGCGATAGTAAAACCCTCCGACGGGATCCGCCGCCGGATCAGAAGACTGAAAGAACACGGCATGGGTGTGGAAGGGACAATCCTACTGGGGACGGATGAGCAGGACGAAGAGTACATCAAACGATTTGTCGAATTTCTCATGGAGATTGAACTTGATATGGCCGAGTTTACGATCCTGACTCCTTTCCCCCATTCTCCCGTACGGGCGAAGCTTGAAGGGGAAGGAAGAATACTGAGCAACGATTGGTCTCGCTACACAGCCGACAAGGTCGTATTCCAACCCAAACGGATGACACCCGACGAACTTCAGGCGATGTATGACTACGCCTGGAATACGTTCTATGCGGGGGAAGGTCCCGAGTTGCGGATGGGCACGCTTTTCAAGAAAGTAATCCAAAAAGAAATTGAGAATGGGACTTACCAACGGCGGCATGACGTCGGCAGGAGACGCTCTTTCGCAAGAAGAGCAGAAGCATGAGCAAGATCCTTTTGATCTCCGCAAACACCACAAGAGAACCTTATCCTGTTTATCCTTTGGGCATAGCGGTTTTGGCCTCGGCCCTTTCCGCCAAGGGTCACGCGGTCTGTCAACACGATTTCCTCGTCACCAACCAATCTGAACGGGTCTTACAGAAAACCCTGTCGGAGTTCGAACCCGATTATATCGGTATCTCCCTGCGCAACATCGATAACGTCGATTCGTTTACCTCGGAGGAGGCCTGGTATATTCCACCTCATAGGCGGCTGCTTGAACTCGTTCGCCGGTTCTCAAACGCGCCGGTGATCTTGGGAGGGCCGGCATTCTCTTTGCTTCCGGAAGAGATTCTCGAATATCTAAATGCGGACTTTGGAGTTGTGGGTGAGGGCGAGCAAGCGCTTTGTGATTTGATTGCAGCCCGCGACAGAGGCGATTCGTTTCCAAAAATCGTAAACCGTTCTTCATTACCCGTTAATGGATCGGGAATTCGTGGTTCTCTCTGGGAGCGTGATTTCGTTGACTTCTATTTGCAGGAGAGCGGCATGCTTGGTGTACAGACCAAGCGCGGCTGCCCTTACCAGTGTGTGTATTGCACCTACCCTCAGCTTGAGGGCCGGAAATGCCGCCCGCGAGAGATTGAGGATGTGCTGGACGAGATCTGTCAACTGCATCAGGACTTTGGGATGAACACCCTCTTTTTCACGGATTCGATATTCAATGATTCCGGCGGTACCTACCTGGGCATTGCGGACGGACTTCTGTCGCGTGGCCTTGGAGTGCGCTGGTCCGCATTTTTTCGCCCCCACGGAATCGGTGCAAAGGAGCTGAAACTCCTCAAGAGGTCCGGCATGTACGCCCTGGAAGCAGGTACGGACGCTACCAGTGACAAGACCCTGAAGGGACTTGGAAAATCTTTTTGTTTTGACGATGTGGTAAGTTTCAATCGAACATGTAGTGAATTGGATCTTCCGGTAGCGCATTATGCCCTTTTTGGCGGACCGGACGAGACATTCGAAACCCTGAGGGAAGGTTTGGAGAACCTTGAGAGACTTGAGAACAGCGTGGTGTTCGCATTTTCCGGTATCCGTATCCTTCCTAAAACAGCCCTCTACGATCGAGCGGTGCAAGAAGGTGTCCTAAGTGAGGATGTATCTCTCCTGCGACCCGTCTATTACTTTTCGCCGGGTATAGATGTACATCCGATGAACGAAAGCATCGTGAACGCATTTAGGGGACGACTGGACCGCATTTTTCCGCCCTCGGAGGGATGGG
>CAZAGT010000073.1:0-8914 GCA_964484515.1 uncultured Desulfobacteraceae bacterium | reverse complement strand
CGGCTGGCGGCCATGAATCGCTTTGGCCACCGGGGGCTGCTTTGGGACAAATTACTGCAGTATGCAAAGCGTAGACACTAGGATCACAGAGGATCCGGACGGAATTTAGATGCGAAGCCTCGACGAAAGAAAGATCCTTTTGGTGCATCCCTTGGGCTACCATGCCGTAGCCGCCGCGACGGATATTTCCAGGATAGCGAATGTGATGCCGCCCCTGGGGCTGGCAAGTATAGCGGCCTACCTGGAGGCGGGCGGTTTCCATTCAGAGATTGTGGACTGTTATGCTCAGCCGGACTCCGATCGAGTTATTCGTGACTATTTGCTGCGGGAGAAACCGGCCTTTATGGGCTTGAGCTGCACCACGTCGAGCTTTCTAGATGGCGTCCGAATTGCAGAATTGGCGAAAGATGTGTTGCCGAATCTCCGCGTTATCGTCGGTGGCCCTCATGCCTCCGCCCTTAAACGAGAGGCTCTGGAGATGTTCCCCGCTGTTGACTTCGGCGTCGTTGGGGAGGGGGAAGCAACCTTGAAGGAGTTACTTCAGAGTGCCGGAGAAGGGGCGCACTCCTTGAAAGGTCTCGTCTACCGAGAGGTGCGTGGCGAGGTGTGTTTTAGCGGTTACCGGGAGAGCGGAATCGAGCTTGATCGGCTTCCCTTTCCCGCGTATGAGAAGCTCCTGGGTTACCCCGAAACATATACACTGCCCATATTCAACTATCCGAAAGCGCCTAATTCCAGCTGTATAACAAGCCGCGGGTGCCCCTACGCGTGCAGCTACTGTGATCGTTCGGTATTTCGTCGCAGCTTTCGATACAACTCGGCCGAGTATGTCTACGAACACCTGCGATACCTACGCGAACGGTTTCATATCCGGCATGTGAACTTCTATGACGATCAGTTCACGTTCAACCGCAAGAGGGTAGTAGCCCTGACGCAGATGATGATCGATCGCCCCCTGGGCCTCACCTTCAATTGTGCCGTTCGGGCCGAACACATCGATTGGGACCTGTTGCTACAAATGAAGGCAGCCGGATGTTGGATGATAAGCCTCGGTATCGAGACCGGGGACGAGGAGCTTTTGGCATACCACCGGCAAAACGCCGATCTCGAGCTCTTGGCCCATAAAATCAGGCTGATCAAGCGGGCGGGCATCCGTACGAAGGGGCTCTTGATGATGGGGTTGCCGGGCGAGACGGAGTCCAGCATCAGGAAAAGCATGCAATATGTGTTTTCGCTTCCGATTGACGATTTCAACCTGGCAAAGTTCACACCGTTCCCGGGCTCTCCCCTGTATCGTCACATTCACCGTTTTGGGGAGTTTGAGGAAGAGTGGCAGAAGATGGACTGTATGCACTTCGTGTTCATCACCAAAGGGATGGTAAGAGAGCGTCTCGAAGAGCTCTTCAAGGCCTTTTACAAGAGGCACTACTTGCGCCTCAAGGTGCTATGGGGCTTCTTTTGTATGCTCTGGCGCAGCCCGGATAGCTGGATGCGCTTCCTCTACCACTGGAAAAGCTTCTTCAAATTTATCAGGAGCGACAAGCGGCTTCAGCATGTATAGGGGGATCGCTGAGAGCGTGTCCTGCCATGCATAGAACGGATCAACAGGACTGATTACGGTATCGATGGTTGAGGGAGGAGTTCTCATAGACGTGGCGTCGAAGGCCCATCCTGTTTGGCACAGGAGAGAGCAGCAAGAAGCACTAAGATCCCAGAGTATCAGGATAGCTATCGTGATTCCGGTCTTTGATCACGCCGGCACGTTGCGTGAGGTTGTGGGGCGTGCACTAGGAGTCCACGACACGGTGATCGTCGTGGATGACGGCAGCACCGATCAGGGCGTTGAGGCGATCCGTGATCTGGAGGCGCACGTCGTTTGCCATCCCAAGAATCTGGGTAAGGGCGTGGCTATCATGACAGGCATGCGTGAGGCCAAGAGGCTTGCTATGACCCATATCGTGACTCTCGATGCGGATGGTCAACACGACCCCGCTGATGTTAGGCACATCCTTCCCGTGCTACTGAGAGAACCGGAGAGCATTGTGGTCGGAAAGCGGCTCTTTGAGGGGATCCATGTGGGCAAGGGGAGTCGATTTGGGCGGGGGTTCTCTAACTTCTGGGTTCGAGTTCAGACGGGTGTAACCTTGAAAGATACGCAGAGTGGATTCCGCGCCTATCCGATCGTCGTTCTTGAAAGATTGAAGTTACGGGAACGACGTTTTGCCTTTGAAGTGGAGGTCCTCGTCAAGGCGGCGTGGGCCGGGGTTTCAATCCGAGAAGTTGACGTTTCGGTACATTATCCTCCGGCACAGGAGCGAGTGTCTCATTTCAAGCGGTTTTTTGATAACGCCCAAATTAGCTGGCTCAATGCTAGGCTTACCGCGAGGGCGATTGTCCCTCTTCCGCACCGCAGGATCTTTCACCCGGAGCGCGGTGGTGCCGGGATCACGCTCCTTCACCCGGTTCGGTCACTGAGGATCTTGGCAAAGGAGAATGCGTCGCCAAAGAGATTGGCTGCCGCGGGCGCATTGGGGATCATCTTGGGCGCCTTACCGCTCATTAGTTTTCATACGATTGCCATCATTCTTGTGGCCGGATTTCTCCGTTTCAATAAGATCGTGGCGGTGAGCACCAGTCAGTTGTGCATGCCCCCGATCATTCCGGCCCTCTGCATCGAGGTCGGTCATTTTCTGAGACATGGCAGGCTCTTGACCGAGATTTCACTGGAGACTCTTGGCCATCAGGGCCTTGAACGCTTTCACGAATGGTTTCTGGGATCCTTGGTCGTTGGTCCCGCCATAGGGATGGTCCTGGGCGCGATTATCTTTCTGTCTGCTTCATGGTTTGGGAGGGAGGTCGAATGAATCGGACCGAGGATTCGGGCTGCATGAACCAAGAGCCAAAATGGAGCAGTCGCAGCATTGGTTCGGCCTTTCAACATCAGATCTTCTATGCCCTTATCAGGTTAGGAGGGCGCCCTCTGGCTTACGGTCTGCTCTATATCGTCGTATTCTATTACATCTTCTTTCGTCCATCGATTCGCAGAAGGAGTGAGCACTACCTTTCACACAGATTTCCAGCGAAGAAGAACCTGGGCCGTCTTCTCGACAGTTACCGCCTGAGCCTGCAGCTGGGCAAGGTCTTGGTGGACCGTGCGATCGTTGGTGTGCTGGGCCCCGATCGGATGGAGACGAAGCTCAATGGGCGTGAAAAATTGTCGCAGTTACTGGTAGGGGGCACCGGTTTTGTACTGCTGACAGCGCACGTGGGTTGTTGGCAGGTTGCCATGTCTGCCCTTCACGCTCTGAATGTGCCGGTCTATATGCTCTTGCGGCGGGAGGAGGGAGATGTAGACCGGCACTACTTCGAACATGCCGGCCGGTCCTCCCCTTATCGAACGATCGATCCGAAAGGCTATCTGGGAGGCACACTCGAAATGCTCCAGGTACTCAAAGAGGGTCACATCCTTTGCACTATGGGAGACCGGGTCTTCGGCAGTGAAAGAAATAGCCTCTGCTGCGATTTCCTCGGAGGGGGAGTTCCGTTTCCCTATAGTGCATTCAAGCTCGCATCAGCCACCGGTGTGCCCGTCGTTGTGCTTTTTTCATGCAAGACCGGGGCACGTACGTATGAGCTGGACGTGGCCGAGGTCATTCATGTGCCTAAGTTCAGGGACAGATCAGGCGAGGTCTTCCGTCCCTACGTAACGCAGTTCGTAAAGGCCCTGGAATCGTTTGCCGAGCAGTATCCTTATCAGTTCTTTAATTTCCATGACATGTGGCAGGGTTGCCCGTGAAGATGGATGTTGAGGCATTCCTTTATTACGCCCGTGTCAAATTTACCTATTGGGGAGTAATACAGTGAATACAAAGTCACAAATCAAGAAGGTCATCGTGGAAGGCCTCAATTTGGAGGACCTGCAATGGGACCAAATTGAGGATCACATGCCGCTCTTTGGTGAAGGGCTCGGGCTCGATTCACTCGACGCCGTTGAGCTCGTCGTTTTGATCCAAAAGCATTTCGGCGTCGAAATAAAGGACATGGACGAAGGACGCGTGGCCTTTCAGTCGGTCGACGCCCTGGCCGCCTTTATTCAGGAGCGGCTTCCCGCATGAATCCCCAGGCGCCAGTTGCAATAACCGGCATCGGCTGTGTTTGCGCCGCTGGCGAAACAGTCCAAGCTTGTATGGATTCCTTGTTTCACGGTGTCCGCAGGCCTGGGCCTCCTCAAGGTTTTGAGCATGCACACCCCGTCGATTACCCCGTGTTCGAGGTCCCAGACCAGTTCTGCCACGGGAACGATGAAGCTGAACCGGAGGTGTCGCGCACAAATCGTCTGGCCATGGTTGCGGCGAAAGCTGCGATTCGAAATGCGTGTTGGAACGACGATATCGTGGGCAGGAAACGGATAGGAATATGTATCGGAACCACGGTTGGCAGTGCCATGAATAATGAAGCGTTTTATGCTGAGTACAAACGGGGTCTTCACCCCCCGATGGGGGCGATAAATCGGTTTCTCAGCAACAACCCTGCCGCGACCCTGGCCGCTTCATTTGGTCTGACAGGGCCCGCTCAAACGGTGGTCAACGCTTGCTCGTCCGGAACGGATGCGGTGGGTATGGGAGCCCTTTGGATTCGATCGGGGATATGCGATGCGGTTATTGCCGGCGGAGCCGACGAGTTGTGCCGAGTGACGTACAATGGCTTTATATCTCTAATGATCACAGATGGCGCTCCATGCAGACCCTTTGACAGGGACCGCAAAGGCCTGAATCTGGGTGAAGGCGCTGCGTTCTTGATCTTGGAGTCTGAAGAGACCCGGCAGGAAAGGGGAAAGGAGGCGCGCGCCTTTGCGCTCGGCTACGGATCGGCTTGCGACGCCCATCATCTAACAGCTCCGAGTCCGGACGGCAAGGGCTTGAGACAGGCCCTTCAAGGCGCCTTGGCAAATTCTGGGGTAAATGCCTCTGAGGTCGCCTTTATTAATGCTCATGGGACGGCAACGCCGGATAACGACCGTGTGGAGGCGCAAATCCTTAACGAGGTGTTTCCCGGCACTCCATTTCTTTCCACGAAAGGATACACAGGCCATACCCTTGGCGCGGCCGGGGCGATAGAGGCCGCCTTTACGGTAATCTGCCTGGAAGAGGGCCGGATCCCCGCAAGCATCGGCTTCGCCAACGGGGATCCCGAACTGCCGACGGAGCCGGTTTCAGAGCCGACGGCCGTGGCGGGCAAGATTGCCGTCTCTGAGTCGCTGGCGTTTGGGGGTCACAATTCCGCGATCGTGTTTTCGAGGGTAACTTCGTGAGAGCAAAAATGGGCATCGAAGGGATCGGCGTTGTCGGAGGATTTGGATGCGGGGTGGCGGCCCTGAAAGGCGCACTTAGGGGGGCAGCAACGATGCCTCCGCACAAAATGGGTCGGGCCGAGAAAGACGGTCCTGATTGGGAGGCCCATTTGGTCCCGGATACATCCTCGCTCAAGGACTTTGTACCCAGTCGAGCTTCACGTCGAATGGATCATTTTTCCAGAATGGCTCTCCTGGCGGCTTGGCTTGCGCTTGATGATGCGGGGGGGCCGGACCACTCCGGGCAGCGTGTAGGGCTGATCGTCGCCACGGGCTACGGTGCAAGCCGTTCCACATTCGCGTTTCTCGATTCCGTTATCAAGGATGGTGATGCCTGTGCCTCCCCGACACTCTTTTCGAACTCCGTTCACAACGCGGCCGGCGGCCATCTCTCAATATTACTGCATATGGATGGACCCGCGCTTACCGTGAGCCAATTTGAGATGTCGGTGCCGGCGGCGCTTCTCTGCGCAGGTCTATGGTTGGCGGAGGGCCGGGTGGACCGGATCCTTTTTGGCGGCGTCGACGAATACTCCGACGTACTCGGTTACTGCTGGCGCCGATTTTTTGGTGAACAGGCCGGCGGACCGATGCGGCCGATGCAATTCGACCAGCAGAGTGCAGTCCCTGGGGAGGGGGCGGCCTTTTTTCTCTTGACCCCTGATGAGGACGACGCTCCGCGCTACGGGTTCATCGCGGACGTCCAGGTTGGAGACAGTAGAAGAGCACAGGCCGACTTGCCTGATGACGCGCTATTTATCCTTGGTGCCGATGGTCATCGAAAGTGCTGTTCCCGGTATGCTCAATACCTTGCCGCCGATCGAACAGTCGCTTGCTATACGCCGCTATACGGCAGTCTTCCGGCAGGGCCGGCCTTCGATATGGCCGTCGCCGCGCTGTCGATACGAGACAACCGGATCTTTCCTTCGCCGGAGAGCACGACCAACGGGGCGTTGAGAGGTGTCATCCATGATGATCAAGAGCTTGGATCAAGGAAGATCTGTTGTTTGAAATTGGGCGCCGGCGGAGAATTTGGCCTCGTGACTCTTGCGCGAGACTGATTCGCAAATAGAGAAGAGGTCCACTATTCCGCGGTTCCCTGCAAACCAGCAATCACTCAACCAGCAACTGCAGGCCTATCGGACCACGCGGCCCTTTTTCTTGGACACGACTGATGACCGTAGCTCGTATGTTTTGCGCCAGACGTAGTTTCGTTCGGGTGAACGCGTCTCTGCTGATTGCAGCCTTCCTCTTCGTTTGCCCTGCATACGGTGAAGATGATGAAGGCGGATACGCGGCAACCCGGTACGGAATGTCGCTGGCTTACGGTAACACGTACAGCCCAACGGGAGATATCGATTTTCTGCTCCTTACGGGTGTGGCCCTGTTCGATTACGATCGGGTTTGGCCCCATCGGGCACCGAAGGCCTTGCGTTTTAAGGTTGAGGGGGCTGCGGGGGCCACGGTCAAATCCGAGTTCCGGGGCAGATTTATAGCTTCGATTAGCGGCTTTGCCCTCTACTACCTTGACCGACTGACCGGCAAGGGGTTGCGGCCATACCTTGAAGGCGGGGTCGGCGTGATCTATACGGACTTCCAGGTGGAAGGACAGGGTCTACGCTTCAATTTTAATCCCCAGCTTGGCATTGGAACCGAGTTCCCAAGCGGGTCGAAAACTCCCTATTTCGCGTCCCTGCGGCTGCACCATATCTCCAACGCCGGGCTCGACGATGAGAACAAAGGTATAAACTCCGTCGTCTTTACGTTGGGACGTTTCTTTTGATCGGCCTTGCAGCTTCCTAGGAGGTAAGCCCCACTTATCTAACTGAGCTACCGATCTTTTGGAGTCGCGGCTCGTATGAGACTTCATGAAATGAGGCCTCTGCAACCTAAATGTCCAGCTATGGGGGTCTCTTTTCAAAAACGAAACGTTACCCGCTCGAACGCTAAAGAAGCTTGCAAGCAAGGCGGCCGGAGCAGACCCGGAGAATGCGCCAAGGCTCTCGGTCCGACCTATACGGCGGTGGTCCTCCGGCCGCCTCGGGCAGCGCCTTATGCCGAGACATTACACTCAATTCCTCATTTTTGAAAAGAGACCCCCATAGCTGGGCTAACAGGCCTCGAAGAATCTGAGAAGGTCAAATTCAAGCACCATTTTCAGGGAGTTTCTTGGTCGATTAAACTGGCCGCCTCCACGGCAAGCGGGTGGGCTGACTTCTGACCCCTCCGAATTGAGCGTTTTCGCTCAACTAATGTTCTTCCCAGGCTATGAACATGCTCAAGAGATACCACAACTACAGGCATCTGTTCCCAATTTGGGTCATATTCTTCCTCTGCGCATGCGATCATCCTATGTTCTACCAGCCCCGAACCTACGATTGGAGCGACCTCAAGGCCTTCCAAGCCGCGCGCGGTGCCATCGAGCTGCAGTACACCATGGAGACAGGCCGCCAGATGGCCTATTACCTTGCGCCCCACAGGAATCCGGCAAAGCCGCCCCAAGAACTGTGGATTTTATTTGGTGGGATTTCATCCTTGGCGCTGGACTGGCTCGATTGGCTCGGAGATGCTCCCCGTGAACATACCGGCTACCTCTTGGTTGACTATCCCGGCTATGGGCTAAATGAGGGAGTTCCTCGTGCCACGCGAATCCTTCATTCCTCTCTGGGGGCTTTAGATGCCCTCGCGAAGTATAGCCGGACCGATCGCCGTGAACTCGAAAAGGGGCTTAACATACTAGGCCATTCTCTCGGTACCGCCACGGCACTGCAATTCGCCGTTCATGTGCAGGTCAAGAAGATCATCCTGGTGTCGCCTTTCACCAATTTGCGCGATCTAATAACCGACCGATACGGTGAGTTCTTAGGCGGATCGATAAACCTCATCAATCCCGAGAAATACGATAACATCCAGAGATTGGCCGAGCTGGCCGCTCGCCCAACTCCGCCGCAGGTCTTCATCTTTCATGGGGATTCCGACAACGTCATACCGGTCTGGATGGGACGTAAACTGGCGCAGCTCTATCCCGCAATGACGACCTATTACGAACTGAAAGGCCTGGGACATTCCGGCTTCTTTGCCGCACACATGCCACTCATTCTCGATGCGATGTCAAAATCATAGGCGGCATGAACCGGCAACACGAGAATCTCTCATAAATTGAGTCCAACTCCAATCAGCGGGCATTCTGCTATCAGCTATCGGCGGTCAGTTTGGAGTACCAAAGGCGAGATCTATAACTCACCTATGCTACGGTCATAAAATCAACCCAAATTCCTTCTTATGACTCCTCGTGTGAAACTTCATTAAAGGAGATCTTTGATATCTTAAGTCGAACAGACGTCGAAGAATCTCAAAATGTCAAATTCGAGCACCACCTTCTTGAAGTTTCCCAGTTGATCGAACTGGATGCCCTCCCGAGGCGGGTGAACCCCTGCAGCAATCGGCGGCGCTGACTTCTGACTGCTTCGTATTGATCGTTTTCGCTCAATTAAGATAGAGAAGCTGTCGAAAAACCGACTTCTTTGAGGCTGACGGAAAATGTCCAGATGCAAGGCTTCCGAA